>PWLA01000193.1 GCA_003559555.1 Gemmatimonadota bacterium | reverse complement strand
TCGCCCCGGAGGGCGTAGCTGAAGTCCATCCCCCCCACGTACTTGATGACCCCCTCCAGCGCGTAGCGGTGGTGCAGGTAGACGTGAGCGAAGCGCTGGTTCAGGAGGCTCATGGGTTCCCCCGGGTCGATGGCCGTCTCGTCGAACCGGTCCACCAGGACTTGCCGCACCCGGGTCGTGCGCTCCAGCGCCTCCATCATGGTGTTGCCCTCCACCCACTGGGTGGCGCCGGGAATGGAACCGGAGGACCCGGCGTCCCCACCGGTGATGAAGCGCAGCCCCTGGTCCATGGCGTCCGCCATGATCTCCTGGAGCCCCTGGCGCTCCGCCGCCTCGTCGGGATACCAGGTGTAGGCGTAGCGTACCGCCAGGCTGTCCCAGGCCCCGCCGCTGTCCCGGTACGCCTGGGAGAGGTCAAGCTCGCCGTCGGCGTCCAGGTCGATCAGGGGGGCCGGGTAGTCCATGACGGACGAGCGGTCCTGGGTGGCAGCGATGAAGTTGTGGGCCAGTCCCACCGTGTGGCCGATCTCGTGGGCGGTGTGCTGCTTGCGCCGTGCCATGGTGAAGTCCTCGGCACTCACGTTCAGCCCGCCGGGCCCGGCTGCCGGCCGCAGCCCTGCGTAGATGTTGTAGTTCACCAGCGAGCGGTGCGAGTCCATCCGCACCACCGTCTTCAGGATCTCGCCCGTCCGCGGGTCCCGGAACGACGGTCCGACCGAGGGGCCCGCACCGCGGCGATGCACCCAGTAGATCACGTTGTAGCGGGCATCCAGGGGATCGACGCCCTCCGGCAGGTCCCGGATCTGGAAGGCGTTGCGGAAGCCCGCCGCCTCGAAGATCTCGTTCCACCACATTCCGCCCTCGATGAAGGCGCTCCGGTAGGGCTCGGGGATCCCGGGGTCCATGTAGTAGACGATGGGCTCCACCGGCTCCACCAGCTCGCCGGCCAGGTAGGCCTCCCGGTCCGAGGGGACGAGGCGCCACCGGGCGGTGTAGCGTTCCCGGTAGTCGCCGTCGATGCCCTGGGAAAAGTCGAAGAAGGTGGTGGCGAAGAGTCCGGCCCGCCCGTCGGCTCGCCGGGGCCGGAAGTCGGTATCGTCGGGGAGCTCCACCAGCGAGTGGTGCTGTTCCATGGTCACCGCCGAACCGTCCGGTGCGGACTGGCTGACCTGCCCGCCCGGCGAGTCCGAGGTGAAGGTTAGCACGGCACGGATCTCGGTGTTCAGGGGGAAGGCACCGGTGTTCTCCTGGCTGATCCAGCTCCGGTCCCTCTCCAGGCGGAAGGTCCCCTGGCCCGCCCCCTGGACCCGCCGGACGATCCCGAAGACATCGCTCATGAAGAAGGAGGAGGCGTCCACCACCAGCATCGGCTCGGAGGCCTCGTCGTGGTCACCCTCGTCGTCGTTCTCGATGGGAAATGCGGCCACCACCGAGATGGGGAAGGACTCCCGGACGGTCCGCTCCAGCTGGGGGTCGTCGCCCAGCGCCCGAACGCTCCAGTTGTCCCGGATCAGGAGGACCCGGTCGCCTCGACGCTCCAGCCGCATGACTGCCTCCATCCCCACCTGACCCCGATCCATTAGAGGCTGGTTCGCGCCCAGGCCCGTGGCCAAAGTGTTCATGTAGAGGAAGTCGGTGCCCAGCCGCTCGGTGGGGATCTCCAGGAGGACCCGGTTCTCGGCCTCGTCGATCCTCACGCCGAGGAAGGGATCGTCCTCCGTGGCGTCCGGAGGCAGGGCCTCCAGCCCCGTGGGAAGGAGCAGGAGGGCGAGGAGGAGGCCGCAGCAGGCGGCCGTCAGCGATGTGGGGACGCAGAGACGTGGCACGACGGAGACACTCCGATCTGGGGGTAAAACGACAAGGCTAAGAGTACACGGCCGATCCGCCTCCAGCAAACCGCCGCCGCCCGGGGCCCCCGTCCTGCGTCAGAGGTCGTTCCAGCCCAGGCCCTGTACCCGCTCGAATTCGGCGATGGCGTTGACGTGGTTGATGATGGCCTGGAGTTCGGAAAGCCGCATCTGAGTCAGGTTGTCCTGGGCCGTGGCCACCTGGAAATTGGTGGAGGCACCCACCTGGAATCGGGTCAGCTCGGCTTCGACGCTTCGCTCGGCGGCCTCACGACTGCGCCGGGCCGCCTCGAGCTGGAGGAAGGTGTTGGAGACCGCCATCCCCGCATTCGTCACCTCGGTGCTGATGGCCAGCTCCTGGGCCGCCAGCGCCATGTCGGTCTGCCGCAGCTGAAGGCGGGCCTGTTCCAGGTTCAGCTCTGACGCCCGGGTCCCCAGCGGATAGCTGAAGTTGAGCGATACGTTGAAGGTGGGGGTGTCCAGGCTCCCGATGGAGGAGAGGGCGTCCCCGTAACCGCCGGCTTGAACCAGCTCGGGTGTGCCGCCCAGTCCGTCTCGCTCGAAGAGATCGCCTCCCACGCCCTGCAGTGAGTATGAGGCCGACAGGTTCAGGTCCGGGCGCACGTTGTCCCGGCTGACCTCGAGGTTCATCTCCGAGATCTGGCGCTGCATGCTCTGCTGGAGCACCTCCGGGCGGTTCTGCAGCGCCCGGGCCACCGCCGCCTCGATGTCCACGTCCCGCTCCACCACCTCCGGGCGGTCCACCGGGTTGATGGTGGCCTGGAAGATGGGGTCGTCGGAGCCGCCGGCGATGAGCTGCTTGAAGTTGCGCTCCTGGTTCCGCCACTGGATCTCGGCGTTCAGGAGGGCCTGCTCGGCGCTGGCCACCTGCGCCTCGGCCTGGGCCAGTTCCATGGGGACCATGGTCCCCTGCTCCACTCGGATCCGGTTGTTTGCCAGGAGCTGTTCGGCCTGGGCCAGGTTACGGCGCTGAATCTCGATCTGCTCGATCTGCGACCGGAGGTTCCAGTACGCCACCCTCACCTGGGCGGTGATGTTGTCGATCTGGCCCTGGAGCTGGACATCGACGATCTGGCGCTGCACCTGCTGGGTCCGAACCTGGTTGCGCTGGTTGTCGATGCGCCGTCCCGCCAGGAGGGGCTGGGTGTAGCTGAAGTTCAGGGTGGAGTTGTAGTTGGGATTTCTCGTGGCGAAGATGTTGTCCGTGCTGGTCCGAGCGTTGTTGAAGTTGGCGCTGAGCTGTCCTCCATACCACGGCATCGGCTGGCTCAGGCTGAAGTTGAAGGTGTTCCGGTCCGTGGTGATCTGCTGGCCCCCGTCCAGCTGACTCGTGGACTGGTTCGTGGAGCTGTTGTGACCGAAGGTGGCATTGAACGTGGGATTGAAGGCAGCCTCGGCCGCCCCCAGCGAGTACGCCTGGATCTCCGGGCTCAGGCGGGCACTCTGGAGATCCAGATTGCTCTCGAGGGCCCGGTCGATGGCCTGGTCCACCGTCATGGAGGTCAGGGTCGTGCCCGGTTCGATGGGCGGCTGCGCCGTTCCGACCTCGTAGGGAATGTGCTGGAGGATGGTGTCGGCGTCGGCATCCTGGGCGCTCAGGCCATGGGGAAGGGTCAGGCCTGCCGCGGCCAGAAGCACGAGACCCAGGGTGCGGGTGCCGGAGATTGAGGACGTGTCGATCATGGGGAGGTGTGTCGCTGTCATGGGTGCAGAATCAGCAGGAGGTCCTGGGTGCGCGGCGGTCGTCCAGAGCTGAAGACCATCCGGGAGTAAAGAGACACGTGGGGGCGGGCGAGCGTTAAGTGGCCGTCCCGCCTCCCAGGAGCCGGAGGCCGTTCAGGACCACCAGGAGCGTACTTCCTTCGTGGGCCACCACCGCCAGGGTGAGAGGGATTCCCACGGTGGAGGCAGTCGCCACCAGCAGGGCCATCCAACCGACGCTGAACCAGACGTTCTGGCGGACGGTCCGCTGGGAGCGGCGGCCCAGGCGGAAGAGGTAGTCCACCTTGTCCAGCTCGTCGCTCATGAGGACCACGTCAGCGGTCTCGATGGCCACATCCGTGCCTGCCGCCCCCATGGCCACGCCCACCGATGCGGCGGCCATGGCCGGGGCGTCGTTCACTCCGTCGCCCACCATGGCCACGCCCCGGGACGATCGGGCCATCTCCTTGAGGATCGCCACCTTCTCATCAGGCAGGAGGCCGGCCCGGGCCTCGTCGGCGCCCACCGCCCGGGCCACCGCCTCGACGGCTCCCGCATGGTCTCCGGAGAGGATCACGACGCGTTCGATCCCCTCCGCCTTGAGTCGGCGGATCATGGCGGCAGCGCCCGGCCGGACCTCGTCGCCGAAGGCCATGGCCCCGTGCAACCGGGCGTCGTCTCCAGCCATGACGATGGAGCGCCCTTCCCGGGCCTGGGCCTCGAGCCAGCCTTCCAGCGCTTCGGGCACCTGGATATCCTGACGACCCACCAGGGCCCGATTGCCCACCCAGCAGATCCGACCGTCGAGACGTCCCACCACTCCTTCGCCGGGAAGCGCTCGGAAATCCTCCACCTCCGGGATCTCCAGATCGGCCTTCCGGGCGGCAGCGACCACCGCCCTGGCCAGGTGGTGTTCCGAAGCCGCCTCCACGGCGGCCACCATGCGGAGAAAGACCGCCTCGTCCGTCCCTTCAGCGGTCCAGGTGGCCAGGAGCCGAGGCTCACCCACCGTGAGGGTGCCGGTCTTGTCGAATGCCACCGCGTCCACCGAACCCGCCAGGTCCAGGATGCCCCCGCCCTTCAGGAGTACTCCCTTGCGGGCGCCGTTGGCGATGGCCGAGAGGACGGCCGCCGGCGTGGAGATGACCAGGGCGCAGGGACTGGCTACCACCAGGAGGGTCATGGCCCGGTAGACGGCATCGCTCCACGCCATCCCGAACCCCAGGGCGGCCACCACTGCCGTCAGGGCACTCCCTCCAAGCACCGCCACGGTATAGGGATGGGAGAAGCGGTCGATGAACTCCTGGGCCGGCGCCCGCTCCTCCCGGGCCTCCTCCACCATCCGGATGATCCGGGCCAGCATGGTCTGGCCGGCCGGACGGGTCACCTCCACGGTGAGCACGCCCCCGCCGTTGATGGTGCCGGCGTAGACCTCGTCGCCCCCCTCCTTCGTCACCGGGGTGGCCTCGCCGGTGATGGCCGACTGGTCCACCTCGCTACGGCCGGCGTCTACCCGACCGTCGGCGGCGATACGCTCGCCGGGCCGGACCCGGATTCGCTGGCCCGGCTCCAGCTCGTCGGCAGGGACCCGGCCCTGTTCTCTGCCCCGGGCGTCCACCAGGGTGGCCTCCTCGGGGTGGAGGTCCATGAGCGCACCGATGGCCCGTCGGGTGCGCCCCAGGGCGTAGGCCTCCAGGGTGTTGGAGAGGGAGAAGAGGAAGATGAGGATCACCCCTTCCAGGGGCTGGCCCACCGCCGCGGCCCCCAGCGCCGCCGTGCCCATGAGGAAGTCGATGGAGAGATGACCCTTCCGCAGGCTCTCCAGGGTATCCCGGACGATGGGCACGCCCCCCACCAGGTAGGCGATCCCCAGGGGGAACCAGGCCCAGGGGGAGGGTGCCTCCGGAACCCACGTCAGGAGAGCACCGGCCACCATTCCCGCCGACACCACCAGGGTGACCCGGAGATAGTACCGGGACTGGCGGGACGGGGTGGAGGGAGAGAGCTCGGCGGCGGTGGGACGTGGCATCGATGAAAGCTAACACGACCGGGCCGCCAAGGCGGCCCCTTTCAGCGCCTTACCACCACCGTCCGTGCCACCAGGTCGAAGGCCCGCTGGTTGCGCTTGGTGAAGAGGGCAAAGATGGCATCGATCCAGAAGATCTCCAGGAGAAAGGGGAGCCGGCGCAGGATGGCCGGGACCCACCCCACCGCCTCGCCTTTCTCCTGGGTCACGTAGATGCCCACCAGGCGCTTCCCCAGGGTGTGGCCGTAGATCGCTTCCATGACGGGAAAGTAGATCACCGAGAGGACCGCCACCGCGAGGACCACCACCGAGAAGAAGAAGGCGATGGGGAAGACGGGGATGGCCAGGAGGTTCTCCACGTCGCGCATCCGGGTGATGAGAAACCAAAGGCCGATCCAGCCGGGGCTCAGGACCATCACGCCCAGGGCGAGATCCAGGACGAAGGCGCCGGTGCGCTCCAGGACGGAGGCGTCGGTGAACTCCACCTGGGCCAGGTACTCCAGGGCAACCTCGTCGGCGGGGCCCATCCGGGCCACGGCGTCGTCGACGGGGGCGCCGCCGGCGATCCGCTCCTCCAGGTGCGAGCGGAGCTCCATGGCGATCCGGTCCCGTTCGGGCAGGGGGGGCGGGATGTGCTTCAGGACGGTCCGGATGTACTCCTCCGCCGCCGGGGGAAGATGCGACTCTGTCGTCATGACTCCTGCTCCTCGTCCTCTTGGGGGGTCAGAATGCGTTCCACGCCTTCCACGAAGCCCCGCCATTCAGCCATGAGGGTCTGCAGGGCTTCCGCGCCGTCGGGGGTGAGGCGGTAGTACTTCCGGGGGACGCCTCGCTCCTGCGGGCGCCAGGTAGGCTCCACGTAGCCCTCCTTCTCCAGCCGATAGAAGACCGGATAGAGGGTTCCGTCACCCACCTCGAACCGGCCCCGGCTCCGACGGGCCAGCTCCGAGGCGACCTCGTAGCCGTACATCTCCCCTTCGCTGAGCAGGCGAAGGAGAACCATCTCCAGGGTGCCTCGTCTGAGCTGACTTTCCATGGTACGCCAATCGATGGGTGGCACAAGCTATCTTGCAACACAAAATACATGGCCTTGCTGAGGTCCGCAAGGGGGACTGCGCTCCCTTCCCATGAGACCGCCCCACAGGCTGCTCCACCAGACTGCCCCGTCAGGGGGCAAGGGGCTTCAGAACAGTCGGAGTTGCTCCGGGTCTCGTTCCAGGGGTCGGGGTCGGACGAAGTGCTGACCGGACAGCTCCAGCAGGCGCTTCCCCATCCCCACGTGAGTTCGGCCCACGTCGAAGAGCTCGCGGATCTGGTGGGCGAAGGGCCCCTGGCCCCGCATCCGGGTGCCGAACGTGGAATCGTAGAGCTCGCCCCCCCGGAGGCTCTTGAGGCGCGAGCGGACCTTTCCGGCCCGGTCCGGGCAGTGGCTCTCGAGCCATTCCAGGAAGAGGGGCCGGACGGCGCCCGGCAGGCGGAGCACCACGTACCCTGCCGCTGTCGCGCCGGCCCGGGCGGCTGCCCCAAGGATCTCCGGGATCTCGTGTTCGGTGAGGCCGGGGATCACCGGCGCCACGTTCACCGCCACCGGCACCCCGGCATCGGCCAGGGTCCGGATGGCCTCGAGGCGATGCTCGGGCGGCGCGGCCCGAGGCTCCAGGGTCCGCTGGAGACGTCGGTTCAGGGTGGTCACCGAGAGGGTGACGTGGGCGGCGTCGTAGCGGGCCAGCTCCCCCAGCAGATCCACGTCCCGCTCCACCAGTCGGGACTTGGTGATGAGGGCCACCGGATGGCGGGCTTCGGCCAGGACCTCCAGGCACCTCCGGGTGATCCGAAGCCTCCGCTCCGCCGGCTGATACGGATCGGTGACCCCGCTCATGACCAGCGGGACCGGAGACCATCCAGGTCGTCCGATCTCCCGGCGTAGCAGCTCCGGCGCCTCCTCCTTCACCAGTATCCGGCTTTCGAAGTCCAGTCCGGCGGAGAACCCCAGGTACTCGTGGGTGGGGCGGGCGTAACAGTAGACGCACCCGTGCTCGCACCCCCGATAGGGATTGATGCTCCAGTCGAAGCCCACGTCGGGGCTGTCGTTCCGGGTCAGGATGCTTCGGGCCGGATCCCGGAGGTACTGGGTGCGGCGGGTGTGGGGTGCTTCATGGGCCTCCTCCGGGTCCAGCTCCACGTGCAGGCGCTCGAACCGGTTGGGAAGGTCGCCTCCGGCACCCCGTCCCCGGATGATGGGCAGCGATCGTTTCATGACGGTCCGTACCCCGGGATCACCACATGGTTTCGGCGTATGTTCGGGTTCCAGTCGGGCTTCGATTGCGGAGACCCCCGGCCTCGGATTATCAATCCGTTGCCGAACCCCCTTGCCCCAATCCCACCGTCTTCTCCCGGAGGCCCCCATGGATCTCGACCCGTCTTCCGAGCGTCCGCAAACCTCACTGCTTCTGGCCACCGACAGCCACGTGCTGCAGGTGGATGCCCAGGAGGGGGACGTCCGACGGGGCGACGGCCTGGGCGACCACCGTCCCACCTGCCTGGCGGCCGATCCCGAAGACCCGGAGCGAGCCTGGTGCGGCACCGTCCGGGGTGGAGTCTTCCGCACCGAGGACGGGGGCGCGTCGTGGTCGGCCAGCGGTCTGGACGGTGAGCACATCATGTCGCTGGCGGCGAGCCCGGCCCGACAGGGTCTCCTCTGGGCCGGAACCGAGCCCAGCGCCCTCTGGCGGTCCGATGACGGCGGCAGAAGCTGGAGTCGGTGCCCGGAGCTGACCGGGCTGCCCTCCTCCTCCGAGTGGGCCTTCCCGCCCAGACCCGAGACCCACCATGTGCGCTGGATCGCCTGCCATCCCTTCGATCCCCACCATCTGTGGCTGGCCATCGAAGCCGGAGCGCTGATCACGACGGAGGATGGCGGCAGAAGCTGGCGGGATCGTGTGCCGGGCGGACCTCGGGACACTCACGAGCTGGCCATTCACCCTGAACAGCCCCTCACGCTCCGGGTGTCGGCGGGGGACGGATACTTCGAAAGCGACGACGGGGGCGCCACCTGGCGCACGCCGTCGGAGGGACTGGAGGTGGGCTACCTCCGGAGCGTAGCCATCGACCCCGGCGCCCCGGACACCGTGGTGGTCTCGGCGGCGTCCGGTCCGCGCTCGACCTACGTGGCCGGCCGTGCGGACGGTCGGCTGTATCGGAGGAAGGAGAACGGCGTGTGGGAGCGCGTGGAGGTGGGATGGCCCGATCCGCCCTCCACCATCGCCCCTCTCATCCGATCGGGGCGACGCAGCGGTGAGTTCTGGGCTGCCGACGAGCGGGGGGTGCACCGGTCGACGGAGGGCGGACGCAGGTGGGAGCGGGTGGCAGGCTACGACGAGCCACCGTCCCACCTGCGGGGATTCGTCCTCCTCGGGGTTGCCCTCCTCGGGGTTGCAGGGTGAACGCGATCGTGCATGGCCCCGAGAAGGCGGACTCGGTGACTCGGCGCTTCACCCACGAATGGGTGGATCGGGAGGGAGCCTGGCGCCTTTCCATCCGGCATGCAGGCGTGTCCATCCGGCATGCAGGCGTGGTTGCGGAAGGGGGAGGAGCGTCGCACCCCTGACGACTCCGCGCATTCGCTGGCCATTTGTGCAGGCCCGCCCCTCCGGCCCGCCATCCCCGATGGTGTCACTCCTCCCCCGCGTTGCCCTCCGTCGGATCCGTGCCCTCGCCCGGATCCAGCGCGCCCTCATCCCCCGGCTCCAGCGCGTCCACATCCTCCGGCTCCAGCGCATCCGCATCCCCCGGCTCCAGCGCCTCCACATCCCCCGGATCCAGCGCGTCCACACCCCCCGGATCCAGTGCGTCCACACCCCCCGGATCCAGCGCGTCCATGGCATCGAACATGTGATCCCGGAGTTCGGCGTTGCGGGGGTCGTCGACGTTTCCGCTGAAACGCGCCGCCGCGGTCCACCACTGGGGATCGATCCCCCGGTCGCGGTTGCTGCGCTCGAGGGTCTGGCCGAAGCGGCGG
>PWLA01000212.1 GCA_003559555.1 Gemmatimonadota bacterium | reverse complement strand
TCAGGGGTCGGGCCGCCCTGTCCCGCAGCAGCTTGCTCTTCCCGGATGAAGACGAACTCGAGGGCGTCGGAAAGCTCGATGACGTGGATGCGACCCAGCCGTGTGGAGCCGTCCACCCGCAGTCCGTCCACAAGGATTGCGCCCCCGCTTCCGAGATCCTCCAAACGGTACTCCCCGTCCTGGAAGCGAATCCGGGCGTGGTCCGGGGATAGCGACGAGGACTGGAAGACGATGTCGTGGCTCGGGTCGCTTCCGATGGTCGTGTCCTCGCCCAGGTCGAAGGAGGTTCCTGCCAGCTCACCGGCCTGACAGACGAGCCGGGCCCTGGGCCGGGCAGTGCTCACGGCACCCTCCTCTCGAAGCGCGACAGGTTCGACCAGTGCTCCTTGTCCGGATGGAAGAAATGACACGAGACGCAGCGAGCGGCCGGCCCCTGGCCGGCGTGGCAGGAGAGGCAGCTTTCCATGGTTGGCAGGTTCTGGATCTCGGCCCGGTCCAGCTCCGGAGGCGGATCCTCTCCGGCAGCCACGAACTCCCGAATCGGAATTTCGGAATGGCAGTCCAGGCAACGAGCGTGGATCACGTGGGCCCGGTGGTCGAACTCCGCTCTGACCAGGGAGCGCTGGTCCTTCTGGACCCGCAGGATCGTGGCCCGATCCACCACGTGACAGGTCTGGCAGGAGGCCGTCAGGGAGTCCACCACCTGGAGGTAGGCAGCCTCGTCCAGCTCCCCCGTGGCCAGGCCCGGCGCACGATCGGCAACGCGTACACGGAAACGGCTCTCATCGATGATGCTGAATGGTCGCTCCACTCGCCGCTCCACCTCGGCCAGGAGCTCCTGCAGGTCCCGAAGCTCCGCCTGGACCTCAGGAGAGGGATCCCCCTGGATGGCCTGAATCTGTTCTCGGAGCGTCTCGGCAGCTTCCCGGGCCAGGTTTGGGACATCCCTCTGGGCCACGTCCGTTGACGTGCGGAGGAGATCTGCCAATTGGGCCCCAGGATAGAGTTCCTGTCGGAGTAGCCGGAGATTGTGAAGCACCCACGGGTCCTCGTGATAGACCGGGCGCTTCCGGATCTGTCCGGGTACCTCCATGAACTCGTTTGGATTCCAGAAGTCGGCCCACAGGGTTCCGGGGCCGCCCGCTGCCCGGATCGCCGCGAGCGTGTGGACTCCCGGCTCC
The DNA here is from genome assembly GCA_003559555.1 of Gemmatimonadota bacterium. Taxonomy (GTDB): domain Bacteria; phylum Gemmatimonadota; class Gemmatimonadetes; order Longimicrobiales; family Gaopeijiaceae; genus PWLA01. The sequence goes on along the minus strand of PWLA01000212.1, from coordinate 8,524 downwards.
CCTTCGGCCCCTGTCCGTAGCGGAAGGAACGGGGTGGCCGTCCCCGAAGAGAGATGGCAAGCGTCGCACTGCCGTTCAAAGGAGATGGGCTCGAAGAAGCGGCCCATGGGCTCCGGCGTGTGGCACCGGAGGCAGGCGTCTTCCACATCCACCAGGCCGTACTCGTCCATCATTTCCCGTACATGGAGCGTATGGGGAAAACGGAGGTTCGACCGATCGGGGAGCTCTTCCCGGGCGAATTCGAACTCGGGATGCCCGTCGGCGAAGGAAGCGAAACCGTGGCACGCCTGGCACCGGGCGTCAGCCACCTGTGAAAGCGGCGCCTCCCGTCCCTCGTGTTCGCGGTGGCAGGTGGCACACGGCAGTTCCTGGGAGGCTGGCGCCGACCGGTCGAAATCCCCGGACCGGAACAGGTAGTGGCGATCGAAGGTGTAATGGCCCAGCTCGCTCCCAAACTTCTGGTGGCATTCCAGGCAGTTGCCGTCCGGCACTCCTTCCCATGGCGTATGGCAGGTGGAGCACTCTCCGGCAAAGAGGGCGTGGTTCTCCGAGAGAGGCCCGTGGGTTATGGCGGAGCCGCCCCCGAACCCGGCATTCGCCAGGAAAACCCCGGCCACCATCAACATCCCCAGTCCCCCGACCAGAAAGAGCTTCCCCCGACCTGGAGGCTCCACGTACTTCTCCGCCACGGGGAGACGCTTCTCCGTGAAGAATCCCTTTTCGAAGCGGTGGTCGTCAGATCCCACGTCGTCGCCTCTTCCTCAAAAGTAGGTGATGAAGAACACGTGGAGGACCACGAGTCCCAGGAGAAGAATCGAGAGAGGAAGGTGAAGCCAGAGCCACCCCCGGAGAATCCGCTGCAACGTGAAGTGCACATCCATGTCCCGCTTCGCCTCGCGAAGAGCCTGAAGTTCGTCCAGGCTGGCTACTCCCTCGTCTGGGAGCGTTCTTCGCAGGAGGTCCATGCCGGACGTGAGCCGGCCCCGACCTCCCCAACCCCGGAAGAGCGCCATCCCCACCATCTGGGGAGCGGCCATTTCCGCGGCCAACTCTCGCTCGTAGAAGTCCCGGACCCGGGGAGAACCGTTGCCCGCCACCGATTCAGCCCGCTGGCGCAGCTCCGTCACGAGCTCGGGGATCCGATGCAGATGGACCTCGAACGTGGCCGTGGAGTTGAGGATCCGGGGAATGGAGCGCTGGAGGAGAACGCCCACCACGCCGGACAGGACCACCCAGAGGCTGAGACCCCACAGGGTCCAGGTGAAGACGCCTCGGGGCAGCCGGAAGCCGGTGTGGAGGAGGACGAGAAACAGAAAGAGGAGGCCACCCCATATGTGGAGCTGCATGTACCCCTTCCTCCGCCCCATGCTGCGAACGCGGGTCAGGCCGCGACGCACCGAATAGAGCATGACGAGAAGGAGCAGTACCCCCGCCGCGATTCCGAAGACAAGCCCCAGCAGGGACCCAGGATGGAGCTCGCCGGTGATGGAGCCCACCACATAGGCACCCAGTCCCAGGAGGGCCACCAGGGCAGTGGCCAGGGGGAGCTTGCGCCCGGACAAACGGCCCGTTCCTCGACTCAGAGCTCGCCCATGCCCCTTCACGCGCCACCACCTCCCTGGCGCTTGGCCTGGCGAAGGAGATCGAACTCCTCCAGGCTCGACACCCGTGCCGAGGAACCGTGGGGACAGCTCGACACGCAGGCCGGACCCTGCTTGGAGGTGTAGCAGAGGTCACACTTGCTCGCCATCTGGCGAGGTTCTCCCCTCAGGTATTCCGGAACGGCGTCCTCCCCCCAGGTTGTGTTCAGGTCGTGCATGACGATGGCGTCGTAGGGGCAGTTCTGTTGGCAGGCGGAGCATCCGATGCAGAGATCGGGGTCGATCTCCACCACTGAACCCACGTTGGCTCGACGGATCGCACCGGTGGGACAGCCCACCAGGCAGATCGGATCCTCGCAGTGATAGCAGGAACGCGGGATGAGGAAGCCGTCGTAGACCTCTCCCTCCCGCACGAACCTGGGAATCCCGCCATGGGTGTGGCCGCACGCCCGCACGCAATCGTCACATCGGGTACACGTCTCCAGATCGATGACCAGAAGACTGTTCGCCTGGACCATCCCCTTTTCGAGGCCGAAGGAGATGAGGTCAGAGCGCTCCAGGTTGCTCCGGGTGAACCCCATCTCCTTGATGCGGTCCACCGCTCCCTTCCACAACCGCTCTTTGAGATGCGGCACACTTTCGACGATCTCGAAGAAATCGGCCTTCGGGAGCCGGACCAGTTCCGATTCGCCCACGGAGGTGGCGGTAGCTTGCCAGCGGTCCATGTCGTCCAGGAGAAGCTCGCCTTCGCCCAGTGTGCCTCCTTTCCCCACGTAGGAGACCACCACCTCGCCCGCCTCCAGCATCTGAGAAAGCTTCAGGAAGCCGGATCTCACCAGAATCAGGTGCTCGGCGGGCTCGCCCTCCCGGACGAGCACCTCTCCGGTGCGCGCCGAGATCAACTCCACCCGTTGGACGAACTCGTCGATCACCTCGGGAGGGCAGTCGTGGAGCAGGGGAGTGACGGCCAGGTGCTGACGCAGCATCCGGGACCGGTAGACCTCATCCAGCCGTTGCTTCAGACGCTTGGACTTGCGCCGGAGTTTCCGCAGCGCCGGTAGTCGAATCTGAAGGAGCGTGGTGGGCCGTGTGGTCCGAGCCGTCGCCGACTGGGGCCAACCGTTCAGGGCTCCAATTTCGCCGAAGATCTCTTCCGGGCCCAGGCGCATCCTCTCGCCGTGAGCAAGATCGAAGTCGAGGGAAGCCAGGAAGGTGATGGGCTGACCTTCGGGCGTGCGCGGCCGCGTCGGGCTCGCCGAAGACTGGGATTCCCCTCCCGCCTGGGGCTGGATCGCTGTGGTGGCCAGCTTGGACGTGAATATGGGCTGATGAGCGGGATCCGTCTTTGCCTGGAAGACCTCGACTTCTCCGTCCACCACGAGGAACGCCAGATCCAGATAGGTGCCTTCCTCGAAGACGACCGCATCGGCGTTCCATTTCGCCAGGCTTACGTCTGGACCGATCTCTCTCAGAAACCTGTCGCTGAATTCCTCGAAGACCCAATGCTCCCGCAGCTGGTCCGGGCTGAGGAGGCTGGAGATGCTTTCGATCCCGGCATGACTACCGAAAGATGACCAACGGTCGCCATGCATACGACCCAACATCACCATGGTCTTGGAACCTTCCATACCGCCCCCTCAGCTCCCGCGGCCCAGAGCCGCGTAGATTCGTTCGAGTCGCTGTTTCACCAGAAGGAGAAGCTCCTCGGTGGTGAGGTCTTCGGTGTTCCGGGGAAGGGGCTCCAGGTCCAGGGAAATGGGTGTCGTCTCTGCCCTGGGCGGTACGGATCTGGGGGCACGAGGGGCCACCGCAGAACCTTCGGTCCCGGCCCGGTGGGCGGTGGGCGGACGGGGCGTGGCAGCCTCCGTTGGCGGTGGGTCGCCAGGCTGGGCGGCCGGCTGGGCGGCCGGGCGCGGCGGTGTCACCACGGCAACGGTGGGGATCGGGCGCTGCCCGGTCAGGCTCTGGAATGCCGAGCGAAGGTCCCCGTCCGCCACGGGCTGGTATGCCGACTCGCCTCTCCCTTCCCGACCTCGCGTTGGACGGCGTCCAGGCCAGTGCTCGATGCTCGCGTTGGCCGCCACCACATCGTACCCTGAGCCTGACGGGTGTCCGGCAGCCAGTAGGCGCTCATCGGTGATGTGATGGCACCGGACGCAGTTTTGAGCTCGGGCAGAGGCCTCCTTCAAGGCGATCATGCCGAGCTGGGGATTCCCTCCGTCCTCATGGGGCTCCAGGTAACCGGAGCCCGGCCCGTGGCAGCTTTCACAGCTCACCCCGTAGTCCACGACCTGGGACGCCTGGTTCAGCGTGGCGTGGCAGCTCATGCAGATCTGGTCTCCCCTGGCCATTCCGGCGGCACCGATACCGTAGAGCTCCGCGATCTGGCGTGCCTTGGGATCTTCGCCCACCAGACGACGCCCCGTCTGCTCGTGGGGATCGCCGAACCACCAGTCCTCCGCCCCGGCATGACAGGTCGTGCAGTTCCCCGCACCCACGATGTCGTAGGGACCGTCGAAGCTGGGGAACCACCCGGGCCTGCGCCGCACCTCTCCCGGTAGCTCAGGGGGCGGCGCAGGCTCCTCGGGAGTCGCGGCCACTTCCTCCTCCGGGGACGGGGGGGCTTCGGGGTCGGCTGGGGGGGGATCCGCTTCGACGACGGGCGAAGCTATCGTTGGACGCTCCCCGGCGATGAGGGGGTCCAGGGACTCCAGCGCAGCCCCGTCCGCCGTGTTGCTGAACTCCTGGCCCAACGCACGGATCTCCTCGGCGGCCTCCTCGAGCTCCTCCCGGTTGTCGTGGACGAGTCGCAGATCGGCGCCCAGGCCGAGGATCTCCGTCACGCTGGAGATCTCGGCCACGACGGCCACCTCCTCCAACTCCCGGTAGGCGCTGGAGACGCGGCGGCCCATCGCGTTGGCAAAGCGGCCCGAAGAGGTTGCTTCGGCCAGGCCACGCAGGGCGAACTCGTAGCCCAGAATCCGGCCCACCACGAACATCACCCGGGTCCGCTCGGCGGAGGGCTCCCGGTTTCCGAGGTCCTCTCCCCACTGCTCGTGGAGGTAGTTGTGGCGGATCGCCTCAGTTCGCTCCAGGAGGTCGAAGGCCGCCGTCCCGGTGCTGTGCCCTCCACGGTTGACGAGTTCCTCGTTGGGCACCGTGTGGCATTCGAAACAGTTGGCCGCTACCGCATAGATGTCTCCGGAAGGGCGGAGCATCCCCGCCTCCTCACTGGCACGAATTCGCTCTTCTCGGTGCTCCGCGCTTTCCCCATCGGGATGATCCACGCCCGGCCCCCAGTCGCTGTGGATCTCCACCCAGTCCTGGGCCGGACCGTGACAGGACTCACACGAGACCCCTGCCATGGCATTCCGGCTCGGACCCACCGTGTAGTGACACCGCATGCAAACGCTCCCCTGCCGCTTTGCCAGTCGGAGGTCCATCTGCTCGAGAATGTCCTGGGCGCTTTCAGTCCGGTGCATATCGTCGAACCCCGTGGCGTGGGGCGTCTGCCTCCAGACGTCCCATTCGGACGTGTGGCACTCACCACAGGGGGTGAAGGCGTCCGAGGAGGTGATGACAATCCGGTCCGGATCGATACGGAGAAATTCGGAGCCCTGGGGGTCGTCCGGCTGCTGGGCGAAGACCACCACCCCGCAGCCGACGATCACAGCGAGGGTTCCGGCGGCGATCCCCAGGAGCGCGCGAACCGACGGTCGCCCCCTGAGCCAACGACCATCCCGAATCATGGCGCCTCTGCTCAGAGTTTCAGGAGGAGCTCAAACCGGCCGAAGGCCGCGGTAACCTCCTGATCCAGGTCGTAGGCCGCAGTGCCGTCGAAGATCGCGACGAACCGCCGGCCCATGGCGATCTGATATCGGGCACCGGCACCGACTCGGTTTCCGATCAACGGCTCGTCGGCCGTACTGACCCGACCTCCCAGCTCGACCAGGAGCTGACGTCGAGTCTCGGCGAAGAAGCGTTGATGGCCCAGGCTGACACCGAACGCCTCGTCCGAGGTGCTGGTCAGGGCCGAGCCCACTCGACCGATCCCCGGTGCCGCAAACAGGACTCCCGTTTGCCCCACAGGCCCTCCGAACCCGGGTCCCCGAGCCGCCGAGCGGAACTGCTGGATGCCGGCGAAGGCTCCGATGTACCACCAGTCGTGGGATCCCACCGGTGTCCACCCGAACTGGTTGTGGATCAGGAATCCCTGGCGATTGAACGGAGTCTCGTCCCCAATGGGGAACGAGGCCAGGGCCCGGAATGTGTTGTTGAAGCGGCCGAACCTGCGGATGTCGGCCGCTCCCAGGTGAAGCCCGTCCCCCGAGAGCGAGTCTCCCCTCACGTAGACGGCGTCGAACTCCACGGTGGTGGATCGGTAGTCGAACTCCGTGAAGAGGCCCGCCAGGGAGGAAGCGTCGTCCGTGACGTTCCCGAAGTCCCCATGACGGGTTACCTGCCCCCACCCGTAGATGCCGGTCACGCGTCCGTTCACCGAACCGAAGATGCTCATGTTGGCCCGAGTGAGGCCCACCATGTCCAGGGCGTCCTCGTTCAGGAGGATGCCGTCCTGGAAAGCGATGGGCTGCCGACCCACCGAGAAGTAGATGTCGAGGCCCCGGGTGTCGTGCAGGTCCAGCCTGGGGATGAGCGAGGCGATATCGCCTTCGAAGAAGAGGGTGCCTACGGTCACGTTCAGCTCGTCGGTGAACTCGCCTTCCTCGCTCATCTCACCCTCGGCAGGATCAGCGAAGGTGAAGCGTGTGAACCGTCCCTCCTGGTCCAGGGGGCGGAGCCCGATCACCACCCGTTCCGTCTGGGTCAGGTAGAGGTTGCCGAACAAATCGAAGCGAGTCACCGCTTCACCGATGTTGGCGTCGTCCCCGAACGTTCCTCCCTGGACCGAGGTGCGCAACGTTCCGAAGGCCAGCAGTGCCGGCTGCCAGACGGCGCCGCCAGGAATATGGAAGCCCGGGCCCAGCGTACCCGTCCCAAGGAAGGGGTTGCCCAGTTCGAGAATGCCCTTGGGCCTGTCAGGCGCGTCGAGGAGCGGGATGCACTCGTCCGACAACTCGAACTTCTCCCTTTCCTCCTGCTGGTCTTCCGGACATTCATCCAGAAAGCGATCCATTTCGCCGGGAGGCTGCGGCTCCTGGGCAGTCACTTCGCCGGGCTGAACCATGAAGAGCGTGACTGCCAGGGCCAGCATCGGGACGGTCGAGAACTCCCTGGCGATGTTCATCATTGCAGCTCCACTGTCCGCTCCCAGAGCACCTGGGCGCCGTCCACCACCGCCTCAGCCAGCTCCTTGGGAGTCATGTAGTAGTCGAAGCCCACACTCTGGATCTCGGGAATGAGGTTCACCGGAATCATCTGGGCGATGAGACGGATAGTGGCCGTGTACGGCCCACTGCTGCCGCTCAACTCGTCCGAGGTCACACGGTACTCGGGCCAGACGCTCGCCAGAGGAGGGATGGTCTGGGTGTGCTTCCGGGCCCCCACCGGCCGGGCCAGGAGCACGGTTGCCCGGGTCGAGGGGCGGATGAAGGGAAGCGGGTCCGGCGAGTAGTTGACGGCGAGCACCTGATCCCGCTCGCCGCCCCGGACCATGCGGGTGATGAACTTGGATTGGAGGTTGAAGATGTACGGGTCCTTGGGCAGCTCCCCGTAGTGCACGTAGAGGGAGTGGCCGTCCCGAATGTCCCCGTTGGGGTCCCGGTCCCCGGACACGAAGACGACCCTGCCGTCGGCGTCCCTCACGGTAACCTCGAGGAAGACCAGGCGCTCGGCATCAAAGCCCGTGGGGACGTTGTGGCCGTCGGTGGCATTCTTGACCTCCACGGCGAACGCGATCCCGCCGGAGTCCGCACGGCGAACGTCCACGTCTCCCAGTTCGTATCCGGCCTGCAGGACGGTCTTGCGTTGTTCGTCGGCCCAGTCCAGGAGTTCCTGGTTCTGATCGATGACCTCCCGCGCGTCGTATCGGTCGTCGGCGGTCTGCCAACGGGGGGGGAACTCGTAGTCGGCGGGAACCGTCGCCTCGAAGTCGTCGGTCCCCCACCCCGCGTCCACCTCGAAGGTCAGCCACTCCCGCATGGTCGCCATCTCGGCCGCCCGGGGGTTGTGAGGGAAGAGCCCCGGGTGGATGACGGAGTAGTCGGGCCCCGCAAAGAAGTGGTTCGTCCGCTTCCGGTCGACCGTGGGAACGCCTCCGACCACCGCCGCCGGCCCGGTGGCGTAGCCCGAGGGGCGTCCAGGCTCGGTTCCCATGTGACAGTCCTGGCAGGTGACGCCCGCCTTGGCAGCGGGGGCCCGCTTGAACTCGCTGAACGCCTCCTCCAGGCGGAACCCGTTCACCAGGTTCACGTCATGGCATGCGCCGCAGAAGACGGAGGTCGTCATGGCGGGGAGCTCCTCCGCCCCGATATGGATGGCCCGGCCGGCCTGGCCCCGAACCGTGTTCACGCTGTAGTCGGGGCTCGCGATGACTCGGGCGAGCTCCTCGTCCCCCATCGGTCCGAACACGTCGTCGAAGATGTCCCCTTCCACGATGGCCAGACGCCCGCTGATCTTTCCGTACCTCCGGTCCAGCCGGTGGCACACGATGCAGGTCACACCTTCCCGGGAGGTAGGGTGCCGGTCCATGTTGCTCATGAATTCCGGCTCGCCAAGGTTCATCCCCACGGGTGTATGGCAGCGGATGCAGAAGTCCCCGTTGGTTCCGTTCGTGAGTTGCAGGATCTTTCCCTGCATCGCATTGAAAATGGGGCTCAACTGGGCGTAGGCATGCGACGAAACGGACCACTCCTCATAGTGGCCCGGATGGCAGGTGGCGCAACTGTTGGCCGAGGGGAACCGGCCCTCCTCGTCGAACACCCGGACGTGGGCGATTCGCGCCTTGATCTCGTCGACCCCCAGAC
>PWLA01000063.1 GCA_003559555.1 Gemmatimonadota bacterium | reverse complement strand
CACCACCACTTCCCCGGACGGGAAAGCATCTGGAGGATGTCTTCGTTGACCTCCCCGTACGAACGCACGTCGGGGTGGGTCTGCGCTCCTCGTTCTTGTTCGGTAACCGTCGCCATTCGTTGCCTCGCGCCCCCGTCGGATCCGCGCCTCACGCGTTCCCGGGTTGACCGGAATCAGACGTGGATGGAATCCACCGGGTGGAAGGTGACCTTCCGGAGATAGTTCACCGCCGGCTGGGTGTTTATCAGGACATCCAGCACGCGATAGGTGCGATCGTCGTTCGATACCTGGGCCACCCGGGACTCGGGGTCCCGGATGTTTCCGAATACAATGGCCTCTGCCGGACAGCTCTGCTGGCAGGCCGGAACCACCTCGTCCGGCCCCATGGAGCGGCCCTCCAGGGTGGCTCGGTTCTCCACCTCGCGGATCCGCTGCACACAGAAGGAGCACTTCTCCATGATCCCCTCGCCCCGGACGGTCACGTCCGGATTGTACTGCCAGTTGAGGGGCTCGGGCACCTCGGAGAAGCGATGCCAGTTGAAGACCCGAACCTTGTAGGGACAGTTGTTGGCACAGTACCGGGTCCCCACGCACCGGTTGTAGACCTGCCCGTTCAGCCCATCCGGGGTGTGGTACGCCGCGTAGACGGGACAGACCGGCTCGCAGGGCGCGTTTCCGCAGTGCTGGCAGAGCATGGGCACGAAGCGGACGTCCACCGGACCGGGCCGGGAAGCGTCGATCTCCTCGTAGTAGCGATCCATGCGGATCCAGTGCAGATCCCGCCCCATCATGACCTGGTCCTCGCCCACGGACGCCACATTGTTCTCCACCTGGCAGGCCGTGACGCAGGCCGAGCACCCCGTGCACTTGTCCAGGTCGATGGCCATGGCCCACCGGGGCCGGCTCTCGGGGTCGGCGTAGTCGCCGTACTGTGCGCCAGGGAGGGGATAGTCCTGCGGCTCGCCGTCGGTGGGCACCGGGACCACGCCACCCATGGCCTGGAGCTCCTGCAGGGGGTAGCCCTCCTCCCCTTCCAGCTCGCCGGCCCGGAGCGCCTCCAGCTCCACCGCCGGGGCGATGGGCCGATCGAACTGCTGGTCCGAACCCTCGATGGTGGCCATCCGGCGCCGCTGGCCGGTGGCCTCGATCTGCACCCGGACCGCCAGGTGGGTGAGGGCCCCTGAGGGCTCCTCAAGGGTGGCCGGAAGAAGGGTCATGGGATTCACGCCCTTTCCGTCGGCGTACCGACCGTAGTTCTCGTGCCCCGCTCCCATGGAGACGGCCACCGTGTCCTTCCGGATGCCCGGATAGGGGTAGACCGGCACCTCCACCTGCCCGTGGGGCGAGCTCACCTCGACCATGTCGCCTCGCCGGAGTCCCATCTCCTGGGCCGTCTCCGGATGGATCTCCACCCATGAGTGCCACGCCAATTTGGTCACCGGGTCCGGGAGCTCCTGGAGCCAGGGCTTGTTGGCGCCCCTGCCGTCACCCAGCCGGGTGGACGGATAGACCAGGAGGGCCAGGCCCTCGCCCTCCAGCTCAGGGCGGTCGAAGGCGAGGGCCCGATCCGGTACCTGGAGCGAGGGCTCCGCCGGCTCGGCCGAGGGAAGCTCCACGACGCCGATCCGAAGGGCCTCCCGCCAGAATTCGTCGAAGGTCCCGCCGGGCGACCCGGCCTGGGCATGCCGGTCGCTCCACCGGTTCCGCAGGTAATCGTGGAAGGTCTCGCCGTCCAGGTCATGCCCGAGCCCCCGGGCCAGCGCCAGGAGCACGTCGCCGGCAGGCCGGGACTCGAAGTGGGGCACCGGGCCCATGACGGGCTGGCGAATGGCCCAGCTCCCCGGTCGGGGGCTCGAGTCTCCCCACGACTCCAGCGAGTGACGGGCCGGGAGGACCACGTCGCAGAGCGCCGCCGTCTCATCCATCTGAGGCGTGACAGCCACGCTGAAGCCGACCTGGTCCAGCGCCGGTCCGAAGCCCGCCCCGGGCGGCAACGAGTACGCGGGGTTGGTGTTGTGGATGATGACGGCGTCGAGGCCGCCATCGCTCATCCGGGCGATGGTCTCGGAGATGGCCCGGTGGGATCCGGAGGCCGAGGCCTGGTCGGTATGGGCCAACCGGACGGTGTCCCCCACGTTCCCCGCCACGGCGTTCAGAACCAGGACCGCCAGGTTGGTGGCAGTGGCGTTGGCACCCTGCGCCGCCACACCGGGCCCCACCGCCAACGAGGCCTCGGCTCCGAAAGCCCGGGCCAGCTCCTCGATGGTCTCCACCGGGATCCCGGCCTGATCCGCCACCGCCTCCGGGCTGTACGCCTGGAGGAGGTCGCCGTAGGGACCTGCGGAAGCGCCGTCCCGGACCAGGACGTGGGCCATGGCCAGCGCCACCACGGCCTCGGCCCCCGGCTCCAGCGGCACCCACTCGTCGGCATTCTGCCCGGTGAGGGAGAGGCGGGGGGAGAGGAAGACGAAACGTGCCTTCTCCCGAGCCTCGTCCACCCCGGAGGCCCGGGCGAACCCGCGGCTGTACTCCACAGGGGAGAGCCAAGTCTCCAGGAAGTCGGCGCCAAAGGAGACGATGAAGCGGGCGTCCTCGAACCGGTAGGTGGGAAGGGCGTCGCGCCCGAAGGCCAACCGGGCAGCCTCCCGGAGGGGAGCCTCGGAGAGCGCCTCGTATTCCACCCGCTGGCCCCCCACCGCCTCCATGAGGTCGTCCATGAGACCGGTGAAGGTGGGCCCCTCCCGACCGGAGATCAGGGCCACCTGGGAGCCGGCCTCCTGGATTCCCTGGAGAAGCAGGGCCTCGGCGTCGTCCCAGGAGATGGGCTCGAAGCCGTCGCCGTTGCGGCGCATGGGCTGGGTGAGCCGATCGGGGTTGTACAGGCCCTGAAGCGACGCGTGCCCCCGGGAGCACAGCGCACCCTCGGAGACCGGATGGTTCGGGTTCCCCTCCAGCTTGATGGCCCGACCCTCCCGGGTCTTGACCCAGACCCCGCACCCGGCGGGGCATTCGCCACAAACCGTCGAGTACCATGTGGCCACGCCGGGAGTGATGTCCTCCGGTGGCACCACGTAGGGAATCAGCTTCTCCACGTTGTCGGTGGAGCAGCCCACCATCCCGGCTCCGGCGCCCGTGACTCCGAGCACCTTCAGGAAATCGCGCCGCTTGATCCCGTCGCTCATGAACGTCCCTCGATATACGATGACGGAGGCCCAGCGGGCCCGTTCGCCGGAGCGGACTCGAACCCTGCCGCGCCCCGAATCAGCACCACTCGAATCAGCATCAGTAGTGACAGGCCGTGCAGTCCCGCGTGGCCCCCTGTTCCATGTGGCAGTTGAGGCACCAGCCCATGGTCAGTGGCTGGTTCACCTCCTGGATGACCCCCATCTCCTCCACCACCCCGTGACACTCGGCGCACTCCACCCCGCCGGAGATGTGACGCATGTGGGGGAATACGACGTGATCCGCCACCCGGTAGATCCGGTTCCAGGGGATGGCTTCCCGCCGCTCCCAGAAGTCCACCAGGCGGGCCACCTCCTCCGGATTCTCGGAGCCGCTCACAAACTGGTGGCAGCCCATGCAGGTGGCCACCGGCGGGATGCCGGCGCTGGAGGAGCGTTCGACGGAGAAGTGGCAGTACTGGCAATCGATCTGCATGTCTCCGGCGTGCCGATCGTGGGGGAAGGCGATGGGTTGCCCCTCGGGCCCGATGTAGGCGGCCGGGTCGTCGGGGTCGTCGGCCGTCTCCTGACCGTTCTGGGCCTGGACGAAGGCCAGGGACCCCAGGGTGGCCAGGGCGACCACCAGAACGATGACGAACTGCTTCTTCATACCCGTGGTTTCTCGGTCGATAGGCGGATGAAAACTGTGCGACCCGGCCATCAGGGGCCCTCCGGTGCACGGGGAGGGCCCGCCAAACAGCGCCGCAACTTAGGCGCCCCGGTCAAGCCCTGTCAACGGAAGAAAGCGTCCGGACCCAACCGGGGAAGGGGCGCCGGGGTCTCGCAGACCCGGACCTGAGCGGCTTCCTGCCTGTCCTCCCAATCGATCTCCCGGCACCGACCGATTCCGCCCCGCCCCCCCCCACTGTTGCCCGACATCACCGCGAAACCCACATTGCTGCGTGCAGCGCTTCCGTCCTCACTCGAGCCCCCATTCGACCATGCCCCCCCCTGCGGCATCCCGTCCATCGCCAGACGCGCACGCCCTGGAGGCGCCGTGGGGTCCCCTCCCGCTGCCGGAAGATGAGATCGTTCCCCGACGTATCGGCCCCCGGGAGCTCTGGTTCCAGGCCCGGGATGGGGAAATCTGGATCGCCCACGCGGACGCGGTCTCGCCGGACGAGGCCCGGTCGGGAGGCCCCTGGACCGAACCCCCTGCCCCCGAGCCCCCTGACGAGGTGGAGTGGTTCCGGTGGGCCACCCCGGCAGGAGAGAGCGAGCTCTTCCTCCGGCCCGCCCTCCCTGATCGAACCCTGGTCCTGGAGTCGGAGCGCACCTTCCGGCTCCTGACTCGGGCCGAGGCCAGGGTGTACGTCCGGGTGCCCCTCTGGATCCGGGTGGAGCTTCCCATCGGCCAGACTGGTGGCCAGAATGGCGCCCCCCTCCTCCTGGAGGAGGTCCCCACCCTGGCCATGTCCGATACGTGGTGGGGCGGATTCATGGACGGCGAGCTGGCCTACTGGCTCCCCACCACCGCCCGTCGGGAGATGCTGCCCGAGCTGCACCACCCTCACCTGGCGGTCTGCCCCCTCCTGCTGTCCAACCGGAGCGGTTCGGATCTGGCAGTGGAGAAGCTGGCCCTCCGAGCACCCCACCTTTCCCTCTTCTCTCACCGCCAGAACCTCTGGGCCGACGAAGCCCGGGTAACCTACCAGGGACTGGCCGAAGGCAGCCAGATCGAGGTGGGTGGACGGAGTCCGGAGGAGGCTCCCGGCGCACTCCTGGTGACTCCTCCCAGGACTCCATCCCAGAAGAGCTTCCGGGCCCGGACTTTTGACCGGCTTCGGGCCCTCCCCGGCGTGATGGGAGGCTGACGGTGTTGGAACTCGTTCTGGGGTTGGTCCAGGAACCCGAGGCGGTGGACCCCACCCTCAACTTCTGGAACCGACTGGTCCGGGGGGAGGACCCGGGAGCCCTCTTCCGGGCTCTGCTCCTGATCTTCGTGGGCGTCCCCCTACTCATGGGGGGAGCCCGCTGGCTTCGGGGGTGGGTGGGGAAGAAGTACACGCCCCAGCAGGGGATGGTGGCGGGGAAGGCGCTTTTCTACACCGGGATGCTGCTCATCTTCATCTCGGTGCTCCACCAGCTGGATTTTTCCCTGGCTCCCCTGCTGGGCGCCGCCGGGATCGTGGGGATCGCAGTGGGATTCGCGTCCCAGACCTCGGTCTCGAACGTGATCTCGGGGTTCTTTCTCATCGCCGAGCGTCCCTTCGAGGTGGAGGACGTGGTGCAGGTGGGCGACACTGTGGGCCGGGTCCTCTCCATCGACACTCTCTCGGTCAAGCTGCGCACCTTCGACAACCGCTTCGTCCGGATCCCCAACGAGACCATCGTCAAGAGCCAGGTCACCACCATCACCCGGTTTCCCATCCGGCGACTGGATCTGAACGTGGGGGTGGCCTACAAGGAGGACGTGGCCCGGGTTCGGAAAATCCTGCTGGCGGTGGTGGAGCGAAATCCCAGGGCGCTGATGGAGCCGCCGGCGGCGGTCTTCTTCGACGGGTACGGCGACTCGGCCCTGGAGCTGCGACTGGCCGTCTGGGCCACCCGGGAAAACTTCATCAACCTGAAGAACTCGCTCCTGGAGCAGATCAAGGCCCGGTTCGACGACGAGGGCATCGAGATCCCCTTCCCCCACCGCACCCTCTACACCGGTGTGGTCACCGAGCCCTTTCCGGTCCGGGTGGTGCCCGAGCCTCCGACGCCGGGGGCCGATGTGCCCGGGGATCCGGACCTCGCGCCCGAGCCGGAGGAAGCGTCAGCCGAGGAGACCGGGGACCAGCCCCGACCGACCCCTCCCACCCCCGACCCCCTCCCCGACGACGATCCCTCGGGCCGATGAGCACCGGGCTCCGGGACGCCCAGGGGGTTGGCCGGGACCGGATCCTGGTTTTACCCTATCGGACATGAGCGACGACATGCCCCCGCCACCCGATGTTCCGTCCCACGGGCAGCACCTGGCCACCGTGAGCCACGACGGCCGATTCTGGGACGTGTACCTGGAGTTCGAGGACGACCCCCGACGCCCCGATTCGTACCGGGCCCTGCTGGCCTATTCGGCAGCGGACCGGAACGAGGGCGAGGACACCCTCCGCACCGCACCGGTGATCATCGAGCCGTCCTACGAAGAAGCGGTAGCCAAGGCCCGACGCCTTGAAAACCATCAGCTCGTGGCCTTTTTGCGGTCGGTGATCCCCTGACCCCGCGACGCAATTCGCTCCTCGGGATTTCCGCACCCGGATCCCTTGCCGGGGTAGAGGGGTGTTATACGGATGTGTCCCTCAGGCGTCGCCGTGCTGATCGGTGTCCCAGGGGGCACCTGGATCTATCGGCTCAAGAACCTGTCTGGGCACAGGATGGGCGCCCCGCCAACACAGGCGATCCGCTCGGCCCTGCCCCAACACCGACATCGCCCGATCCCAACACCGGACAGGGCCTCAGTCACGTTTCAACCCCAGAGGAGACCGGATGGCCATCTACCGGACTCGCTACTACAGCGATGTAACCGTCGGCGTCGGCGGCAGGATCACGATTCCCCAGGATATGCGTGATGACCTGGGAATCCAGGAAGGAGACGTCCTCACCGTCCGCGTCGAGGAGAACGCCTCGGGGACCCGCCAGATGGTGATCTGGCGCTCCGAGCATCAGGCCGACGAGTAGGACCCCCATTCCCAGGACCCTGGTGCCGGCCGATCCGGCCACCCTCCGCACGGTGCGGAGAACGGATCGGTCGGCACCTCTTTGTTTTCCCCATTCAGATCCTGTAGTCGGAACTCTCCAGCGTACTCCAGCGCACCAGAGCCCTCAGCGGTCCCCGCCCGTCGTGGAGCCACCAGGGCGGAGGCCAGGGCTGTTGCCGGAAGGTCGTGATCCGACTTACGCCCCGGGCTGAGAACGCCCCGGCCAGGGCCTCCCGACGGCCCGGTCTCACCTCCAGCGCCATGGACTGGAGAAGGGGACCGTGCTCGGCCAGCTTGGCCGGAATCGCCTCCAGCCGTTCCACCGCCTGCACCCGAACCAGACGACCGGTGCAACCGGCCTCGAACCGGAAGCCCGGCTCGTACAGGACCGTCCACCCGGCGTGGTCCGGAGCCAGGACTTCGTGGCCCGCCCCCGCCGCCGCCTGAAGTTCGGCGGCACCCCGGAGCTGGTGGACCCGGGCCCCCACCTCCTCCGGAATGGGCCCGGGAGGCAGTTCGGTGGCCACGTGTTCCATGGCTTCGGCCAGGAGCCCGGCCCAGGTCCGGGGCGTGACGGCACCGCCCTCCTCCACCCAGATGACATGCGGCGATACGCACCCGCGCTGATCGTAGGCTGAGACCGCTTCGGCGGCCTGGCGGGCCAGCGGCCGCGTCTCCTGTTCTCCACTCAGGCGATCCCGGCCCACCGCCCCTGCCGAGATCCGGTGATGGTAGGCCACCAGCGGGGTGCTGGCCGGAAGGCGCCGCCGAAGCTCCCTGACCGTCTCCGTCCCACCGTAGACCACCACCCGACGAGCCCGCTCCAGGGCCAGCGCCTCCAGGGGGGGACGACTCCCCCCGGGCCAGTACGCCACCGCAACCGCTGAACCCACCCGCGGATCCGCCTCGGCCAGCGCCCGAGCCACCAGGACCGGGAGGATCACATCGCCCCGACCGGGCTTGAGGAGAAGGGGCGAGCGCACAAGCAGCGATCGGAGAAGGGAGGTGGCCCCCACCCCCGCCACATTCCCGGCCCCCACGTGGAAGGCCAGGGGGTCGCCCTCGGCCCGGACCCGGTCCTGGTGGGGATCGCCGCCATTTCCGTCCCGCTCGACGAAGCCCTCCAGCACCCGGGGGTCCCCAAACTCGGCCTGTACCAGGTGGGTCAGCGCCGGCACAGTCCAGTCCCGGGCCATCCGATCCAGGAGCTGCCGGGCCATGGGAGCGGACAGGCCCGCCTCCCGGGGAAGCCACTCCTCCGCCTCCCGGCGCAGGGGGTCGTTCGGGTCCAGGAGGCGCCGGCCCGACGTCCCCAGTGCCGCGATCAGATCATGGGTCCTCATCTCCCGGAGCGGGGCACGAGCCTCTTCAAGACGGGTGAGGAGGGCTGCGGCGGCGCTCCGGTCCAGGTCGGGAATCAGGAGGTCCCCTTCGGCTGGTTCCAGGGACAGGCGCCGGTGGGCCGAAGCCGAGCCCGGGCCCGAGCCCGGGCCCGAAGCGCCATCCCCGGAAGCGCCATCCCCCGGAAGCACCCATGCCCGGAACTCAGGCATGGTCCGGCTCCCCCTCCCGGGCCATCAGAAGCTCCTCCATGGTCAACGAGCAGCCACGGGGTTCGGCGCCTGGAGTCCGCCCATGCACCGTGAACCCCTCCCCCCGGCGCCGGCCCACATCTTCGGTGAGGATGGCTGACACCGAGTACAGGTTGGCCAGGTCCACGTGCTGGAGGAGGCCTGGGGTGCCAGACGCCACCGGTGCCAGGCGGTCGGGGTCCAGGATCCGGGTCCTGACCCAGGGCGGACCCTCCAGGTGCCGTTCCGCCGGGGACGCGGAGGTTCGGCCCGAGAGGACCGGCTCGTAGAACTGGGAGAGGAGCTCCGTCATTCCGTACTCGTTCACGATGCGTTCGGGGGGCACGCCCAGCACCCGGTGAATCTCCCGGTAGAGCTCCTCCCTCGAGACCTCCCGGCTGCGCCCCTTGACCCCTCCGGTCTCCATGGCCCGGGAGCCCGGAGGAAGCCTCCACTCCAGCTCCTGGCTGCGCGCCCGATCGGCCAGGTGCACGAAGGCGAAGGCGGTCCCCAGCACCAGGACCGGTGTGGAGCCCGCCGCCAGTCGATCCAGCGTTCCGGCCAGGCGCTCCACGTCCAGCCGCCACCCTGCGTCGGCCAGAAAGGGATGAGCGCCCCGTGATCCGCCCCACTCCTGTACCAGCACACCGGCCATGTGGACCAGGGACGACTCCGGGCGGTCCTCGGGCGCCGGGAGGAGCGCCACCACCTCCAGCGGACCGCCATCCGGGTGCAGGTGCGCCCGGGCATTCGGCAGGAGGGAGGCCCGGTACAGGTCGAGGTCCCGCACCCGGTGAACGCCCCGCCCTCCCTCGCCACCGGTGGTCCCGCTGGTTCGGAAGACCGCCTCGACGGTGTCGGGGGCACCGGCCACCAGGGGGAGCTCCCGGAAGGCCCGAGCCGGAACCGGCGGAATCTCCTCCCAGCGCTCCATCGTCTCCGGCCGTGCGCCGCGGTTCCGGACGAAGGCGCCATAGACCGGAACCGCCCGGACCTGGAAGCGGAACACCGCCATGGCCAGCTCGTTGAACTCGGCTGCGGACAGGGGTGACTGCACGCCCCGATCCATCACCGCCATCAGCCGGTCCCGGAGCCCACGCCCCTCTCCGGCCAGTTCCCCGGTCCAGGACGAACTCACGTCGACGAGGACCTCCGCACCCGGCCGGGCTCCAGGCCACCCGACCTGAGGACCTTCTCCTGCAGCCGACGTCCCTCCTCCTCGACGAACTCCACCAGGGCCTGGATCCGCGCCTCCGCCTGT
>PWLA01000022.1 GCA_003559555.1 Gemmatimonadota bacterium | reverse complement strand
GTGGTGGCGCCCCAGATTCCTGCCGAGAGCTTTCCGGGCGACGAGTACGCCCTGGGCAGACTCCTGGATCCTGACGGTAGGGTGAACCCCCCGGGGGAATGGAGCTACGGGCTGATCGAGGCCCTCTTCGACGAGATGGTGGAGCGCCTGGGCTCGTCGGTTCCGGACTACGCACTGTACGGGTACGGCGAAGGTGCCCGATTCGCCCAGCGCTTCTTCACCTTCATGTCCGACCCTCGAGCCCGGGTCGTGCTGGTCGCCGCCGCCAATGACTACGTGGTGCTGGATCCGGCGGTGGAGTATCCCTACGGTCTGGCCTGGAGTCAGGCCGACGACGGGCGACTCCTGGGCGACGCCGAGATCGCCCAACGCCTGGGTGGGGCGCTGACGGTTCTGGTGGGCCAGGATGACGACGACCCGGATCATCCCCAGCTCAGTCGCACGGATGGAGCCATGGCACAGGGCGCGCACCGGGTGGAGCGGGCCGGCAACTACGTGTTGGAGGCCAGTCGACGGGCTCTGGAGCTCGAGCTCCCCTTCGGTTGGACCGTGATCACGGTTCCCGGGGTGGGCCATTCCAATGCAGGGCTGGTGCCCCAGGCGGCCACGCTGGTCCTGCCGTGACGGGGACTTGCCCACTGCGGCCGTGGCAGCCTAACCTTCATGGGATGAACGCCATTCCAACGCATCAGCGGGGAGATGACTCCCCAGTCGGCGCTGTGGGGCGATCCAACCGACGACTCCGCGGGGGCGTGCGTCTGGTGGCGCCGCTCCTCGCGGTCCTGATTCTTCCGGTGGCGGACCTGCCGGGACCGAGCCCTCTGGCAGCGCAGGTTCCCTCGCCGGAAGCCATGGACCGGGTACGGACCGAGCTGGAGCCGGAGATCCGCAGGGCCATGGTGGAGGGGCGGATCCCCTCGCTCACTATTGCCCTCACCGCCGGCGACGAGATCGTCTGGATGGCAGGGTACGGAGAGTCGAACCTCCGGACCCGGACGCCGGCCACCCCGGAGACAGTCTACATCATCGCCTCCACCCTGAAGACCATGGGGGCCACCGTCCTCCTGCAGCTCATGGAGGAAGGCCACTTCGAGCTGGACGATCCCATCGAGCCCCATCTGGGCGACCTGGAGCTGGAGGGCCAGGATCCGGATCGGCCCATCACCTTCCGGCACCTGCTGACCCATACCTCCGGGCTGGCCGGGGGCTTTTCGCCGGTGCCGGTCTGGGCCGACACGGTGCCCAGCCCCATGGAGGAGTTCCTCCAATACGGACTCCGAGTCCGGAGCGTCCCGGAGGAGCGGGTCCGGTACTCCAACCCCGCCTTCACCCTCATCGCACACCTCATCGAAGAGATGACCGGCTCGGAGTTCCGCAAGGAGATGCGGAAGCGCATCTTCCATCCCCTGGGAATGAACTCCACCGACTTCTCCCCGAGTCCCGCCATGGAGGAGGTCCTGGCCGTTCCCTACCGACCCGACCCCGATACGGGAGCCCAGCAGCCCATCTCCCGGGTGCGCTTCGCCGAATGGCCCGCCGGAGGGGCGTGGGGGACGGTGGAGAACCAGGCGCGCTGGATCATAGCGTCCCTCAACGGAGGCGACTTTCGGGGGACCCGCCTTCTCTCGGAAGACACCGCGGACCTCATGCAGACCCGCCAGTTCGACCGATTCACCGGGCCCATGGCCGGGGGGTGGGGAGGAAGAAACGCGGGCTACGGGCTGGCCTGGTGGACCACCACCCGCCGGGGAGAGCGCTACATTGCGCACTCGGGTAGCGTCGGCGGCTACACCGCCTTCATCCACGGGAACCGGGACCGGAAGCTGGGCGTGGCGATCCTCACCAACGGCCAGCGCGCTCACCCCCACCTGGTGCGTCTTTCCTTTCTGGCTACCGACCTCATGGCCGAGCACGGGAGGTAGCCCGGATCTGCTCCGGGGTGCTCACCTCGATCCGAGGTGTGCCCTCGTGGGTGGTCACCCGGCCGGCCACGCAGATCCGTTCGTCATCGTAGGCCATCTCGGGGGGAGGGTGGAAGCGCTCCCGGTTTCGGCCCCAGATCACCACGTCGAAGGGCTGCTCCGGGTACGCCCGCTCCAGGTTCAGGAAGGTGGGCTGCCCGCCGATCTCCCGGGCGAAGGTGACGTTGACCACCGTACCGCAGACCACGGCCCGCTGGCCCACCACCGTGTGGGCGTCCGCCGCCTCCACCACCGGAGCCTCCTGGTAGTCCACCGGGTCGAAGTGGGCGCCCCGCTCCGGCAGCACACCGGTCCGTCGGACGACGAAGGTGACCACCACCAGCAGGGCCAGAAAGGCCAGCCCCACCGTGCGGGAGCGGGAGGAGGAGGCCACGGTCGCCTCAGCGCACCAGCTTCCGGTACCGGATCCGCCGGGGCTGGAGGGCGTCGGCTCCCAGGCGCCGTTTCCGGTCCTCCTCATACTCCTGGTAGTTTCCCTGGAACCAGACGACCCGGGAGTCGCCTTCGAAAGCCAGGATGTGGGTAGCGATCCGGTCCAGGAACCAGCGGTCGTGGGAGATCACCGCCACGCACCCGGGAAAGTTGAGGAGGGCGTCCTCCAGGGCCCGTAGTGTGTCCACGTCCAGGTCGTTGGTGGGCTCGTCCAGGAGGATCACGTTGCCCCCGGAGCGCAGGAGCTTGGCCAGGTGCAGGCGGTTGCGCTCCCCGCCGGAGAGCACTCCCACCTTCTTCTGCTGTTCACCGCCACGGAAGTTGAAGGAGGAGAGGTAGGCCCGGGAGTTCACCTCCCTCCAGCCGAAGTCCAAAATGTCCTGGCCTCCCGACACCTCTTCCCACACGGTGTTGTCGGGGTTCAGGTCCTGCCGGCTCTGGTCCACGTAGGAGAGCCGTACAGTGGAGCCGATGTGGATCTCCCCCTCGTCCGGCTCCTCCTGGCCCACCACCATCCGGAAGAGGGTCGTCTTGCCGGCCCCGTTGGGCCCGATGATCCCCACGATGCCGCCTCTGGGCAGCCGGAAGGAGAGATCTTCCATGAGGAGCTTGTCGCCGTAGCCCTTGGTGACCCCGTCGAAGATGACCACGTCCTCTCCCAGCCGCTCGGGCTTGGGGACGAGGATTTCGGCGGTGCGGATCTGCTCTCGGTCCGGCTGGTCCATGAGCTCCTCGTAGGAGCGCAGGCGGGCCTTCCCCTTGGCCTGTCTGGCCTTGGGGCTCATGCGCACCCACTCCAGCTCCCGCTCCAGCGTCTTCTGCCGTGCTGATTGCTCCTTCTCCTCCTGGCGCAGCCGTTCCTGCTTCTGCTCCAGCCACGACGAGTAGTTGCCCTCGTAGGGGTAGCCCTCGCCCCGGTCCAGCTCCAGGATCCAGCCGGCCACGTTGTCCAGAAAGTAACGGTCGTGGGTGATGGCCACGATGGTCCCCTTGAACTGCTCCAGGTGGTGTTCGAGCCAGGCCACCGACTCGGCGTCCAGGTGGTTGGTGGGCTCGTCCAGCAGCAGGAGGTCCGGCTCCTCCAGGAGAACCTTGCAGAGGGCCACGCGCCGCTGCTCCCCTCCGGAGAGGGTGGTCACGTCCGCGTCGCCGGGGGGAAGCCGAAGGGCGTCCATCGCGATCTCCAGCTTCCGGTCCAGCTCCCAGGCGCCGGCGGCCTCGATCTTCTCCTGCAGGTCCGCCTGCTCCTGGATCAGGGCGTTCATCTCGTCGTCATCGCTCACCGAACCGAAGGCCGCATTCACCTCTTCGTAGCGGCGCAGAAGGTCCCGGGTGGCCTGCACCCCCAGCTCCACATTTCCCTTCACGTCCAGCTCCGGATCCAGCTCCGGTTCCTGGGGAAGGTACCCGATGCGGGTCCCCTTGGCGGCCCAGGCCTCGCCCTGGAAGTCGGTGTCCACTCCGGCCATGATCCTGAGGAGGGTGCTCTTGCCCGACCCGTTCGGTCCCACCACCCCGATCTTGGCCCCGGGATAGAAGGAGAGCCAGATGCCCTTCAGGATCTCCTTTTTTGGGGGCACTACCTTGCGGAGGTCCTTCATGACGTAGATGAACTGCGGTCCGGACATGGGCGTAGGGGTTGAGCGAAGAGGGTTCGGCCGCGGGGCCGGCGTCCACTGGGAATCTAACCGCCGGGCCCGGAGGGGGAACACCGTGCAACGGCCTTTTAAGCCCTCAGCCCCACTCCCCACCGCACCGCGAATCCCACGGCCAGCAGCCCCAGGCCCAGGGCCCAGTAGATCGGTTCCACCTGGAACGCCAGAAAGAGGCAGCCGGCCAGGCCGGCCCAGGAGATCCAGCGGGGGTAGAGGCGCTTCGCGTCGGAAAGCCGGAGGGCGGCCAGGTTGGTGATGCCGTAGTAGACCAGGACGGTGAAGGCGGAGAAGGACCAGGTGGCCCGTACGTCTCCCACCAGCACCAGGGCCAGAACTATCGCTCCCACGGCCATCACCGCCACCCGGGGGCTCCCCGTGGGGGCGTGCACCCGGGCCAGTCCCTCGGGCAGATCCCTGCGGCGGCCCATGGCCAGCGCCACACGTGAGAGCCCCAGGATGAGATTCAGCAGGACGCCAAGCATGGCGGTGACCGCCGCCACACCCACCAGGAAGGCCACCAATGGGACGTCCAGCGCTCCGGCCGCCACCTGCAGGGGAGCGGCGGTCTCGACGGTGGCCCGGGCGAACCCTTCCGCACCGAGCGTGGCCAGGGCCACGGCGGCCACCCCCATGTAGAGCACCGCCACCACCCCCAGCGTGATCCAGATGGCCTGGGGAATCGTGCGCTCGGGCGAGCGGACCTCCTCGCCCAGGGTGGCGATGCGGCCGTATCCGGTGTAGGCCACGAAGAGGAGCGCGGTGGCGTGGAGGAGGCCGGCGTCGGCACCCCAGCGAGCCAGTCCGTCACCTGCCCCGGGAGCGAATCCTTCCGCCAGAACTCGGGGGAGGCCCGCCACCAGGAAGCCGGCCAGGATGACCAGGGTGATGCCCACGATGGCCAGGTTGGCCTGATTGGATCGGCGGATCCCGCCCACCACCAGCGCGGTGAGGAGGACCACCGCCACCGCCCCGAGCCCCACCTGGAGCCCTGGGGGCATCGTCGCCACCCCGGGCTCCGCAGCTGGTCCGCCCCGCCCCATCAGCAGGTAGAGGTACCCCGCCACCCCCAGCGCCGCCGTGGCCGCCGAGGCCCCCTTGGCCAGGAGAAACATCCACCCGGCCGAGAACCCCAGCGAGGGCGCCAGGAACCGGTAACCGTATTCGTAGGTCCCCCCGCTCACGGGATGGGCTGCGGCCAGCTGGGCTGACGAGAGGCCGTTGAAGAGCGCCAGGAGCGCGGCCAGGGGGAGGGCCAGGAGGATCGCTTCTCCCGCCACCCCGGCCGCAATGCCCAGAGACACGAAGAGCCCGGTCCCGACAATGGAACCGAGCCCCATGAAGACCGCACCGGTCAGCCCCACCTCCCGGCGGAGCTCCCCGTCAGCGATCCGTCCCCCCGGGCTGCACCACCGTACTGCGCTCAGCCGGCGGACCCACCACCAGGAACTCCATCTCCTCGGCCACGTGGCACTGGTTGCAGGCGGCGGTGAACTCCTGGTACTCTCTCTCGATCGCCTCGGCGTCTCCTTCCTGGAGCGTTGCCCGGAAGCGTTCCACCGGTTCCCCCAGGAAGAGGGACTCGGCCGACTCGGCGCGTCCCGGTCGCCGGATGATCCCCAGCTCGATGGCGGCGGAGATCTTCTCCACCTGGTAGTCGGCGTAGGGCCAGTTGCCGTCTGCCACCGCCCAGTGGAGCTCCCGGTACCGGTGCGCCACTTCGAACATGGTGGCGCTGAAGCCGGCGAACTGGTCGCCTACCTGCTGGAACCGTTCGTCCACGTCCCCGTCGATCCACGCGGCCCCGCCCTCGCCCTGACCCTCCAGGGCCTCGGGACCAGGGGGCGCCTCGCAGCCTGCCAGGGCCACCAGGAGCAGAACGACGAGGAGGGTGGGCCGCGTGGGGGAAGGAGACATGGGATCAGGGGGTGGGGGTGATTGCATGCGAGGTAGCGGGGCGTCCGCCGCCCCGGCTCAGGGAGTCAGTTCGGCCTTCTCCACGATCCGGACCCCCTGCTCCTCCAGCGCGGCGCGCAACTCGTCGTCTCCGGAAGGGTCCACCGAGCGGGTGAGGTCCCAGGCCAGGGTGGTCCGGAATCCGGCCTCCACGGCATCTTCGGCGGTCCACTGGACGCAGAAGTCCCGGGCCAGCCCGCAGATCACCACCTCCTCCACGTCCCGCTCCCGCAGATAGCCGGCCAGACCCGTAGGCGGGCGGTCGCCCCCGGGGCCCCAGTTGTTCCGGAAGCCCGAGTACGAGTCCACCCGGGGGTCGGTGCCCTTGCGGATGACGGCGTCCACCCGGGTCCAGGGGAGCTGGGGGTAGAGCTCGGCCCCGGGCGTGCCCTGAACGCAGTGGTCCGGCCACAGGATCTGGTCGTGGCCGTGCAGCCGGATCGTCTCCAGGGGTTCGGCGCCGTCGTGGTTCGAGGCGAAGGAGGCGTGGTACGGGGGATGCCAGTCCTGCGTGGCCACCTTCACCGGAAAGGCGCTGGACTCCATGAGCTCCCAGACACCCGGAATGATGGCGTCGCCGCCTCCCACCGCCAGTTTTCCGCCGGGGAGGAAGTCGGGCTGGACATCGACGACGATGAGCGCGGTCTGATCGGGCATGGGGAACTCCTCGTCCTGCTTCTGATCGGGCGTCGCTGTGGGACCGGGACCGGCCCGGCCGGTGTCAAGTTACCGGCTCCGCCGCCCCCGGGTTCCGGACCCTCGCTCTCGCCGGCGGGCCTCGGCGCGGCTTCCCGAGCGGGTTCGCTCCGGCGGGTCCTGCACCGGATCGTGGGTCAGGACCCAGATGAGCATGACCACGCCCAGGACCCCCATGAGTCCGGAGAAGACCTGCGACAGGGTGAGGTCCATGAAGACCACCCGCTCTTCGCGGAGGTACATGAGCCCGAAGCGGATCCAGCCGTAGAGGCCGATGAACGACCAGGTGAGCACGCCTGGACGAGGCCGGAATCGTTCCCGAACCAGAAAGAGTCCTCCGGCGAGTCCAAAGTTCTTGGCCGACTCGTAGAGCTGGGTGGGGTGCCGGCAGCCTTCCGGGGGAAAGGCCATGTGCTCGTTCTGCGAATAGTCCACGCAGAACGGGCCGTCATAGGGCGTGCCGTACATCTCCGCGTTGATGAAGTTGGCGATCCGGCCCAGCGCCAGCGCCGCCGCTACCGGGACGGCGATCCGGTCGGTGAGCCGGTAGATTCCGGTCCCGTGGCGGTTGGCGAACCAGATGACGGCCAGGACGATTCCCAACAGGCCGCCGTGGAAGGCCAGCCCGCCCCGCCAGACCGCGATCCATGCGCCTGGATCAAAACCGTACCGGTCAAACTCGAAGACGAAGACGTGAAAGAACCGGGCGCCCACCAGCGCGGCGGTGATGGCCACCAGGACGAAGGTCTCTGCGCTCTCCTCCGTCAGGTTCCTGATCCGCTCCTGCCGAGCCGCCTTCCGGAGTGAGAGCCACACGAAGAGCATGCCCAGGATATAGGGCAGCGAATACCACCGAACCCCAAACCCCTCGCCGATGCGAAAGAGGAAGGGGTCGAAGTTGTGGAAGATGGGATCCAAGGAGATTTCTACCTCTTCTCCGCGCGGTCATCTCTCAGCTCGGCCACGTCTTCGAAGAAGGCCTTCGAGACCGTGTCGAAGGCTCCCTTCTCCCGGAGCTCGGACGGCGTGTACGGCACCACTGACCGGATGGCCCGTCGCAGGGCCTGGTCGCCGGAGTAGCCGCACGCGACTCCTACAGTGTAGACCGAGTGGCCTGGATCGTCCAGGAGCGCCGAGGCGAAGAGGATCCGCATCCAGAGCAGGAGCCGTCGGGGGTTCGGAAGCTGCGAGCGCTGACACCACCGGAGGAGGGTGGAGGGGGAGAAGTCCAGCTCCCGGGCCAGGTCCCTGGGGTGACCTCCCGCCATGACCGTTCCCACCGCTGCGTCCAGGAGGGCGCGAGCCCGGCCGGTGAGCGGCACTCCGTAGTCGTGGGTGAGGAGGTGGCGGAGCTGCGCGGACCGGGCGCTGAGTAGCCGTTTGCGGATCGCTTCAGAGCTCACGTCCTCGTCCACCTGGAGGATCTCGGCGATGCCCCACTCTCCCATGGTCCCGAGATCGCGGTAGCGCTCCGGTGGGGTTTCCAGAGCCGCCACGACGGTGGCCGAGGGATAGGCTTTCAGCACACTCTTCAGTTGGGGCGAGGGCTCATCCGAGCCCTCCTGCCCGTGGTAGGGGTCCACCACGATGACCGCCGCCGGCGGGGCTTCGGCCACCACCTCCCGGAGATCATCCCAGTCGTCCACGGTGGTGAGGTGAAAGCGCCGCCGGGCCACCCGTTGAAGGCGGTCCCGCAGGAGACGGTCCGGGTGCAGCACGACGAGAGGACGGGGAGCGGGCTTCATGTGTGTCTCCAGCTTGGGGTGCGAGAGTCGGAGTTGAAAGGTCGCGGATCAGCGGCGGCCATCAGTCGTCGGACCGGGCGTCGAAGTTGCTCATGACCCGCTCGGCCAGCACATCGTGGATCCTTTGTTGCTCGTCGTCCAGGAGCTGGGCCTGGGCCGCCACCGCCTCCAGCGCCTTCGTCTCGGTCTCGATGGTCTCAAGGAGGGCGTCGGCGGCGAAGTCTCCCGGCTCGTCGTGCCGAGTCCGAGCGCTGGATTCGGCACGATCGGCGGCCTGCCGTGTCACATCTTTCAGCTTGAGTGCGGCGGCACCTCGGGCTACGTCCGCCCACGCTTCAGGCGCTCCCGGCCCATCCCACCAGCGGTCCAGCTCCTGCCGGGCCCAATCGAAGGTCTCCCGGTCGCCGACCTGGCCGGCGGCCCGGGCGGCGGCGCCCAGGGCCTTCCCCCGAGCATCGCCCTGGATCCGCTTTGCCGCTTCCCGGAGTAGCTCGAACGCATGCTCGAACTGTCCGATCTTCAGCCAGAAGATGCCCAGATCCCGAGCCAGCTCCGGAAACTGGTCGTCGTCGGGATCCAGGACGTCCAGCGTCTCCCGGGCGGCGGAGAGGGCCTGGCCGTGGTTGCCGGCACGGGACTCCAGCAGGAAGAGGTCGTGAAAGACCTCGACCTCCATCTCGCGCATGTTCTGACGTCCGGCCCTTCGGACGGCCTTGATGTAGCTCTCCCGGGCGGCGGGGAAGGCTCCCCGCTCCATCATCACCCGCCCGTGGGCCAGGTATGCGAGAACGTAGGGTTCCCAGTCGTTGGTCTGCCGCGCCAGCCCCAGTGCTCGTTGGAACCAGGACTCGGCCCGGGCCGGCTGGCCGAGCTCGCGCACGGCGTAGCCGACGTCCAGAGCTAGACTGGCGTCCCTGGGCGCGCAAAGCGAGCCGGCCTGGAGGAACTCCAGCGCGGTCCGGGGGCAGCCGGAGCTCTCCGCCCACGTGGCGATCCGCTCGCACGCTTCGGCCATGGCCTCGCCGTCGGCCTCGACGGGGCTCTCCACCGCCGGGATCAGCGCCGTCAGGTCACGGCGAAGGTCGGCCTTGGCTGCGGGAATCGAGCGTTCGATCTCCTGTTGGCGCCGCTGGGAAGCCTCCGAGTCGAAGAGACCCTTGCGTTCCTCCGGCTCCACCTCGGCCCAGAGAAGGGTCGAGCGCAGGGATTTCCAGAGAATGACACCCACCTCACTCCGGATCTCCTCCAGAATGGAGAGTCCCTCGGGACCGGGCGAATCGGCGTCTCGGAGAAGAGGCGGCGGTATACGCCACCTGCGAATTTCGTCGTCACTGGATTCCCGCTCCTGCTTTGAAGGCATTCTCCCCCCTTTACGGCTCATGGAATGGCACGG
>PWLA01000196.1 GCA_003559555.1 Gemmatimonadota bacterium | reverse complement strand
ACCTCCGACCGCACCCGGACGTCCACCGATATGGAGACGGATCCCACCATCGCGCCCCACGGGTTCGTCCGCTACGGCGTGAGCGACCGCCTCGGCGTGGGGCTGGGGGTCTACGCCCCCTACGGCTTTTCCACCGAGTGGCCCCGGGAGTTCGAGGGCTCCTTCATCTCGTTTCGGAGCTCCCTGGAGAGCCTGTACGTCCAACCCACCGTCTCGTACCGGGTGACCGATGGGATCTCGGTGGGCGCGGGACTGGTGGCGGCCTTCAGCCGGGTGGAGCTGAACCGAGCGGTGGACCTCGCAGGGGAAGCGGTACCGGGGACCGGCGTGAGCTGGGGGCAGTTGGGCATTCCCCGCGGTACCGCCTTCGCCACCGCCCGGCTCGAAAGCGACTGGGGTACGGGGTGGGGCGGGCACTTCGGCCTCCACGCCCGGGTGAACGACCAGATCGACCTGGGGCTGCGGTTTCTGACCCCGGTGAACATGAACTACGACGGGGAGGCCAGCTTTCGACAGCTGGAGACGGGGCTCGTGATCCCTGGCCAGAACCCCCTGGGGTTGCCGGCAGGGACACCTCTCGATGCAGTGGTGCAGGATGCGTTCGAGGAGGGTCCGCTGGTGGACCAGGAGGGGCGGACCGGGATCACCTTCCCGGCCCAGGTGGTAGGCGGTATCCGCTATGAGGCGACCCCGGCTCTGGCCCTCTCCCTGGACGCGCACTGGTTCAACTGGTCCACCTTCGACGAGGTGGAGCTTCGCTTTGCCGAGTCGACGCTCGACGATGTCCTGGAGCAGAATTACGAGGACGCCTGGGCCTTCCGGGTGGGAGGCCGCTACCAGCTGGCCCCCGACTGGGCACTTGGGCTGGGGTACATCCACAACACGGCGGCCTCGCCTCCGGAGTCGGTCACCCCACTGGTGCCCGAGGGAGACCGGAATCACTTCACTGCGGGGCTGGGATGGCAGGCTACCCCCGGCGTGGCCGTCCACGCCGCCTACCACCGGCTCTTTCAGAACGATCGCAGGGGTCGCACGTTAGCGCCCACCGGCGGAGCTTCGCCTACCACGGACCTGAACAACGGCCTCTACGAGGTGGATGCCCACCTTTTCGGCCTGACCCTGACCCTGGATTTCTGATGAACAGCCCACCGACCGATCGGCCGCATCGACGTGAGGCATTGCTCCGCCTGATGGCGGGGCTGACCCTGGGGCTCCTGGCCCTGGGACTCGTCGCCTGCGACGACGAGGGGCTGGTGGCGGTCCAGACAGAGGACGATCTCTTCACCAGCTATGTGGCCCTGGGCAACAGTATCACCGCCGGATTCCAGTCCGACGGCATCAACCTGCAGACCCAGGACGAGTCCTACGCGGTGCTCCTGGCGGGCCAGATGGGCACCCGGTTCGATACCCCGGCGTTGAACATGCCGGGCTGTCCCCCGCCGTTGGTGAACCCCCTCACCGGCCAGCGTGTGGGTGATGGTGAGCCCAACACCTGCGCCATCCGATCCGCCCCGGTGCCCCCGGTGGTGAACAATGTAGCCGTGCCCGGAGCGGCGACCCTGGACATCCTCTCCAACCTGAACGAGGACTCCAGACCGAACCCTCTCACCACGCTGATCCTGGGCGGACGCACCCAGCTCGAAGCAGCGGCGGACGCCGATCCCACCTTCGCCTCGGTCTGGATCGGGAACAACGACGTGCTGGGGGCTGCCATCAGCGGTGTCGTCACCAATGAGACGGTGACCCCGGTGCCCACCTTCGAGGAGCGGTTGAATCAGGTGCTGGACGGGCTCGAGGCGGTGGGTACGGAGGGGGGCGTGCTGGTGGGTGTGGTCGATGTGACCCTCATCCCCCATCTGTCCCTGGGTGTGGTCTACTGGCTCGTGGATCAGGAGGGCGGCTTTCCCGAGACCTTCGAGGTTCATGAGAGCTGCGCCCCGGCCGAACTGGGAGGACTGGGCGAGGAGACGTTGGTTCCCTTCGGCTACGGGATCTTCCAGCTCCTGGGCCAGGCCCTTGCAGGGATTCCCGTGACCCTCAATTGTGCCGAGGCCCAGCAGGTCCTCTCCGGCCAGGAGATCCAGACCCTCATGGAGACGGTGGCCGGCTACAACCAGGCGCTGGAGGCCCAGGCCCAGGCCCGGGGTTGGGCGTACCTGGATCCCAACCCCGCCTTCGTTCAGCTCCGGCAGGAGGGGCTGATCCCCCCCTTTCCCAATCTGGCGGAGCCCACCCAGCTCTTCGGTCCCATCTTCAGCCTGGACGGGGTGCACCCCAGCGCCCTGACCCATCGGCTGGTGACCAACGAGCTGGTGGAGGCCATCAACACTCAGTACGGTACGGGATTGCAGCCCGTGGCCGTCCCCCAGCTCAACTGATCGCCCGGTTCTCGACGCCGGGTCCCCGACCACCAGAGACGCCCTGATGCCCGACCCGGACCTCCCCGAACTCCCATCTGACGAAGAGCTTGGAATCGCCGGCCTCGACGAGGCTGGGACCGGCCCCGATGACGGCTCCCCCCGCCCGTCCGGCGGATGGATCCCGGCGCTGGTCGCCACCCTGATTCTCCTGGTGGGGAGCTGGGGATCGAGTTCCGAGCGAACCCTCCCGACACCGGTGCCAGCCAACGCACCCGACACCACCTTCTCCTCGAGCCGGGCCATGACGCAGCTCGTGGATCTGGCTCGGAGTCCCCGCCCCCTGGGGGCACCTGAGCACACCCGGGTCCGCGAGCTCCTGGTAGACCGCCTCGGGGAGCTGGGGCCGGAGCCCCGGGTTCAGACCTCCATGTCGGTGGTGCGAACCGGGCAGTTGGTGCAGGCAGCCACCGTCCGGAATGTGATGACCCGGATCCCCGGCACCGCTTCCACCGGGGCCGTCCTCCTCATGGCCCACTATGACGGCGTGCCCCACTCCCCGGCGGCTGCCGACGACGGTGTGGGGGTGGTGATGCTCCTGGAGGTGCTCCGGGCGCTTCAGGCCGGACCCCCTTTGGCCAACGATCTCATCGTACTTCTGACCGATGGGGAGGAGGCCGGACTTCTGGGCGCTCGGGCCTTCATCGAGGCTCATCCCTGGATGGATGACGTGGCGTTGGTCCTGAACGTCGAGATGCGGGGCGGAGGCGGCCCGTCCATCATGTTCGAGACCGGATCCGAAAACGGCTGGGTCGTGCAGGCCATGGCCACAGCCGATCCCCGGCCCATGGCCCACTCCCTGTCGGTGGAAGTCTACCGGCGAATGCCCAACTTCACCGACTTCACCGTCTTCCGGGAGGCTGGTGTGCAGGGGCTGAACTTCGCGGCCATCGGCGACGCGTGGGTCTATCACCAGGCCACCGATGTACCGGCGAACGTGCAGGAGGCGACTCTTCAGCACCACGGGATGCGGGTCCTTGCCCTGGCCCGGGAGTTCGGACAACGGGACCTGACGCAGGTGGATGCGCCGGACCGGGTGCACTTCGTCCTGCCCGGTGCAGGGCTCGTGGATTTCTCCATGGGCTGGATCTCCCCGGCGGCGGCGGGCGTCGGTCTCCTCTGGCTCTTGGTGGTCGTCCTGGGGTTGGCCCGGGGGATGGGATTTCCGGCCATGGGTGTGGGATTCCTGGCCGCCACCGTCTGCGGACTGGCGGCAGCGGCGGTGGGATGGGGCGCCATGCAGTGGCTTCCCCGCTTCCATCCCGAATTCGGCTACCTGACACCGGCGTTCTACGGCGAAGGGTGGTACATGCTTTCGCTGGCAGCTGGCGTAGGAGCGCTGACGCTGGCCCTCTTCGGCTGGCTCCGGCGTTGGTTCAGCCTGGCCGGCCTCGCCGCCGGGGCCCTCCTGATCCCCGTGCTGGGGGGGGTGGCGCTGGGAGTGACCATTCCCCTGGCTGCCGTGGTGCTTCTGGCTCCTGCTGCGGCAGGCCTCCTGGCCGTGGCGGTGGCGGCGCTGGCCGGAGGCCCGGAGGCCGGCGAGGCGCCCGGACCGGCGATCTGGATCTCCGGCATCGTCTTCGCGCTCCCGGTTCTGGCCGTCCTGGTCCCGGTCATCGAACTCCTCTGGGCGGCCATGAGCCTCAGGATGGCGGCGGCCCTCGGGGCGCTGGTCGCCGTGACTCTCCTCTGCCTGCTCCCCCTCCTGGACACCATCGGGACACCCAACCGGTGGTGGGCGCCCGTCACCGCCGCCGGTGCGGCCATGGTCTTTCTGTTGGGAGGGATCTGGCTCGGCGGCCCCTCTTCGGAGCGCCCGTTGCCCACGACGCTGATCTACGGCCTGGAGCGGCCCTCCATGGAGCTGGAGCCCGAACTGGAGCCGGCCCCGTTACTCCTGGACACGGTGCCCGTTCTGCCGGAGCCGGGGCCGACCCTGCCCGACCGTCTGCTGGACCGACTGGCGGAGGTGCCGGACGTCCTGGAGGAGGAGGTGCCCGTCCAGCGGGCCGAGGTCCCGATGGACGACGAGCCTCGGGCCTTCTGGATCGGGAGAGACGATCCGGGGCAGGCGTGGGCCGAGGCCCGGGTGGGGCCCCTCGTAGAGGCTCCGCCGCCCCGGGTCTTTGGCCTGGGGGATCGGTACTGGAGCGCTTCGGCCCCGACGGTGGAGCTGCCTGCACCTGCCGTTCGCGTGCTCGGGATCGAGGGTCCGGACGAGGAGGGCCGTCGGATCGTCCGCCTGGCCATCCTCTCGAGAGTCGGAGCCGAAGCGTTGAAGGTGGAGGTGCCGGAGGAGGGGGGAGTCGTCCCCACGGCCCTGGGCGGAGAAGCACTTCCTCCCGCTCCCTCGGGTGCCCCGGGGGCCAGGAGACCGGTGACCCGGATCCTGCATCAGGGCGTTCCCGAAGGCCCCCTCGTCCTGGACCTGGAGGTGGACGCGGGGGTGAGCGCCCTCTCGCTGGAGGTGACGGAGGAGCACCTCCGGCCCTGGACGTTGGTGGGTGCCCAGCCCTACGAGCGCCCACCCCACCTCATGGCCAGGGGTGGATACCGGCCGGCGGGGGTTCTGGGTGACCAGTGGAGAGGGGGGATCGGAGATCGGGCCATCCTCGTGACGCCCCTCTCGGTGCGCCTGGACGACCTCGAGCCTTGACCCGGCGGGTCCGGGATCGGACTTTGACGGGGATCTTCCCTTGCGAACCCCACCGTCGGTCCCCGGTCCCGGTTGCCGGGAGACCCTCCGGAGATGATTCCATGCCCCGCGCCTCCCTGGTACCCGCCGTCCTGATTCCCACCCTCTTCTTCCTCATCGCCTGGGGCCTCCCCACGCCGACGGCGGCGCAGGCCCCCGATCCCATCACCCCGGAGCAGGTGGCGGCCATCGATTCCATCTTCGCCGGGTGGGATGCGCCCGATGGACCCGGGGCTGCGGTGGCCGTGGTGCGGGACGGCCGGACCGTCTTCACCCGGGGGTACGGGTCGGCCCAACTTGAGTACCGGGCGGCGGTGACCCCCTCCACACCCTTCCATGTGGCCTCGGTGTCAAAGCAGTTCACGGCATTTGCGGTGGCCCTTCTGGCCCGGGAGGGCCGACTGTCGTGGGACGACGATGTCCGGGACCATCTGCCCGAGCTTCCGGATCTGGACGCCCGGATCACTCTCCGGCACCTGGTGACACACACCAGCGGGGTGAGGGACCAGTGGGAGCTCCTGGCCATGGCCGGATGGCGTCTCGACGACGTCATCACCCGGGACCAGATCCTGACGCTCATGGGCCGCCAGGAGGAGCTGAACTTCGCCCCTGGCGAAGAACACCTCTACTCCAACATGGGCTACTCCCTGCTGGCCGAGGTGGTGGAGCGGGTGTCCGGGATGGGGTTCGGCGAGTTCCTGGAGGACCGGGTCTTCGTTCCCCTGGGCATGAACAGGACCCACGTCCACGACGACCACACCCACGTGGTGCCGGGTCGGGCCTACTCGTATCGGCCTGCCGGCGAGGAGCAGTGGCAGAACGCGGTGCTGAGCTACGCCAACCAGGGTGCCACCAGCCTCTTCACCACCGCTGAGGATCTGGCCCGCTGGATCGGAGAGATGGAGGCGCCGCAGGTGGGCGATGCTTCCCTCTGGTCCGAGATGCGGACGCCGACGGTACTGGCTGGAGGCGATACCGTGGGCTACGCCATGGGACTCAGTGTGGGAAGCTACCGGGGTCTTCGCACCGTGGGACACGGGGGGGCCGATGCCGGTTTTCGCAGCCAGGTCCTGCACTTTCCCGATGAGGGGGTGGGGATCGTGGTGCTGGGCAACGCCTCCAGCTTCAATGCCGGGGGCTCGGCTCGCCAGGTGGCGGAGCTCCTCCTGGCCCATGCCATGGAGCCCCGTCCCCAGGTGGCCGGTCAGGGGCAGGGCGGTGGTGGTGGCGGTGGGGGTGGGCCTGCAGGAGACACCGCTACCCCCGAGCCCGGGAGCTCGCTGGAGCGCTACGAGGGCACCTACTACAGCCGCGAGCTGGACACCTTCTACCGGGTGGAGCTGGCGGGAGACCGACTGGTGCTGACCCATCACCGCCATCCCACGGCCGCCCTGGATCCCCTGGGCGGAGATCGGTTTCGGGGGGCGGCCTGGTACATGCGACTCCTGGAGTTCACCCGTGACCACGAAGGCGAGGTGAACGGCTTCAGGGCCACCGGGAGTCGGGTCCGCGACCTGCGCTTCCAGCGCATCGAAGACCCGGCCGGCGGTGGCGATGACGCCGAATGAGCCACTCCGGAAGGTTGAGGTTCCCGGAGGGGTGATCCTCCACGATCCCAGCCGACTTCCCGAGCCGGCGCCCCGGATCTTCGATCCTGCTCACTGGTTGGAGCGAAGCGACGTGGTGGCTACCCACGAGGGCCGAGGCACGGTGCACGTGGTGGATGCCGGGGAGGAGGAGTGGGTCCTTCGCCACCTCAAGAGGGGAGGGTTTCCCGCACGCATCGTGGAGGACAGGTACTTGCGCACGGGTGTGGCCCGGAGTCGACCCTTTCGGGAGCT
The DNA here is from genome assembly GCA_003559555.1 of Gemmatimonadota bacterium. Lineage (GTDB taxonomy): Bacteria > Gemmatimonadota > Gemmatimonadetes > Longimicrobiales > Gaopeijiaceae > PWLA01. The sequence continues at coordinate 2,932 of PWLA01000196.1, read as the reverse complement.
TATGCTTCTGCAAAGACTGGTGGCGGAAGGGCTTCCGGTCCCTCCACCGGTGGCCGCCGCGGTCTGGCCCCGTGGGTTGGTCTACACCGGCGACATCGTGACGGTGCGAGTCCCGGGCCAACCCCTCAGGCGGCACCTGGCCGACGAGGATCCCCATCCTCCCGTGTGGCGGCGCATCGGGCGCACGCTCCGCCGGTTTCACGAGTCCGGGGTCTACCACGCCGACCTCTCCGCAGGCAACATCCTGGTGGATGGGAAGCAGGTCACCCTCATCGACTTCGACCGGGGGCGGGTCCGCCGCCCCGGCGGTTGGGAGAGAAAGAACCTGGCGCGCCTCCAGCGGTCAGCGGCCAAGATCCTGGGTCGGGAGGTATGGGAGAGCCCTCCGTGGACGGCGTGCTGGCGGGCACTCATGGAGGGCTACCGGACGGAGGACCGGTAGACAGGCCTCCGAAGCGCCCGCTCAGGCCGGGATTCCCGCCCCCGACATGGCCTCGTGGATGTTCATGGTGTGGGCCCGGATCCGCCGGTAGTCGGTGAGAACGCCGGTGACCAGCATACTCAGGGTGGGATCCACCGGACTCTCGGTCATGCGCTGCAGGTGGTCGTTGCGCAGCTCCTTGATCCGGCGGGTGATGTTGGCGTTCAGGCTCTGGGCCCGGGCATCGTTCAACGGCTCTCGGCGCTGGTAGGCGTCGGTGACCTGCCGTAGGAAGTCCGCCACCAGGACGTGAAGCTCCTGGAGCCCGGCCTGCTGTTCCGCCGGCAACTCCAGCTTTCGCTCCTTCATCTTGAGGTAGGCCCGAAGGACGCTCGCGAGGCGGTCGCTCATGGACTCGTATTCGTGGGCGATCCGGAGCTGCTGGCGACCCTCTTCGGCGATGGAGTGAGGCACGGTGGCATCAAGGAGATCGGTGAGGAAGGCCATGATCTCCTGCTGGACGTTGTCCAGCACCTCCTCCCGATGGAAGGTCTTCTGGATCAGCCGCTCGTCCCGGGGGCCATTGAATCCGAGTTGGTGGATCCAATCGATCATCTTCACCGTGCCCAGCCCCATCTGGACGACCTCGCCCCGGCTCTGCTCCACGCCCAGGACCGGCGCGTCGACGCCTCGGGCGTCCAGGTGCTTGAGGTGCCGCACCTCCTTCACCCCCGGATCGGGGACGATCCGCTTCAGCAACCGGGCGAAGGGCCCCAGGAAGGGCAGAAAGAGGAGGGTGTTCGTGACGTTGAAGAGGGTATGGGTCAGGGCGATCCCCGCCGTCATGATCACCGCGTAGCGGACCGGGTCGTCCAGATCCGTGAGGGTGAGCGTAAGGGGGTCGGCGCCGTGGAATCCCTGGACCAGCCCCGCCACGAGCTGAATGTACCAGGCAAAGATGAGGGTGATCCAGAACACGCCGAAGACGTTGAAGAGGACGTGGGCGGCGGCTGCTCGCTTCGCTCCGGTGTTGGCGCCCACCGAGGCGATCATGACGGTGATGGTGGTGCCGATGTTTTCGCCCAGCACCAGCGCCGCCGCAGTGGTGAAGGGAATCACCCCGGTGGAGGCCAGTCCGATGGTGATGCCCAGGGTGGCGCTGCTGCTCTGGACGAGAAAGGTCAAAATGGCGCCCAGCACCACGCACTTGAGCACACCCATGTAGGTCTCCGCCTCGAACCAGGCGAAGGCCTCCACGTAGGCCGGGATGTCGCGCATGGGCGCGAAGCCTTCCTTCATGAGTTCGAGCCCGAAGAAGATCATGCCCAGTCCCATCACCGCCATGGCGATGAAGCGGGGTTTGTCCCGACGGCTGAATAGGTAGACCAGGGCGGCGGCGCCCAGAATGGGGAGCCCGTACTCTCCGATCTTGAGGATCAGGATCCACCCGGTGATGGTGGTCCCGATGTTGGCCCCCATGATGACCCCCATGGCCTGGGGGAGCTGCATGAGGCCCGCGTTCACCAGGCCCACCACGATGACGGTGGTGATGGTGGAGGACTGGACCAGGAGGGTCACCGCCGTTCCCGCCCCGGTGGCCGTCACCCGGTTGTTGGTAACCAGGCTGATCATGCGGCGCAGGGAGTTGCCCGCCACCGCCTGCATCCCCTCGGACATGTACTTCATGCCCAGCATGAAGATGCCAAGCCCCCCGATGGCCGCGAGGGCCATGGGGATGGTGGCGCTCAGGGTGTCACTCACTGGGAAATCGCATCATCGGGGTTGCGGGGGCCCGAAGGGGTATGCGTCGAATCCGAACCGGAGGGTTCCGTAACGAGGCCGTTACAAAGTGGAAGGGGCCCCGGCACGAATCAAGGGGCCATGATCGGAGGCAGCTCCATACCCGGCCGTACCGGATCAGGGCGCCAAAGCAGGTCGCGCCTCCCGGGGATGACCGAAGGGCGCGAAGACCCGCACGTTTCACCTGAGGCGTCCCGGGGGCCCCGTGCTGTGGAGCGGTGGTCGCCCAGCGGCCGGCGACTTGGGCAGAACTCCAGTCTCTGCTGAGCCAGGGGCACAACCGACCCGGACGCTGTGGAGCCGAAGCCCCCTCCCCAGCTCCCGAGCCAGCCCCCGAACCGCGATCCAGTCGCTCCCCTCGCTCGAACCCCCACTCGTCCCGCGCGGCCATCCAGCGTTCCCCGGCGACCTCCCGCTCGCCCCATCCCACCATCAAGCGTTCCCCCTCGATCCCCCGCTCGTCCCGCGCGGCCATCAAGCGTTCCCCGGCGAACCTCCGCACGACCCGTTCCACCATCAGGAGTTCCCCCTCGATCCCCCCTCGTCCCGTTCCACCATCAAGAGTTCCCAATCAGCTATGGACAGCTTTTCGGGGAAGGGAGTCGGGGTGATCCGAGATGCCGCCCAAACACCGCCAACGGCCACCCTGCCCGCTTGCCTGAGCCGCCTGCTCGCCCCGTCCCGACGCCGTTGACCTGGAAGACCCGCGTT
>PWLA01000261.1 GCA_003559555.1 Gemmatimonadota bacterium | reverse complement strand
TCCGCCAATCGGGGGGAAGGTGGATGTGGGCCATCGGGCTCCTCCGGAACGGGCCCCGGCGCTCACGTGTTCCGAGAACGAAGGGCGCGGGGGTCTGAGTAGGGTGAAGATTCATGACCCCCGCAGGCCCGCGGCGTTCCGTTCGCCCCTGCTGCCTCCAGGTGGGGTCGGCGGTGGTGGAGCCGGGGGTGTGCCGGGCCGCTGGCGGAGGGACCTTTCAGGGGTCCAGGCTGTATTGTAAGCAGAATGTAGACAACAGGCGCAGACCATAGGGTTTCGGGGCGCTCGCTCGTCCCGGTTTTCATGGGTCCGGAGCGCCTGCACGGATCGTGGACGGCCCCCCGAGTGTACATCGTTACGCCGAGGCAGATTGCATTGCCGAGGGAAGGGCCTTAGCATCCGAACCTTTGGAAACCGAGCGGGCCGGAGAGCCTGGTTCTCCTCAGCCCACGTGCCCAAGACACATGCAGGGAGAAGCAACATGTTCGATCGACTGAGTGTGAGCCTGGTGGTCGCCGCGGTGGCCGCCTTCCTTCTGGTTCCCCTCATGCCGCAGACCGTTGAGGCCCAGGAACGGGCCCGCCTAATGGTGCCCGACCTCCAGCCCACCGACGACTCCCGTGAGCGGTTCGGTGAGGACGTGGCGGAGGAGCTCAGGGATCTCATCGACCTCCAGCGGCACGTGGCCATGTCCGAGCGGGACATCGACCAGGCGGCCCGGGAGTTCGAGATGCGTTACCGGGACCTGGACTGCACCACCGCCCGGCAGCTCGCCTCACAGATCGATGTACCCCTCGTCCTGTGCGGTGAGTACCACACCGCCGCCGACGGTGAGTACTACCTGGAGGCGACCTTCTACACGATCCCGGCCCTGGAGGAGTTTCCGGTGGAGCCGCTGACGCTCTACTACCGGGACTATGAGCAGGCGGCCCGCCACATCCTGGCGTCCTTCGAGCGTACCGCCGAGCAGGTCCTGGCCATCGGACTCTGCCAGTCGGAGCGTGGCTCGCAGAACTGGGAACAGGCGGTGGTCTACTGCACCCAGGCGCTCGAGCTGGCCCCCGAGTCGGAGCAGGCCCGCTACGCGCTGGCTCGTTCCTACTTCGAAACCGAGGAGTGGGAGAATGCACTCCACCACTTCGAGTATCTCCTGGAGGACGATCCGCGCAACGACGACCTCCTGCACAACGCGGCCTACGTGTCGGCCCAGCTGGGTGACACGGACCGGGCCCGGGAGTACTACTCCGGGTACCTGGAGATCAACCCGGACGACGTGAACGTCCGGCTCACCGTGGCCTACGACCTGGCCCAGGCCGGCGACTACTACGGGGCCATGACCCTCCTTGAGCAGGGCATGGAGCAGGAGCCCGAGAATGTGGAGCTGAACGAGGCGTTCGGAATGTACGCCTTCCGGGCGGCCCTCAACCTCCAGGACCTGGACCCCAGCCCGGCGGTGGCGCAGGACAGCGACCAGCCACGGTTGACCGCCGAGGTCGCTGAGCTCTACCGCACGGCCATCCAGGCGCTGGACTTCGTTCTCGAGCAGCGGGGAGCCGAGGCCCGGGTCACCCATGCGGTGAACATCATGCGGGCCTACCGCCAGCTCGATGAGCCGGAGAACGCCCTGGAGATCGGACAGCGCGCCAGCGAGATCTTCCCCGGTGAGGCCCGGATCCACGGACAGCTGGCCGGCGTGCAGAACGAGCTCGGGAACGTGGACGACGCCATCGCGTCGCTGGAGCGGGCCATGGAGTTGGACCCCGAGGGTGCCGAAGTGAGCAGCCCCTGGACCCGGATGGGGAACTTCCTCATGGACGCCGGCCGTCCCGATGAGGCCATCGCGGCCTTCCACAACGCCCAGGAGCGGCAGGAGCAGCAACCGGATCAGCTGGCCAGCATGATCTTCAGCCATGCCTACGGCAACTACATCCAGGAGCGGACGAACATCCAGCGTGGGGTCGAGCTCATCGAGGAGGCCAAGGAGTTCAACGTCTCCACCGAGTTCCGGGAGCAGCTGAATTTCTTCCACGGGTACGCGCTGATGCGGCTGGGTGAGCAGATCCAGCAGCCCCAGAGCCTCGAGACGGCCCGGCGGTCCCTGCCCATCTTCCAGCGGGCCCGTGAGATGGTGCAGGCAGGCGAGGGCCATGCCCAGAGGACGGGCCAGAGTGTGGCCGGCCTGCTGGATCCCATCGATACCTACATCGAGATCCAGGAAGCCATCATTGCACGTGAAGGGCGTCGCTGATGACGACCTGATCTGACCGGACAGGTCCCGGGCAGGGGACCGTTCGAGGCAGGAGATGAAGGGGGTGTCGCGGATTCGTCCGCGGCGCCCCCTTCGTGCGTCCATGGCGGACTGTACTTCGCCGTCCGGAGGACGTGGCCGAAGAAGACTCTTGACCCGCATCCCACCCCACCCATATGTTCTCCCAGCCGTCACCACGATTACCCACTGTTCCCCACAACCACCCACGGAGGGGACCACGTGGCGGGGTTTCTCGGGCAGTACGAGTACCAGCTGGATGAAAAGGGGCGGGTCAGCCTCCCGGCGGAGTACCGGCGCCGGGCGGACGACACCCGCTTCGTACTGCTGCAATGGGAGCCCACCCACCTCACCCTCTTCCCCCAGTCAACCTGGGAGGGCGTGCAGGAACGGCTGCTGCAACTCAGGAGGAGTCGGTCGGCCATGGCTGGCCACCTGCGCCGAATCACCGCTCGGGCGGCGGAAGTCGAGCCGGACAAGCAGGGACGCATCCTGATCCCGGCCTGGCTCAAGGAGGCCGCGGAGCTGGAGGGCTCGGCGCTCCTCATCGGCGCGCTGGATCGGGTGGAGATCTGGAATCCGGAGCGGTTCCGCGATGCCGGTCCGGTAGACGAAGCGGAGTCGGAGGAGTTGGCGCAGGCCGTCCATGAGATCTTCGGCTGATGTCGGATGACGCCTCCTTTCATGTACCGGTCCTGGTGGACGAGGTGGTGGAGTTCCTGAGGGATTCGCCTCCAGAGGGCGAGATCATGGACGGTACCGTGGGCGGCGGCGGGCACGCCCGGGCGATCCTGGAGCGGATCCCCGACAGTCGGATCCTGGCGGTGGACCGGGATCCTGAAGCGCTGGAACGGGCTCGATCAACGCTGGAGCCCTGGAGCGGGAGGGTGCGGTTCCTTCAAGCTCGCTTCGACGAGGCGGCTCGGGGGGCAGGCGTCTTCGGACCGTCCCTCAGGGGGGCGCTTCTGGACCTGGGTGTCAGCTCCCGCCAGATCGATGAAGACCGCCGTGGGTTCGCGTTTCGCTCCGGCGAGGCGCCCCTGGACATGCGGATGGGCGGCGAAGCGGAGGGCGGGCCCACGGCAGCACGTATTCTGAACGAGTGGGGCCAGGAGGAGCTGGCGAGGCTGTTCCGGGAGTACGGGGAGGAGCCCCGTGCCCGGCAACTGGCCGCCGAGGTGGTGAAGCGGCGGGCCAGCCAGCCCTTCAGCCGGGCGCAGGATCTGTTGAACGCGATGAGCGTGGTTCATCAACGACCCCTTTCGGCAAAGGAGAAGGCCAGAGTGTTCCAGGCGCTGCGGATCCAGGTCAACGACGAGATGGCCGCGCTGGAGGTGGCGCTGCCCCGTCTGAGGAAGGCCCTTCTTCCGGAGGGCGTCCTGGTGATCATCGCCTACCATTCCCTGGAAGACCGGATCGTGAAGCACACCTTCCGCGAGTGGAGCCGCGATTGCGTGTGTCCGCCGGGACTTCCCATCTGTGCCTGTCGAGGTGAGGCGTTGGGCGAGCTCCTCACCCGGAAGGTGGTCCGGCCCTCGGCGACGACGGAGGTGGAGCGGAATCCCCGGGCCCGCAGCGCCCGGCTCAGGGCATGGAGGAAAGCGGAATGAGACTCACCGGAACCTCTCTGGTGGCCCTGGCCGTGGCGGTTCTCCTCACCGCCCTGAGCCTGGTGACCTGGCGCCAGTCCCGGACCCGGGAGGCGCTGACTCACCTGGACGAGATTCAGCGGGAAATGTCGCTGGTCGAGTCGGAGCGCTCCGAGCTGCAGCGCCGGATCCAGGTCCTGGAGAGCCGGAGCCGGGTGGTGACCGAGGCGCGGGAGCGACTGGACATGCGCACCCCGGGCTCGGACGAGATCGTCTTCATGCCGGGAGGACTGGAATGAGGCAGGAGATCGGCGGTGGCGGGCGGCCGTCCGTGGGCAACGTGGCGCTGAGGCGCAGGGTGCTCCTCTGCTTCTGGCTCCTGGCCGGTGGCGGGCTCCTCTGGCGATCGGTGGACCTGCAGTTGGTCCAGGCTCACGAGTGGCGGGCCGAGGCCGAGCGCCAGCATCGTACCACCGGGATCATTCCGGCGGCCCGGGGCATGATCATGGATCGCGCCGGCCGGTCCGTGGCCCTCTCCCACGAAACCTTCCGGGTGAGCGTGGCTCCCCACGAGGTGAGGGATACCACGGCGACGGTGGAGCGCCTGTCCGGCGCGCTGGGGATCTCGGCGGCGCAGGCTCGTGCGCCCTTCCAGTCATCCCGTCGGTGGGTACAACTGCAGGGCCGGTTCCCGCCCGGCGTCCGCGATACGCTGGCAGGGACCCGGGGGGTCTACGTGGAGCGGGAGCTGAGGCGGTTCTATCCTCACAATGACCTCCTGCGGGGCGTCCTGGGTGCGGTCATCGACGGCCAGGGGGCCGGAGGTGTGGAGCAGGCTTTCGAGGAGGAGCTGGCGGGCACGCCGGGTTCGGAGATCCTGGCCAGGGACTCGCAGGGACGTCCGATTCCAGGCGATACCTGGGTCGTCGAGCCTCCTCGCAGCGGAGGACAGGTGGTCCTGACGCTGGACGCAGACCTGCAGGAGATCGCGCACCAGGCCCTCCAGCAGGCCCTGGACGAGACCGGAGCCCGAGGCGGCGACCTCCTGGTCACCGATCCGCGCTCCGGTGAGATCCTGGCCATGGCCTCGCTGAAGGACGGGGCTTCGACCCACCTGGGCGCCATCAACGCGCCCTACGAGCCGGGTTCCATTCTGAAGCCCTTCACCGTGGCCACCCTCCTGAGCACGGGACGGGCTACGCTGGCCGACTCAGTGGACGCGGGCAACGGCCAGTGGCGGAAGGCGGGGCGGACCATCACCGATGTACACAGCCCCGGGCACACGGACCTGGCCCATGCCCTCCAGGTCTCGTCAAACGTGGCCATCGCCAAGGTGGCCGATCGGCTGACCCCGGCGGAGCAGTACGAGGGCCTCCGGGACTTCGGGCTGGGTGCGCCCACCGGAATCGATCTGCCTGGAGAGGTGGCCGGCTCGCTCCGGCGGCCCCAGCGCTGGTCCGCCCAGTCGCCCGCCTCCCTGGCCATAGGCTACGAGGTCGGGGTGACGCCTCTCCAGATGGCCATGGCCTACGGCGCGCTGGCCAATGGGGGGACCCTCATGGAACCACGGATCATCCGGGAAGTCCGGGACTCCGCCGGCCGGACCCTGCAGAGCTTCGAACCTCGTGCCGTCCGCCGGGTCGTCTCGGCCGAGGTGGCCCGGGAGATCACCGATGCACTGGTGGGGGCGGTGGAAGACGGCACCGGCGGGCGGGCACGCCTGAGCACCTTTCAGGTGGCGGGGAAGAGCGGCACGAGTCGGGCTCATGCCGGCGGCGTCTACGAGCAGGGCGCCTACTTCGCCTCCTTCGCGGGTTTCTTTCCCGCCGAGGATCCCCAGCTCGTGGTCTTCGTGAAGCTCGACCGGCCCCAGGGGGAGTACTACGGCGGTGCCACCGCCGCCCCGGTGACCCGGGCCACCATGGAAGCCATCCTGGCCACCCACGCACCCCCGCTGGACCGTCGGGCCCTGGCATCCCTGGCCCGGCGCCAGGCCATTCCCGGGGGAACGGACGGCGGCTCCAACGGAATGATCACCGGTCCTGCAGAGGGAATCGTCGGCCCGGGGGCGGGGACCTCCCGCTTCGTGGCCCGGTCCGGTCCCGAGCGGCCACCGGCGCCCGACACCCGGACGTCGGCCGGCGCGGGGTTCACCCTGCCCGACCTCGCCGGCTCGACGCCCCGAGGTGCGTCCCGACACCTTCACGGGCTCGGTCTGGTGGTTGAGTGGACCGGAGGGGGATCCATTGGGGCCACGGATCCGGCGGCCGGCTCACGGGTGAGCCCGGGAGACACCATCCGGCTCCTGGGACCCCCCGGTCGGCGGGTCGCCGCAGGGAGGCCCTCCCATGAGTGAGGCGGGACCCACTCTGGGGGCCCTGGCCCGCATCCTCCGCTCCGAGGGGCTTCTGGTCCAGCTCCATGGGCCGGAGGATCTCCTCGTTTCAGGGGTTACCCAGGATTCCCGCGAAGTGGCGGCCGGAGACCTCTTTCTGGCCTGGAAGGGCACCCGGGCGGACGCCCACACCTACCTGCCTCAGGCCCGACGGGCCGGAGCGGTGGCCGCCATGGTGGAGCGGTGGGTCGAGGAGGTGGACCTTCCCCAGCTCCAGGTCACCGACGGCCGCCGGGCGGCGGCCATCCTGGCCCACGAACTCCTGGGGCGTCCCACCGACAGGCTGAGCGTCACTGCGGTGACGGGGACCAACGGAAAGACCACCGTGACCTTCCTGGCCCGGCACCTCCTGGCGGGCCTGGGACCCTCGGCGGCCATGGGCACACTGGGAACCATCGGTGCAGACGGGGCCCCGGTGCCCGGAACCCAGGGCCTGACCACGCCCGGACCGGTGGAACTCTCGCGGCGGCTGGCCGAGCTCGCCCGAGCGGGCGTGACCCGGATCAGCCTGGAGGCGTCGTCCCATGCCCTGGAGCAGCGGCGCCTGGACGGCCTCGCCGTGGACGTGGCCTGTTTCACCAACCTCTCCCGGGACCACTTGGACTACCATGGGGACCTGGCGACGTATCGGGCCGCCAAGGCCCGGCTCCTGGACCTCCTTCGGGACACCGAGAGCGGGGTGGTGGTGAACGGCGACGACCCGGCGTGGGAGGCGTTGCCGCGCATCGAGGGTCGGCTCCTGGTGACCCGGGTCATAAAGGACGGGGAGGAAGGGTCGAGCGATGTGGACACCGGATCCTCCCGGCCGCCGGCCCGCACCCGTCTTCCGCCCCTGCTGGCCTCCGAGGTGGAGCTTTCCGGGACCGGCGCCCGCTTCCGGCTGCGTTGGGGAGAGGCCGAAGCGGCGGTGACCACGCCCCTCCTGGGTGCCTTCAATGTGGAGAACGCGCTGGTGGCCGCCGGCGCCAGCCTCTTGTCGGGCCTCCCTCTGGAGGCATTGGTCCAGCGGCTCACCGGGATCGCCCCCCCTCCGGGCCGTCTGGAAGTCACCGTTCGTCAGCCGGTGCCGGTGATATTGGACTACGCCCACACCCCCGATGCCCTTCGCCGGGTCCTCGAGACCCTGCGCCCCCTCTATCCGGGCCGCCTCATCGTGGTCTTCGGCGCCGGCGGCGATCGGGATCGGGCCAAGCGGCCCGAGATGGGGCGCATCGTGGCCCGGGGTGCCGACATTCCGGTGGTCACATCGGACAACCCCCGAACCGAGGACCCGGAGCGGATCGTCGACGACATCGTGGCCGGGATGGAGGGGAACGCCCATCACCGGATCACCGACCGACGGGAGGCGATCCGGGTGGCGCTGGAGCTGGCACGACCCGGGGACGCCGTCCTCCTGGCCGGGAAGGGACACGAGACGTATCAGGTGGTGGGCACCGAGAAGCGGGACTTCGACGAGCGGGTGGTGGTTCGGGAGTTCCTCCGGGACCGGGCGGCCCCATGACCCGTGCTCCCTTCCGCTGGGAAGACGCCGGCGTCCGTCGGGCGCTGGGGCTCGAAGGGGTGGTGGAAGCCCGTCCGCTGGAGTTCAGTCGGGTCTCCACCGACACCCGCACTCTCCCGGAAGGGGCCCTCTTCGTGGCGCTTGAGGGCGAGCGCTTCGACGGCCACGACTACCTGGACGCCGCCGCCGCCCGTGGGGCCCGGGCCGCCGTGGTGTCCGACTCCAACGCCGTCGACGGTCCCCTGCCCACCTACCCGGTCCGGGACACCCTGGTGGCCCTGGGACAGCTGGCCCGATTCCGGCGCAGGGCGCTGACGGGTTCGGTGGTGGCCCTCACCGGGTCGTCAGGCAAGACCACGGTGAAGGAGCTGCTTCGGGCCGGTCTCGGGGCGGAGCACCGGGTCCACGCCACTCCGGCCAACCTGAACAATCGGGTGGGGCTGCCCCTGACCCTCCTGGACGCACCCGACGACGCCGAGTGGGTGGTGGTGGAGCTGGGAACCAACGAACCGGGAGAGATCGGGATCCTGACTCGCATCGCCGAGCCCGATGCGGCGCTCATCACCACGGTGAGCGAGGCGCACCTGGAGGGGTTGGGGGGCCTGGAGGGCGTTCTGGATGAGAAGCTGGATCTCCTGGTCCACCTCCGTCCCGGGGCGCCGGCCATGGTGGGGGACCGTCCCCCGAGCCTCGCCGCCCGGGCCCGGGCCATACGGGAGGGAGTCTCGGTGGCCGGCTTCACCGAGGAGGCCGATCCGGAGTTCCGGGGCGAACCCGGCCCGTTGGACGCAGACGGGCGAATGACCTTCCGGTATCGGGACCAGGAGGTCCACCCCCGGCTTCCGGGCCGCCACGGCGCCGTCAACGTGCTTCTGGCCCTGGCGCTCATGCACCGCCTGGAGGTGCCCCTGGCTCCGGCGGTACCGGCGCTGGAGCGTGTGGAACCCCGGGGCTTCCGGGGGGAGTGGCGACAGGTGGGCGCCATGCGCCTCATTCTGGACTGCTACAATGCGAACCCCCAGTCGGTGCGGGCGGCGTTGGAACTGCTGGCCTCCCTCCCGGGCAGCGAGCCCCGGGTCGCGGTGCTGGGGAGCATGCTGGAGCTGGGAGAACAGAGCCGGGATCTCCATCGAGCGGTTCTGCAGGAGGCGCTGGAGCTGCCCCTGACTCTGGTCATGGCCGTGGGAGTCTTTCATGAGGTGAGTGGCGAGCTGGACGGGTCCGCCCACGCCGGCTCCCGGCTGCTCTCGGCCCCCGATCTGGACGAGGGCTGGGCGACGCTGCGACCCTGGCTGGACGGACGGGAGACGGTGCTCCTGAAGGGCTCGCGGGGGATGGCCATGGAGCGGCTGGTTCCCCGCTTCCAGGAGGCCTTCGGCTCCGGGGAGGAGAACTGATGTTCTACCACTTCCTCCCCCGCCTCGTGGACGTGCACATCGTCTTCAACCTCTTCAACTTTCTGACCTTCCGGTCGGTGGGGGCGGCGGTGACCGCGCTCCTCATCGCCTTCCTGGCGGGGCCCGCCACCATCCGCTGGCTCCGGCACCTCCGGGTGGGGCAGGTGGTCCGGACGGATGGACCCACCAGCCACTTGAAGAAGTCGGGCACGCCCACCATGGGGGGCACCCTCATCGTGCTGGCGGCCACCACCTCGACCCTCCTGTGGGCCGAACTCACCAACTGGTACGTGGTCCTGACGGTGCTCTCCCTTCTCTGGATGGGTGCCATCGGCTTCATGGACGACTACCTGAAGGTGGTGCAGGGTCGGTCCCGGGGTCTGGTGGCCCGGTACAAGATGGTGGGCCAGCTCTCCTTCGGAGCGGCCCTGGGGCTTTTCCTGATCCTCTGGCCCATTCATCCGGTTCCGGCCTCCTGGACCATGGTGCCCTTCTTCGACGACTGGGTGGCCGTCTTCTGGCTCCCGGCCTACGTGGTCTTCGTGGCGTTGGTGGTCTCGGGCTCGTCCAATGCCGTGAACCTGACCGACGGGCTGGACGGTCTTGCCGCCGGCCTGGGCGCCATCGCCCTGGTGACCATCGGGGTGTTCGCGTACCTCATCGGCCGGGTGGACGCTTCGGCGTACCTGGGCCTCCTGTACCTCCCCGGAGCCGGGGAACTGGCGGTGTTCGCTGCGGCGCTGGCCGGGGGAGCCGTGGGCTTCCTGTGGTACAACGCACCGCCGGCGGAGGTCTTCATGGGCGACACCGGATCGCTGGCCCTGGGAGGCGCCATGGCGGTCATGGCCATCCTCCTGAAGGCCGAATTCCTCCTGCTCATCGTGGGAGGGGTGTTCGTCATCGAGGCCATTTCGGTGATGCTGCAGGTGGGGTGGTTCAAGTACACCAGCCGGCGCTTCGGGACCGGTCGCCGGATCTTCCTGATGGCCCCGATCCATCACCACTTCGAGAAGCTCGGCTGGGCCGAGACCAAGGTGGTGATTCGCTTCTGGATCCTGGGGCTCCTCTTCGCCATGCTCGCCTTCAGCACCCTGAAGATCCGGTGAGCGGGCCGCAGGCAGGAGAGGATCACAGCGACGACATGACCGCCGGAAGCGAGGCGGTCGCCATCGTAGGGCTCGGCGCCAGCGGAATGGCCGCAACGCGCCTGGCCCTCAGCAGAGGAGGAGGAAGCGTCTATGTCTCGGATCTCCGAACCGACGCCCAGACTGATGCACGTGCAACCGAACTGCGAGAGCTGGGAGCCCGGGTCGAGCTGGGCGCCCACGACGTGGCCCGGATCGCGCAGGCGGGGGTGGTTGTGGTATCTCCGGGAATCGCCCCGGACACTCCGGTGCTCCGTGACCTCCGCCGCCGCGGGGTCCGATGGATCTCGGAGCCGGAGTACGCCTCCCGGTTCTACCAGGGTTCACTGATTGCGGTGACCGGGACCAACGGGAAGACCACCACGGCGGCCCTGGCCACCCACCTCCTGGAGGCCGCCGAGATTCCGGTGGCGCTGGGGGGGAATGTGGGAGCGGGTCTGGCGCCGGCTGCCTCCGAGCTGGCGCTCATGGACCCCCCGCCCCGGTGGTACGTCCTGGAGGTGAGTTCGTTTCAGCTTGCCGATACCGTGGACATGGCGCCGAACATCGGCGTGGTGACCACCCTGGCCCCGGACCACCTGGACCGGTACCCCGACGTGGAGTCCTACTACGGCGACAAGGCCCGGCTCTTCCAGAATGCCCGGTCCGATGATCACTGGGTGCTGAACGGCGAGGTGGAGGCGGTTCGCCGGCTCCCGGGCCAGGCTCCGGGCGTCCGCTGCCTCTTCGCTCATGACCCCGGTCAGGTGGGCGTCGATGGTCCCGCCGCCTTCGTGAGGGACGGCGTGCTCACCCTGCGGTGGCTCCCGGCCGCCGGCGCCGATTCCGAAGAGGAGGCTCTGGTTCCCACCGGACGCCTGCCCATCCTGGGGCGCCACAACGTCATGAACGCCCTGGCCGCAGCGCTTGTGGCCCGGGTGGCCGGTGCCGGACCGGAAGCGATCCGCAGCGGCCTGGAGAGCTTTCCGCCCCTTCCGCACCGGATGGAGCCCGTGCTCGAGCGAGACGGGATCCTATGGGTGGATGACTCCAAGGCCACCAACGTCGAGGCGGCCCGGAGCGCGGTGGAGAGTCTGGCTCGTCCGCTGGTGGTCATCCTGGGGGGAAGGGACAAGGGAGAGGACTTCCGTCCCCTGGCCCGGGCCCTCCGGGGTCGTGCCCGGCTGGTCATCGTCTACGGCGAGGCCGGGGCCCGCCTCCAGGTCGAGCTCACCGAAGCGGGGGGCGCCGGCGACCCGGGGGCCCACCCGTCCGTGGTTCGCATCGAGGCCGGCTTCGATCCGGCGGTGCACCGGGCCGCCATCGAGGCGGAGGCCGGCGACGTGGTCCTCCTCAGTCCGGCCTGCTCCTCCTTCGATCTGTTCAGCGACTACCGGGAGCGGGGGCGCCGCTTCGCCGAACTGGTGCGGGAGGGCCCATGAGTTCCGTGCCGGTGGACGCGGCTCCCCGGAGCACTCCCGAGTACGCGGAGAGCGGGCTGGGGGATGGATGGGAGCCTGCCGTGCTCCTGGGCGCCACCCTCCTCCTCCTCTGCTTCGGCCTGGTGAACCTCTACTCGGCTTCGGCTTTCCTGGCTCAACGGCAGGAGCTTCCGGACACCTTCTACGTCCTCCGCCAGGCGGTGGGAGCGGTGGTGGGCATCGTTCTACTGGTGGCGGTCTCCCGGGTCCCCTACCGGTGGTGGCGAGGGCTGGCCTGGCCCCTGGTGGCGGTAGTGTGGGTCACGCTGGTCTTCATGATCCTCCCCTGGACCCATGGTCTGGCCCCGGAGATCAATGGGGCCCGACGGTGGCTTCACCTGGGGGTGGCGGTCCAGCCGTCGGAGTTTGCCAAGCTGGCCATCATCATCTGGACCGCTCACCTGGCCGTGAAGAAGCAAGGGGCCTTCCAGAGCCTCTCGCAGGGGCTCCTCCCCTTCCTCATCATCTGGGGCCTGCTCCTCGTTCCCGTCCTCCTGCAGCCGGATCTCTCCACCGCCTTCGTCATCGGTCTGCTGGGGGCCCTGGTGGTCTTCGCTGCCGGCGCCCGGATCGGCCACTTCGTCTTCCTGGGTGTCGTGCTCGCGCCGGTGGCCCTGGCCCAGTTGGGCACTGGCTTCCGGCAGGATCGGATGGTGGCGTTCCAGGACCTGGCCGGGCACACCTCCACGGCGGGATACCAGGTGCACCAGTCGCTCATCGCCGTGGGGTCGGGGGGGCTGGCCGGGGTGGGCTTCGGCGAGGGACGGCAGAAGTTCGGGTTCCTGCCGGAGCCCCACAACGACTTCATCTTCTCAATGATCGGAGAGGAGTGGGGACTCCTGGGGGTCACCTTCCTCTTCGTCCTCTACCTGGCCATCGTGGTGGTGGGCTTCCGGATCGCCCGGGGCGCACCAGATCTCTTCGGGCAGCTTCTGGCCATCGGGATCACCAGCTTCATTGCCCTCCACGCCGTCCTCCACATGGGCGTGGGGCTGGGGCTCCTTCCGCCCACGGGACTCTCGCTGCCGTTAGTGTCGTATGGCCGGTCGAACCTGCTGGTGACGCTGGTGGGGGTGGGGATCCTCATGGGCGTGGGCCGGGGGAGGGTGCCGGCATGATGGGGAGCGTCCGGGATCGGGCTGCGTGGAGTGTGGGGTTCTCCGGCGGAGGCACCGGCGGCCACCTCTATCCGGCCCTGGCGCTGGCCGAGGCGCTGGGGGAGCTTCGCCCCGATATCCGCACCTTCTTCGTGGGGGCCGAGCGGGGCCTGGAAGCCCGGGTCCTACCGGAGCGGGGGGTGGACCACCTCCTGGTGCCGGTGGAAGGGCTGCGGAGGGGCTCGCTGTTGGGGAATCTGAAGCCACTGGCCCGCCTGGTGCGGGCACTCATTCAGGTGGCCGGGGCCTTTCGCGCCCGCCGTCCCCGGCTCGTGGTGGTCACCGGTGGATACGCCGGCGGCCCCGCCGGGATCATGGCGGCCCTCATGCGGGTCCACCTGGTGCTTCAGGAGCAGAATGCGGTGCCCGGGATCACGACCCGGACCCTGGCTCACTTCGCCCGGGAGATCCACCTGGCCTTCCCCGAAGCAGCCGAGCACCTCCCCCGGCGGGCCCGGAAGCGGGCCCGGATCTCCGGCAACCCGGTCCGGCCGCCTCGGGAGATCCAGCGGGAGGAGGCCGCCGCCGCATTCGGTCTGGATTCGTCCAGGCCGGTGGTCCTGGTGGTGGGCGGAAGTCAGGGATCAAAGGCCCTCAATCGGGCGATGATGGAGGTGGTGACCGGGGTCATCGACGGCACTCTCGGATCTCTCCGGAACGGAGATTCCGATCTGCCCCGGCCCAGCCCCGATGTTCAGCTCCTGTGGTCCACCGGGCCGGCGCACCTGGACGGGATCCAGGGCGAGCTGGAGTCACTGGGCTCGCCGGAATGGGTCCGGGCGGTGGGCTACATCCAGGAGATGCCGCTGGCCCTGGGGCTGGCCCGTCTGGCCGTGAGCCGGGCCGGCGCCATGGCCACCTCCGAGTTTCTGGCCTGGGGTGTCCCCTCCGTCCTCATCCCCCTGCCCACCTCGGCCGCCGATCACCAGCGACGCAACGCCGAGGCCCTCACCGAGGCCGGTGCGGCCTTCACCGTGGAGGAAGAGGGACTCGAGGGGCGGGTGCTGTGGGCATGGATTGCCCGGATCGCAGGAGATCCCCGGACCCGGGAGGCCATGGCCCGGGCCGCCCGGGAGCGGGGCCGCCCGAAGGCCGCCCGGGAGATCGCCCTGGCGCTGGACGCCTACCTTCCCCGGCAGACGCAGGAGGAAGGATGAGCGCGTCAGGGAGTTTCCGGGACCGGGTGCGACGGGGCGAGCGGGTCCACTTCGTCGGCATCGGTGGCGCCGGGATGTGTGCCCTGGCCGAGGCCGTCGTTCGGGGAGGGGGGCGGGTCACCGGCTGTGACCTTCGCCCCGGCGCTCCGGTCCGGCGGCTCGAGCGCATGGGCGTTCGGGTTCACGAGGGCCATGATTCGTCCCATCTGGAGGGGATCGGGGTCGTGGTTCGCTCGTCGGCGATTCCGCCGGATCATCCGGAGGTGGAGGCGGCCCGGGCGGCCGGGACTGCAGTGTTCAAGCGGGCCGAGGCCCTGGGCGACTGGGTGGACGAAGGTCAGGTGGTTGGGGTGGCGGGGACCCACGGCAAGACCACCACCACCGCCATGGTCACCCATGTGCTGGAGGCCGCGGGCCGGGCACCCACCGGGTTCGTGGGCGGCCAGGTGGTGGGATGGGAGAGCCACCTGCGGCCCGGCGGGGGAGGTCTCTTCGCGGTGGAGGCCGACGAGTACGACCGATCCTTCCACCACCTCCGCCCCTCGGTGGCCGTGGTCACCAACGTGGAGGCCGACCACCTGGACATCTACGGGTCGCTGGAGGGGGTACGGGAGGCGTTTCGGACTTTCGTGGGCCGGCTTCGCAGCGGAGGGACGGTGGTGGCATGCGCCGACGATCCCGGCTCGGCGGCCGTTGTCCAGGGCATCGACGCCGCGGTCACGACCTACGGCTTCTCGGCCGGGAGCATGATCCGGGCGGAAGGGCCGGGGTGGCACCGCGGCCGGCTCCGGCTCCGGGTTCGGGAGGGCGGAGGCGACCGGGGCGATCTGGAGCTCAACGTTCCGGGACATCACAATGCCCTGAACGCCCTGGCCGCCGCCGCCGCCGCCCGGGCCCTCGATGTGGGATGGGGAGACATCCGACGGGGTCTCGAGGCCTTCCAGGGCGTGCGTCGGCGCTTTCAGCGTCTGGGAGAGCCGGCGGGCATCGCGGTGGTCGACGACTACGCCCACCACCCCACCGAACTTCGAGCCGCCCTGGCCACGGCCCGGGACGCCTTCCCCGGCCGCCGGCTGGTGGCGGTCTTCCAGCCCCACCTCTACAGCCGAACCCGGGATTTCGCCCAGGCGTTCGGGGCCGCTCTGGGCGTCGCCGACCAGGTGTGGGTGACCGAGGTCTACCCGGCACGGGAAGCTCCCATCGAGGGCGTGGACGGCGAGCTGGTCGCCCGGGCCGCCCGGGAGGCGGGCGCCGCCGACGTGCACCTCCACACCGAGCTGGATTCGCTGCCCCGGGCCCTGGCCGAGAGCCTTCACCCCGGCGATGTCTGCCTCACCATGGGAGCGGGCTCCATCGAAGTCGTCGGCCCCGCCCTGGTGGTGGCGCTGCAGGGGGAGACCGTCGATGCGTAGGGGGACCGGAGTCCTGGCCCTGGTGGGCATGACCATGGTCACCGCCCTGGCCATCACCCGGGGGCCGGAGGCCGTATCCGACGTCGAGTTCTTCCGGGTCCAGGAGGTCCGGCTTCAGGGGGAGCGCTTCCTGACCCTGGACCAGGTGGAGGAGCTCATGGCCCTGGCTCCCGACGCCTCCATCTGGGACGACCCCCAGCCGGTGGTCCGCCGGGTGCGGCGTCATGCCCTGGTCCGGGAGGTGGAGATCCGGCGCCGTCCTCCGGCCACCCTCGTAGTGCACGTGACAGAACGGACGCCGGTGGCCCTGCTGCCGACACCTGCCCTGGTCCCGGTGGACCGGGAAGGGCGGGTCCTCCCGGTGGACCTGACCCGACATCGCCTGGATCTTCCCCTCCTGGAGCCCCGGGCCGACGCACCGGAGAATCCGGGGGCGGCGGGCGGCGAGCTGACGCCGGCCCAGATCCGGACCCTGGCCGGCGAGGCGGCCAGGATCGCACAGGCCGATCCCGGGTTCCTCTCGCTGGTGTCGCAGTTCGCGGCGGACCCGTGGGGCGACCTTCTCGTCCGCCTGGAAGAACCTCGAGTGACGCTGCACTATCGTCCGGAGGCCTCCACCCACAGGTTACGGGAGGGCCTGTGGGCACTGGCCGATGCCGCCGACCGGCGCCCCGGTCAGGCGGCCACGGTGGTGGACCTCCGGTACGACGACCAGGTGGTCGTCCGCTTCGCCACATCCAACGGATTTTGACGATGCGATCGAACCTCATTGCCGGACTCGACGTGGGAACCACCAAGACCTCGGCCGTCATCGCCGAGCTGGTGGGGGAGGGCCGGCGTCGCCCGGAACTGCGCATCCTGGGCGTGGGCCAGGCGCGGACCGCAGGGGTCCGGCGCGAGGTGGTCACCCACATCGAAGAGACCACCGAGTCCATCCAGAAGGCCCTGAAGGAGGCCGAGCTCATGGCCGGCGCCTCGGTGGATCGGGTCTGGTGCGGGATCAGCGGCGACCACGTGTCGGCCCGGACCTCCATGGGGGTGGTGGCGGTGAGCGGCGACGAGATCACCCGCACGGACCTGGACCGGGTCCACGAGGTGGCCCGGGCCGTGCCCCTTCCCCCGGACCGGGAGTTCCTCCACGCCATCCCCCAGGAGTACATGGTGGACGAGCAGCGGGGGATCAAGGACCCGGTGGGAATGTCCGGCACCCGCCTCGAGGCCGAGGTCTACCTGGTGACCGCCGCGGCTTCCGCCTCCACCAACCTGAAGCGGGCGGCGGCCCGGGCCGGCTACCGGGTGCAGGCGCTGGTGCTGGCTCCCCTGGCCACCGCCCGGGCCGTCCTCACCGAAGACGAGAAGGAGGTGGGGGTGGCCATGGTGGAGGTGGGCGCGGCCACCACCGAGCTGGCGGCCTTCTACGAGGGAAAGATCCGCCACGTGTCGATCCTTCCCTTTGGCGGCGACTCGCTGACCAACGACCTGGTGCGGGGGCTGTCCATCCCCTTCGCCGAGGCGCAGCGGGCCAAGGAGGAGTACGCGGTGGCCTTCGCCCAGCTGGTGGACCCGCAGGAGACGGTGGAGCTCCCCGGCCCGGCGCCGGGCCAGAGCCGGCAGGTGGCCCGGGAGCTCATCGCCCACATCGTGGAGCAGCGGCTGGACGAGATCTTCGGCATGGCCCAGGACCGACTGGAGCAGGCCGAACTCCTGGACCGCCTGGGCGCCGGAATCGTCCTCACCGGCGGCACCGCGTCGCTCCACGGCATCCTGGAAATGGCCGGGCAGGTCTTCGCCGCCCCGGTGCGCATCGGCGTACCGGAGGAAGGGTTGTCCGGCCTGGCGGACTCGGTCCGGCGTCCCCGGTTCGCCACCGTCGCCGGCCTCTGCCTGCACGGCGCTGATCGCTATTACGAGACCGGAGAGGGGGCCTCCACCCTCTCGTCCGGCGTCATGTCCCGAGTAGGAGCCTGGATCCGTGAGTTCTTCTGATGACGACCGCCCGCGCACTTCGCGCACAGATTCGACAAACCCCGACCCCGGGAGGAACGAGATGATGATCTTCGAATTCGAGGAGAGCCCAGCACGCAATGCCCACATGAAGGTGGTGGGCGTGGGAGGCGCAGGCGGAAACGCCGTCAACCGGATGGTGGACGAGGACCTCGAGGGGGTGGAGTTCATCTCCGCCAACACCGATGCCCAGGCCCTCAAGTCGTCCAGAGCCCAGATCACCCTCCAGCTCGGCAAGAAGCTCACCCGGGGGCTGGGGGCCGGCGCCCGACCTGAGATCGGCCGGCAGGCGATCGCCGAGTCCGACGAGGAGGTCCGCAAGTCGCTGGAAGGCGCCGACCTGGTCTTCATCACCGCCGGAATGGGTGGCGGGACCGGGACCGGTGCGGCCCCCATCATCGGGGAAATCGCCCGGGAGATGGGTGCGCTGACCATCGGCATCGTGACCCGCCCCTTCTCCTTCGAAGGAAAGAAGCGGGCCCGGCAGGCCGAGCAGGGACTGGCCGAACTGCGCCGCTCGGTGGACACCATGATCGTGGTGCCCAACGACCGGATCCTCTCGGTGGTGGGGAAGGGCACCACCTTCAAGGATGCCCTCAAGAAGGCCGATGAGGTGCTTCTCCACGCCACGCAGGGGATCAGCGATCTGATCCGGGTCACGGGCGAGGTGAACGTGGACTTCGCCGACGTGCGCACCATCATGTCGTGCCGCGGACCGGCGCTGATGGGCTCCGGATTTGGCGAAGGCGACGACCGCTCACAGGAGGCGGCCCAGGAGGCCATTTCCTCGCCCCTGCTGGACGATGTCTCCATCAAGGGAGCCCGGGGCGTGCTCATCAACATCACCGGCGGGATGGACCTGGCCATTGACGAGGTGACCCAGATCTCTTCCATTATCCAGGAAGAAGCGGGAGAAGAGGCGGAGATCATCTTCGGCGCCGTGCACGATCCGACGATGGAGGGTAAGATCCGGGTCACGGTCATCGCCACCGGGTTCGACTCCGGTGGGGAGCGGCAGGAGGATCAGGTGATCCGGCCGGACTTCCGTCGTCCCGGCGGGTCCCAGCGGTCCGCCCAACAGGGTTCCGCATCGGGCTCCAGGTCGCAGCCCCGCTCGGGAGAGGTACCCCGGCGCGCGGCGGCAGGGGGAGGAGAGGAAGGGGTCGTTCCCTTCAACCGTCCCCCGGAGCGCACGGTGGATCGGAGCCAGATCGGGGAACTGGACATTCCCACCTTCATTCGCCGGCAGATGGACTGACACAGGAACGCGAGCCCGAAACGACATGAGCCGAAAAGTCCAGATCCCCGCAGGGGCCGTTCTCGGGATCAGTGCCCTGCTGGGGCTGGGGTTCATCGCATTCAACCCCGTCCTCTCGGATTCCACCCCCGACGCAGGGGTTCTGGAGCCGCTTCACGCCGCCTCCGCCGAAGAGATCCGGGTGGAGACCCTGGATCGGGGCCAGACGTTCGGAGGCATCCTTTCGGACGCCGAACTCTCCCCCTCCGAACAACACGCGCTCCTCCTGGCCTTCCGCGAGCAGGCAAATCCCGCCCGCATGCGCGACGGCACAGAGATCACCCTCCGTTGGATCCGGGGCGACGAGTCGGTGCGGGGTGTCGACGTGGCCGTCAACCCCGACGAGCTGGTCCGCCTGGAGCGTGACGACTTCGGCTGGCGTTCCGCCACCGTCGAGACCCCGGTCTGGGTCGACACCATGAAGGTGGCCGGCATCATCGAGCGGGACCTCTGGAGTGCGGTGGTCATGAACCCGGACCTGGAGGCGATGCCTCGGGGGGATCGGGCCCGGGTCATCGATCTCATGGACCGGGTCTTCCAGTGGCAACTGGACTTCTCCCGTCAGATCCGGAGCGGCGACGCCTATCGTCTCGTCTTCGAGCGGGAGGTCCGCCCCGACGGGACCATGCGCACCGGCCGCATCCTGGCCGCCGAGCTGGTGAACCGTGACCAGCCCCTGTACGCCGTCTGGTTCGACCTGCACGACGACGGGCAGGGGGGCTACTACGACCTGGACGGTGAGTCCCTCCGGCGGGCCTTCATCCGGGCGCCCCTGGAGTACCGGAGGGTCTCGTCCACCTTCAACATGAACCGCCTGCACCCCATCTACGGGGACCGACGTCCCCACATCGGGGTGGACTACGCCGCCTCCACCGGCACGCCGGTCATGGCCACCTCCGACGGGGTGGTGGTGCATCGGGGCGTCCGGGGCGGATACGGAAACCTGGTGGAAGTGCGGCACGCCAACGGCTACATGACCCGCTATGCCCACCTCAACGGGTTCGCATCAAGCGTTCGCGTGGGGGGTCGGGTGTCCCAGGGCCAGGTCGTCGGCTACGTGGGGATGACGGGGACGGCCACCGGACCTCATCTCCACTACGAGATGCACCGGCACGGGCAGCCGGTGGACCCCCTGAACGTGGACATCCCCGCTGGAGATCCCATCCCCGAGGATGCCCGGGATCGCTGGGAGCAGGAGTTCGGCGTCCGCTTCGCCATGCTGGAGGCCCTCCCCGGCGCTCCCGAGCTGCGTCGGGCGGCCGCGGAGAGGGACGAGGATCGTCGCGCCGGCACCGCCGTCGACGACGACAACGACTGAGGCGTGAGGCCCGGGCCCTCCGCCCGGATCTGGAAGGATCGTGATCACCACCCTCCTGCTGTTCCTCCTCCTGGCGGCGGCCGGCGTCATCCCGGCCGTCTACCTCTATCTGCGCCGGGAGCCGGCGGCACCCGGCCGGGGACTCCTCCTGGGGCTCCGGACGTCCGCCCTCCTCCTCATCGCCCTCCTCCTGGTGGACCCTCCGCTCCCCTGGGGTCATGGCGATCCGTCCGCAGAGACCACCCGCTGGGTTCTTCTGGACGGGAGCCGGGCCCTGGACGTACCCCATCCCGAAGACGGGACCCTCAGGGGGCACGCGGTGGAGCGGGCCGTGACCGAGGCTCGCCTGGGTGCCCGTCTGGCGCTGGCGGGTCCGGAGCCGGAGGGGATCGATACCCTGGCGCTGGCGGGAGCGACTTCCCGGCCTCCGGTGGACGACCTGCGGCCCTCCCTGATCCGCCTGGCTGAAGCCGGGGCCGACTCCATCCTCCTCCTCTCGCCTCTCCGGATCTCCTCGGCGACACTGGAACGGGCGCTGGAGGCTCTTCCCGTCCACGTCCAGGTGGAGCGGCTGGGCGAGCCGGTCCGGAATGCCGGGATCCTGGAGCTGGAACTCCCTGGTCGGGTGGCAGCCGATGACGAGATCAGGGGAACCCTCACCCTCTTCGGCGAGGACGGCGCCGAGGGCGACTCCCTCTGGGTGCGGGTGGAGGAAGGGGAACGGGAAGTGGAGCGTCGTCGGGTCCCCCTGCCGGTGGCGGGTGCACCGCTACGCCTCTCGCTGGAGCTTCCGCCCCCGGCAGACACCGGCTGGGTCCGCTACCAGGCCGCGGTGGAGCTGGAGGATGACGCGTTCGGGCTGGACGACCGCCGGGTGCGCTGGGTCCGCGTGGGCCCCCCGGAAGGGGGAATCGTCCTGGTCTCGCTTGAGCCGGACTGGGAGCCCCGGGTCCTCCTCCCGGCGCTGGAGGCGGCCACCGGGCTCGAGGGGGAGGGGTACCTGCAGGTGGCCGAGGACCGGTGGCTTCCCCTGGTTCGAGGCGATGACGCGGCCGGACCCGTGGGGACCGATCACTTCCGGGAGCGGGTGCCCCGGGCCGGGCTGCTGGTGGTGCATGGGGTGGGCGAGAGCGCGCCGGAATGGCTCCGGGCGGCGGTGGCGGGTCATCCCCGGGTGATCCACCTTCCCACCGGCTCCGAGGGGGCGCGTCTGGCCGCCGTCTCGCCGGCCCAGCCCCGGGAGGGGGAGTGGAGTCCGGACCCGGACCTTCCCCCCTCTCCGGTGGGGCCGTATCTTTCCGGCCTCGCCCTGGGCGCCCTGCCGCCCCTGACCCACCTCCGGCCCGCCGGCACCGACGGAGGGGTCCCGGTCCTTCGGGTCCGTTCGCCCCGGGGCGCCGAGTCCCGCCCGGCTCTGGTGCTCCGGGAGGGACCCTCCGGTCGCAGCGCCGTGGCGCTGGCCCGGGGCTTCTGGCGATGGGGCAACCGGAGCGGGGATCCCCGGGAGGCCTACCGGGGCCTCTGGTCCGGCGTGGCCGGCTGGATCCTGGCAGACGATGTCCCCCGGGCCGGAGCCGGTGAGGTCCGTCCCCTCCAGCGGGTCGTGGCCCTGGACGATCCGCTGGCGTGGGAAGCTCCGGGTGCCGCGGGTCGGCTGCTGGAGCTCCGCTTCCGGACCGACTCGGCCGGCCCGGCCCAGGTCCGGCAGGTGCGGCTCGACGACCGGGGCCGGGGCCGAACCGATCCGCTTCCCCCGGGTCGCTGGCTCTGGGAGGGCGAGGTGGAAATCCCCGGGGACCTCCCCGAGGGCGACCCCCAGCTTCTGTCCGGGAGCGGCGAGGTGGAGGTGGAGCCCTGGACGGGAGTCCTGGCCACCCCGCCCCTGGACCCCGTGCCCCAGCCTGGAGAGGCCGTCCTGGCCGGGGATGGGGCCGACGACCGGCGCGCCCGGCCCCTCCGGACGCATCCCGCGCCCTATCTCTTCCTCATTCTACTTCTCTGCGTCGAGTGGATCGGCCGTCGCAGGGTGGGACTCAGGTGACGCCATGCCCGCATCGTTTCTCTGGTTCGTAGCCTTCCTGGTGGTGGGACTCGCCGTGGGGGTGGTGGGCTTCAGCGAACGGATCCCGGCCGGGGTGTCCCGGCGGGCCCGCCTCGTCTTCTACCTCTTCGTGGTCCTGGTGGTGGTCGCGCTCTTCCTGGGCATCCTCTCCGATGCGTCCCGGACCGGCTGACGGGTCCCGTTCCCCTCTTCCCAGCCCACGCGCCAGCGAAAACTCCAGCTCGTATCCAGCCCGATCCGGTAGTCCCCCGTGGGAGACGCCCACCCGTACAGATCGGTGACCCGGACCGTGATCTCAAGCTCCGGTTCGCCCTTCTCGTGGATCCAGGCGGTGGGAAGTTGGATCACCGGAGGCGCAGGGTTGGTGGACTGGAGGTCCAGGATCAGCCCTCCAGTGTCACTGCGACGGGCCTGCAGCAGCCAGATGCTCTGGGTGGGCTCCCGGAGGGTGTGGTCGCACGAAACGGAGAGCCCCAGGGTGTCCCCGGGCGAGACCACCAGCGAATCGGGACCGGTCTGGCGGCAGGAGCCGAAGGGAAGGTCCGCCGGGGGATCGGCCACCGAACTGGGGCGGGGCGGCCGGACGACCAGGGGAGGTGCGCCGGCGCCGGGGTTCAGCGACCAGCTCTCCCCGTACGTCCGGGTGCCGTCGCTCCGAAGGTCGGCGGGGCCCAGGCGGACCCCCAGCGCCTCCACCGTGTCATGGTCGATGACCCGGGTCCGACCGTCGGCCGTGCGGCCCGGGTGAAGCCTGGCGGTGACCCGCACTTCGTCCTCGGCGAATCGGTGAAAGTCCACGTGGGTCGACAGCCGAAGGGGCTCTCCCGGAAAGGGATCGGTGAAGTCCAGGTCGCACGCGGTCAGGAGGAGCACGGCCAGGACCGCCGGGCCCATCCACCTCGTGCCGGCCTTTGCGCCCACCCAGCTCCTCAACGGACCCCTCCGTCCAGGAACATGGCCTCGATCTCGGCCAGTTGCCGGCTGTGCCGAACGTCGAATCCCTGGTAGACGGCGCTCCGGAGGGTGGGGAAGAGGAGGCCCAGGTCCACGTGCCGGCTGAGTTCCCGGGTCCAGCGGTGCCGCTCCATGAGGCGCTTCTCCACCGGGTCGCTCCAGATGAGGAAGGCGAAGTCGTGCTGGAGCACGTGGACCCGCTCGTGGGGGAGCACCTGCCGGCGCCGGTCCTCGAAGACGTCGCTCAACCCGATGCTCCCGCCGGCTGCCAGCCCGTCCACCGGCTCGCCCCTGGAATTCTTGTAGCTGCGCTGGGGTGAGCGGAAGACCGGCGCCCCGGACGAGAGGGAGGCAGACCAGTCCACCCGGGTCTCGCTCCGGGCCACGAAGGTCACGAGCCAGGCCACGTCATAGAGGGCCACCCGGGGGCGGACGTCGGTGTCTTCGGAACGGTCCACGTAGATCCTCACCGGCCCCACCGGGAAGACCAGCTCCTGGAAGGACGGCCGACCCTCGCCGGCGTTGCGTACCACCGAGGCGCCCACGGCCGACACCTGCCGTCCCACCAGCCCGGCTCCGCTGAACTCCGCCGCGGCGATCCGGCGCCCCACGTAGGCCGCCATTCCCCCGAAGGCGCCTCGGGTGAAGCCGTCCCGGAAGTCGCCGCCGTCGAGGTGCTGCATGACCCCGGCGGTGAGGCCGCCGAAGAGGGCGTTGGTGCCCACGAAGGCGACGTCGCCCATCCAGCGGGGCGCGGTCCACTCCGAGCTCCGGTCCTGGCCCCACGCCGGGAGGGGCGCGGCAGCCAGGAGGAGGAGGGCGGCCAGGAGGCCGGGGGCCGCACGGGTGAGGGAGGTTCGGTTCATGGTCCCTGGATTATATCGGGCTCCCCCGGGGCTCGAACAGTCCCGTGGCGAGCGGGCGACGGCCGGGTCCACCCTCCCCACGGCCGCCGGGATGTGTACCTTATCGGGAGGCGGGGCGTCTGCCGACGCCAGACCACGAACACCCACGACGGGAGCCCAGCGAGCGCGCATGCGACTCTTCAAGAAGAAGGACGAAAAGCGGAAGAGCCTCTGGAACAAGGTGGTGGACCTGGCCCTCACCGACGTGCGGGTCCTCTCGGAGGGGATGGACGAGGAGTCGCTGGAGGAGCTGGAGGAGCGGCTGCTGGCCGCCGACTTCGGGGTTCAGGCCACCCTCCGGCTGGTGGATCACGTGGAGGAGCTGGCTCGCAAGGGAAAGATCCGGGGCGGGGGGGAGTTGAAGGCGGCCCTCCGGGCCGAGGTGGCCCGGATCCTCGAGGAGGGAAGCACCACCGAGCTGGCCGAGAACCCCGGCCAGGGGCCCACCGTCTACCTCATCGTGGGGGTGAACGGGGTGGGGAAGACCACCTCCATCGCCAAGATGGCCCACTTCCTGATCCGGGAGGGCCGCTCGGTCCTGGTGGCCGCCGGCGACACCTACCGGGCCGGGGCGGTGAGCCAGCTCGAGACCTGGGCCGGGCGGGTGGGCGCCGACTTCCTGAGGGGGCAGCAGGGAGGCGATCCGGCGGCCGTGGCCTACGACGCCATGGAGGCGGCCACGAAGCGGGGCATCGACGTGGTCCTGGTGGATACCGCCGGTCGGCTCCACACCAACCGGGGCCTCATGGAGGAGCTCCGGAAGGTGGACCGGGTCATCCGCCGGAAGCTGGAGGGGGCGCCCCACGAGACCCTCATTGTCCTGGACGCCACCGTGGGCCAGAACGCCGTGGCCCAGGTCCGGGCCTTCAGCGAGGCCACCACCCCCACCGGGATCATCCTGGCCAAGATGGACTCCACCGCCCGGGGCGGGATCGTGGTAGCCCTACTGGAGGAGTACGAGATCCCGGTGAAGATGGTGGGGCTGGGCGAAGGGGTGGAGGACCTGGACGCCTTCGACCCCGAGGCCTTCCTCGACGGCGTCTTCGAGGGGGACTGAGAGCCACGTGGGCTACGGCCACCTGGATCGCCCCGCGCAGTTCATGAAGGGAGTGGGTCCCCGACGGGCCGATTCCCTCAAGAAGCTGTCGGTGGGGACGGCCCGGGACCTTCTGTACCACGTGCCCCGGCGCTACGACGACGCCTCCACGATCCAGTCCATCGAGTCGCTCAAGGTGGGCGACGACGCCACCATCCGCGGGAGGGTCCGCTCCTCCGGCGTCATCCCCACCCGATCGGGCCTCCGGATCTTCCAGGCGGTCCTCCAGGACGCGTCGGGGATGATCACCTGCGCCTGGCCGGGCCAGCCCTGGCTCGACCGCAAGATCCGGGAAGGCGACCAGCTCCTGGTTACCGGTCCGGTGAAGTTCTTCCATGGCCGGCAGCTTCATCCCCGGGAGTTCACCACCCTGGCCCGGGCCGGTGATCCGGGTCAGGGAGAAGACGGCCAGGAGGCCGGGACCGTCTTCACCTCGTACCCCGCCACCGACGCCCTTCCCCAGTGGGTCCTCCGGCGGATCTACGAGGAGAACCTGGACTGGCTCCTGGAGCACGCTGACGAGGAAGAGTACCTGCCGCCGGAGCTCCGCGAGCGACTGGGGCTCCCCGGCCTCCAGGAGGCCTTCCGCCGCCTCCACCGTCCCCGCTCGCTGGACGAGACGGAGCCGGGCCGCCGGAGGCTGGCCTTCGACGAGTTCTTCTTCCTCCAGCTCGTGCAGGCGCTGGCCCGATATCGGCAGACCGAAGTGGAGCCGGGGATCGTCCACACCCGGACCAACGAGCTGATCCGCCCCCTCCACGAGAGCCTGCCCTTCGAGCTCACCGGGGCCCAGGCCCGGGTCCTCCGGGAGATCTACGGCGACATGGCCTCGCCCCGGCGCATGAACCGGTTTCTGCAGGGCGACGTGGGGGCCGGAAAGACGCTGGTGGCCCTCTTCGCCATGCTCCTCTCGGTGGAAGGGGGCCGGCAGGGCGCCCTCATGGCCCCCACCGAGCTGCTGGCCGAGCAGCACCACCTGAAGCTCCAGGAGCTCCTGGAACCCCTGGAGATCCCGGTGGCCCTCCTGACCGGGAGCGTCACCGGCCGGGCCCGGGAGGAGCTTCTGGAGGGGCTCCGGGAGGGTCGCACCCCCCTGGTGGTGGGCACCCACGCCCTGATCCAGGAGGGGGTGGAGTTCCGGAACCTGGGGCTGGTGGTGGTGGACGAGCAGCACCGCTTTGGGGTGCGGCAACGGATGGCGCTGGTGGAGGAGGCGGAGAAGGGGCCCCGGCCCGACGTGCTGGTCATGTCGGCCACCCCCATCCCCCGCTCCCTGGCCCTCACCCTCTACGGAGACCTGGAGCTCTCGGTGCTGGATGAGCTGCCCCCGGGGCGGCGCCCGGTGCGGACCCTCCTCCGGTATCCCAGCGGGCGCCAGGAGGTCTACGCCGGCGTCCGGAAGGAGCTGGAGGCGGGCCGACAGGGCTACATCGTCTACCCACTGGTGGAGGAGTCGGAGAAGACGGATCTCCGGGCGGCCACCCAGGAGTACGAGCGCCTGGCCCGGGAGGTCTTCCCAGAGCGGCGGCTGGGACTTCTCCATGGGCAGCTTCCGGCCGAGGAGAAGGAGGCGGTGATGCGGGCCTTCCGGGACGGCGAGCTGGACCTCCTGGTGAGCACCACCGTCATCGAGGTGGGCATCGACGTGCCCAACGCCACCGTCATGGTTATCGAGCACGCCGAGCGCTTCGGGCTCTCCCAGCTCCACCAGCTCCGGGGACGGGTAGGGCGGGGGGCCGAGGCGTCCTGGTGCGTCCTCATCGCCGAGCCGGGGGAGATGGCCCGGGAGCGGCTCGAGGTCTTCGCAGCCACCAACGACGGCTTCGAGATCGCCCGGGCCGACCTGCGGATCCGGGGGCAGGGCGACCTCTTCGGCTCCCAGCAGCACGGCCGGGACCCGCTCCTTCGCTTTGCCGACCTGACCACCGACGCCGAGCTCCTGGAGCAGGCCCGAGCCCTGGCCCGGAAGGTGGTGGCGGCGGACCCGGAGCTGAAGGATCCCCGCCACGAACGGATCCGGACCATCCTGGAGCACCGCCACGCCGAGCGGCTCCGGATGTGGAAGGTGGGGTGAGGGGATGGCGATCCGATGCCCGGGGTGCGGCCGGGAGTACGACGTCACCCTCTTCCAGTTCGGACGCACCCTGCACTGCACCTGCGGGGAGCGGGTGGGGCTCCAGAAGCGGCTGGGACCCGAGCTGCCCGAGGCCGACGCCCGGCCCCGCTTCCTGGTGGACGAGATGCTGGAACACCTGGCCCGCTGGCTGCGGGTCATGGGGTACGACGCTGCCGGCGCAGGGGAACGAAGCGCCAGGGAACGAAGCGCCGGGGAACGAACCGACGAGGCCCTGGTGCGTCGGGCGCTGGCCGAGCGGCGCATTCTGGTGACCCGGGACCGGAACCTCCCGGAGGAGTGGCGGCTGAGGAACGTGGTGGTGGTGGACGAGGATCGGCCCTGGGACCAGCTTCAGGCGTTGGTCCGGCGGCTGGAACTGGACCCGGAGGCCCGGGCCTTCACCCGGTGCAGCCGCTGCAACGAGCCCCTGGACGACGTCAGCCCGGCCCAGGTCCGGGAGGCGGTGCCCCCTGCCGTGCTCCAGCGCGAGGAACGGTTTCGCCGCTGTCCGGCCTGCGGGCGGGTCTACTGGGAAGGGGGACACACCCGCCGAATGCGGGAGCGGCTGCGGTCACTCGAAGGCCGATGAGGCGCCCCCCTTCGGAGCCAGTTCGGAGCGCCATCGGCGGATGAGGTAGGCCCACCACGCCCCTCCCACGAGGACCATCAGTGCAGCCACGGGGATCAGAAGCCCGGTCCCCGTCTCCGCCGGCACCTCGTCCACCCACCGGTCCGCCAGGGCCAGAGACGACATGAGGCCGTTCCACACGCCGTGGAGGATCACGGCGGGCCAGATGGACCGGGAGAGGATCACCACCACCCCGCAGGCGATCCCCACCAGGAAGGGGACCACCAGGAGGAAGGGGTGGGGGCCGCCCACGTGCACCAGGGCGAAGACAGCCGCGGTGGCCACCACCGCCACCGCGGGATTCCCCCACTCCCACTCCATGGCCCGCTGCAGCCGTCCCCGGAAGGCGAACTCCTCGATGATGGGGACCACCACCGCGGCGGCGAAGGCGAAGGCGAGCCAGCCGGGCAACGTCTCGGTGTAGGCCAGGATGTCCCGGTAGAAGGGCGAGTCGGTAAGGTCCAGCGGCCCGGCGGCCAGCTCCACGAAACGGGCCACTCCCAGCATGCCCACCACCGTGGCTCCCACCGTGCCGGCGATCCACCAGGCCGGAACCCGGGGCCGCCGCAGGCGGATCCGCCGGGCCAGCGCCGAGGGGCGCCCATCCGGACGTCGTCGGGCATGCCACCAGAGAAAGACTCCGCCCACCGCAGCCACCCACGCCATTCCGGCCAGCGGCGGCATGGCGAACAGGAGGAAGACCGCCAGGTTGAAGACCAGGACGATGGCCACCGCGCCCACCGCGACCCCGGCGATCCGGAGCCACGACGGCATTCCCGGCCCGCCCTTCAGCGAGCCCGAGCGGGTCCTGGTGGTCTGTGCGTCCACGGCTTCTCCACGGCTGGTGTGCTCGGCTCCTCCTTCCACCCCGGCCACAGGGGTTCGGGTCCGGTGAGGGCGCCGGGTCCCGCTGCCCCTCCATGTTGACGCAATCGGCCGGGGGCCCCAGTCTCAGGCCTGAGACACCGCCCCGCGCCGCCCACGTCACAGCAGAGGAGTCCCGCCCGATGGCTCGCCTTTTCCATTCCGTCCTCGCCACCCTCTCCCTGGCGCTGGTCGCCGTCGTCCTGGCAGGCGCCACGCCCCAGAGCCTGGGGCACGGCTCCACCGCCGACGATCCCCAGCAGAGCGACCTGGTCCAGACGGTCCAGCACTTCGCACAGGACCGGGCCGGACTCCTCCGCTTCCACGACCTGGATTCTCCCCGGCAGCGTGAGCGGCTCGAGGGCTTCTACCGGGAGCAGGACGAGACCCTGGCAGCCCTGGACTTCGACGGCCTGAACGTGGAGGGTCGGATCGACTGGGTCCTCCTGGCCAATCGGGTGCGCTACGAGCTGGAGCGGCTGGAGGTGGAAGGGGAGCGGGCCCGGGAGATGGCGCCCTTCCTCCCCTTCGAAGGGGAGCTGGTGGCCCTCCACCACGCCCGCCGCGACCTGGAGGCGGTGGACCCCCGGGGCGCCGCCGAGACCCTCCACCAGGCCACCGAGGCCATCGAGGAGGTCCGCGCCCGGGTCCGGGACGCCCTGGCCGACGACCGGGTGGTGGACGGCGTGGAGCTGACCCCGGTGGTGGCCCGACGCACCGCCAGCCGGGCCAACCGGCTCCGGCAGGTGGTCTCCCAGTGGTTCAACCACTTCGACGGCTACGATCCCGATTTCAGCTGGTGGGTTCGGGCGGTCCACGAGGACTTCGATGAAGCGCTGCAGGACTACGTGGACTTCCTCCGCCGGGAGGGCGCCGGCATTCGACCGGGCGAGGAGGAGCCCATCATCGGCGACCCGCTGGGTCGGGAGGCCCTGGTCCTGGACCTGCAGAACGAGATGATCGCCTACTCCCCCGAGGAGCTCCTGGAGATCGCCCACTACGAGCTGGAGTGGGGCGAGGCCCGGATGCGGGAAGCGGCGGCCGAGCTGGGCTTCGGCGACGACATCCACGCGGCGCTGGAGCACGTGAAGGGGCTCCACGTGGAGCCGGGCCAGCAGATTCACCTGGTCACCGAGCTGGCCCGGGAGGCCGAGGACTTCCTGGAGGAGCACGACCTGGTGACCGTGCCGCCCCTGGCCCGGGAGATCTGGCGCATGGAGATGCTCTCGCCCCAGATGCAGCGGACGGCCCCCTTCTTTCTGGGCGGCGAGGTGGTCCGGGTGGCCTTTCCCACCGACGGCATGAGCCACGAGGAGAAGGAGATGAGCCTCAGGGCCAACAACGAGCACTTCTCCCGGGCGGTGGTCCATCACGAGCTGATCCCGGGGCACCACCTGCAGGGCTTCATGACCTCGCGCTACGCCACCCACCGGAGCCTCTTCAGCACCCCCTTCTGGGGCGAGGGGTGGGCCCTCTACTGGGAGCTCCTCCTCTGGGACCTGGACTTTGCCCGCAGCGCCGAGGACGAGATCGGAATGCTCTTCTGGCGCAACCACCGGGCGGCCCGGATCCTCTTCTCCCTGGCCTTCCACCTGGGCGAGATGACACCTGAGGAGGCCATCGAGCTCCTGGTGGACCGGGTGGGCCACGAGCCGGCGGCGGCCGAGGCCGAGGTGCGCCGCTCCTTCGCCGGCCAGTACTCCCCGCTCTACCAGGCGGGCTACCTCCTGGGCGGACTCCAGCTCCGCCAGCTCCACCGCGAGCTGGTGGAGACCGGGCAGATGACCAACCGGGCCTTCCACGACCACATCCTGAAGAGCGGCCGGATGCCCATCGAGATGGTGCGGGCCTCCATTACCGGGGAAGCGCCCCCGCGGGACTTCGAGGCCCAGTGGCGGTTCCACCCCGAGGTGCCCTGACGCCCCGGGGGCGCTTCCCCGTCTCACTCCAGGCGGAAGAGCGTCCGGGCCTCCCCCTCGATCCGATCCGACGGGACCCGATCCAGGACGAAGCGGGCCAGGGTGGCCACGTTCTCCCGCATGAGGCTCACCCGGATGGGCGACGCCCCCGCCCCGTCCACCTCCAGGAGGAGGGAGCGGGACGTCGAGCCGTAGCTGACCGCCCGCACGGCACCCCAGGGGAAGGTCTCCTCCTCGCCCCAGAGCGGTCGGATGGAGATCCCCCGGGGCGAGACCTGGATCCGGACCCGGGCCTCCCGGAAGAGCCACCAGGCCAGGGGTGCGCCCAGGATCGCCAGCACCGCCAGGAGCCCGCCTCCCCGCTCGGCGTCGAAGAAGAGGGCGTGGATGGCCATGGCCGGGAGCATGAAGCCGAAGAGGAAGATGAAGCCCCAGGTGTGAAAGCGGTGTTTCAGCTCGTGGGTGCCGGTGGGCGGGGGAGGCCGCTCCTTGCTCACCGGGCCGGGGCTCCCCACCTGGAGGACGCCGTGGTGGCGCCCGGAGGCTCGCAGCGCGGATAGTCCTCCTGGTCCACCCGGACCCACGTCTGGGAGCGGCCAATGAGGGCGATGCCCCGGTATCCCCTCAACTCCAGCTCGTCGGGGCCCTGG
Organism: Gemmatimonadota bacterium; assembly: GCA_003559555.1. GTDB lineage: Bacteria > Gemmatimonadota > Gemmatimonadetes > Longimicrobiales > Gaopeijiaceae > PWLA01. The sequence continues at coordinate 559 of PWLA01000261.1, read as the reverse complement.
ACCCGGATCCGGGCGCTGTAGGTCCTGCCGTCGTCAGCGGCGTACACCTCGCCGTCCCGCCACTCGGCGGGGTTGTCGGGGTTCTGCTCGAAGTCCCGGAGGATCTCCAGGCCGCAGAGGGGCCGGTCCCGGAGCGAGCGGTCCCGGTTCTCGGTGTCGAACTGCCGGGCGTCCGGGGCCAGCCAGTGGATGTCCCCGCAGAGCCCGGCGTCGCACTCCTGGATCCGGATCACCGAGGTCTCCTCCTCGGTGAGCCAGAGCCCGGTGGGATCGGGTTGGGTCGGCGGCGGGGCCGGGGGATCGCCGGGCGTGAGGGCCGGGAGGGCGACCAGGAGGGTCGCCAGGCCCAGGGCCATGCGGGGCCGGCGGACACCGGGACGAAGGGGGGCAGGAAGTGACATGAGGCTCCTCATCCGGCCGGCATGGTCTGCAAGGCCCCCGTGCGGGTGCGGGGTCCGTCCCACTCGGCCAGGAACACCCCCTGCCAGCGGCCCAGCACCAACCGTCCTTCGTTCACCAGGAGGGTGAGGCCCGGTCCGAAAAGGCTGGTCTTGACGTG
>PWLA01000234.1 GCA_003559555.1 Gemmatimonadota bacterium | reverse complement strand
CGAGCTCGGGAACCTCCTTCACCAGGAAGTCCTCCACCTCGTGCCAGTACAGCACCTCCCGACTCCAGCTGCGGAGGAGGCCGTCCAGCTCGTCCTCCTCAAGCTTCACCGAACGAAGTCCGGATGCCCCGTCGGATTCCGCGGCGGGCTCTGCATCGCCCACCGCCATCCATAGCGAACCCAGCGCCACCCGACGAAAGAGCGTCTCCAGGTCCGGAGCCTCCACCCGGATCCCCACGTCGGCGGTGTGATCCAGGGCCTGGACTCCCTCGGGGACCGTCATCGGGAGGGGGTCAGGAGCGGGCCGGCTCGGACTCAGCCGCCCCTTTGTCCACCCGGGCATCGGGCACGTCGGTCGGCTCCTTCCCCAGCAGCTCCAGGACGCGCCGACCCGACACCTCCTCCTCGGTGAGGAGGGCCTCGGCCAGACGATCCAGCCCCTCCCGGTGCTCCTCCAACAGAGATCGGGCCTCCTGGAAGGCGTTTTCCACGATAGCTCGGACCTCCTCGTCCACCTCCCGAGAAGTGGAGTCGCTGAACTCCCTCCGCTGAGCGATCTCCTCACCCAGGAAGACCTCCTGTTGCCGCCCCCCCGAGGCAATACGACCGAAACGATCGCTCATGCCCCACGACAGGACCATCTTCCGGGCCAACTGCGACGCCCGCTTGAGATCGTCCTCGGCACCACTGGTCATGGTCTCCAGGACCAGCTCCTCGGCGGCCCGACCGGCCAGGAGGATCACGAGCTGGCCCTTCAGAAAGTCCCTGGAGTAGAGGTATCGGTCCCGCTCCGGGAGCTGCTGCGTCACCCCCATGGCTCGCCCCCGGGGGATGATGCTCACCTTGTGTACCGGGTCGGCGTGCGGAAGAACCGCGGCCGCCACGGCATGTCCGGCCTCGTGGTAGGCCAGGAGTCGCCGCTCTTCATCGGTGAGAATGACCCCCTGTCGCTCCAGCCCCATCATGATCTTGTCCCGGGCTTCGTCGATCTCGGTGGGCCGGATCTGGTCCAGGTCCTTGCGGGCGGCCAGCAGTGCCGACTCATTCAGCAGGTTCCGCAGGTCCGCGCCGCTGAATCCCGGCGTGCCCCGAGCCACTCCCGACAGGTCCACCTCCGGTGAGAGTGGCTTGCGACGGGCGTGAATCTTCAGGATCTCCTCCCGGTCGTGCCGGGTGGGAAGATCCATCGTCCCCCGCCGATCGAAACGGCCGGGCCGCAGTAGCGCCGGATCCAGGATGTCCGGGCGGTTGGTGGCCGCCATGACCACCACGCCCTGGTTGGGCTCGAACCCGTCCATCTCGGACAGCAACTGGTTCAGCGTCTGCTCCCGCTCGTCGTGGCCGCCCCCCAGGCCGGCGCCCCGCTTCCGACCCACCGAATCCAGCTCGTCGATGAAGATGATGGCCGGCGCGGCCTCCTTCGCCTCCTCGAAGAGGCTTCGGACGCGAGAGGCGCCCACTCCCACCAACATCTCCATGAAGTCGGATCCGGACATGTGGAAGAAGGGCACGCCAGCCTCCCCCGCCACCGCCCGGGCGATCAGGGTCTTGCCGGTCCCCGGAGGACCCACCAGCAGGAACCCCCGGGGGATCTCGCCGCCCAGACGCTCGAACTTGGAGGGTTCCTTCAGAAAGCTGACCAGCTCCTGCAACTCCTGCTTGGCACCTTCCTGGCCCGCCACGTCATCGAAGGTGGTGGCCTCTTCGGTCCGTTCGTAGGCCCGGGCACGGCTCTTCCCGATGGACATCATCTTCTGGCCCTGGGACTGCATGCCCCGGTACAGAAAGATGAAGAGAATGATGATAAGCACCACCGGAAGCATGTAGACCAGAATGAGCCACCACGAGAAGTCGGACTCGGGTTCGGTCTGCACCTCCACACCCTGGGCCTCCAGTCGGGCCAGGAGCTCGTCGTCTCCGAACGAGGGTACGTGGGTGACGAGGCGGTCGAAGGTGACGGGCTCGTCCATCTCGGGCACCCTTCGCTCCACCTCCTGGCTGAGCTCACCCCGGATTTCGGATCCCTTCACATTGACCCGTTCCACCATGCCGTCCTGCACCAGCGCCCTGAACTGGCTGTACGGCACGGGTGTCCACTCCGGCTCGGCATCGTAGGGGCGTACGATCCAAAGCATGGCAAGCCCGGCCAGGAGGATCCAGAAGAGGATCCGGTTCCGCCCGAGTGGCGACACGGGCTTCCCGGATTTGCCTGCGGCACCTTGCTGACCGCCGCGGGAACCCTTCCCCGTGTCCTTCGCTCCTCGCTTTGAGCCTTCCGCCATCCACCAACCTCCAGTTGGACAAAATCACCGGCCCCACCGGCGTACCAGGGACCCTATACCGCAACCCCCTTCGAGCGGCGGCGTTCCGCCTCCTCTCTCGACGAAGGCGGCTGGACACAGGGTACTGACAGGTGCCAGTATGAAGGGTCCCCCGAAACTCATCGACCCCTACGTCGACGGCCCACCATGTGCATCATTCAGTTCCGGACCCCGATCTCCGCTTCCCTTCCCCCCCTGGTGCTCATGGCGGCCCTGTGCCTGCTCCTGGCCGTGCCGGCTCCGGCACTGGCCCACCAGGGAGAAACCTCGCATGCCCCCTTCAACATCACTGCCGCCGACTCCGTGGAGGCGGTGGACGAGATCTTCCAGGCCTTCGACTCGGCCCGGAGCCCCGGGTGCGCCGTGGGCGTGGCCCGGGAGGGCGAGACTCTCCTGGAACGCGCCTACGGGATGGCTGACCTGGAGTTCAGGGTGGCCAACGAGCCCGGTACGATCCTCGAGGCCGGATCCGTCTCCAAGCAGTTCACCGCCGCCGCCGTGGTCCTCCTCGCCCTGGACGGTGAGCTTTCCCTGGATGACGACATCCGCCACTACATCCCCGAAGTCCCGGACTACGGCGAGACGATCACCATCCGGCACCTCTTCACCCACACCAGCGGCCTCAGGGACTGGGGCAGCGTGGCCGGCATCTCGGGGTGGGGGCGCAGCGCCCGGACGCACAACCACGACCACGCCCTGGAGATCATCAGCCGCCAGAGCGCCCTGAACTACCCCCCGGGGGAGAGCTACTCCTACACCAACTCGGGCTACAACCTCCTGGCCATTCTGGTGGACCGGGTCAGCGGGATGTCGTTCAGCGAGTTCTCCCGGGAGCGTCTTTTCGAACCCCTGGGGCTCGAGGACACCCAGTGGCGGGACGACTACCGCCGACTGGTGCCGGGCCGGGCCTCGGCCTACTCCCCCTCCGGTGGCGGCTTCCGGATCAACCGACCCATCGAGGACGTGCACGGAAATGGCGGTCTCCTGACCACCGTTCCCGACCTGCTCGCCTGGAACGAGCACCTGCGACAGGGTACCCTGGGCGATGAGTTCATGGCCGAGATGCACCACCGAGGCGTGCTGAACAACGGCGAGCAGATCCATTACGCCGGCGGCCTCCAGTTCGGCTCCCAGAACGGGGTGGGCCGAATCAGCCATACCGGCGCCACCTCGGGCTACCGAGCTTATCTTGCCCTTTTCCCCGAGGAGGCCCTCTCGGTGGCGATTCTCTGCAACGTCACCAGCGCCAACCCCGGAGGACTGGGAGGAGCCGTCTCGGCGGTCTTCCTCCCGGAGCCGCCCCCGGAGCCCGCGGAGGAGCCGACCCAGGAAGACGAGCCCGGTGAGGAGCCTGAGGACGAGGGACCCACCTTCGACCCAACGCCCGCGGAGCTGGAGGCCTATGAGGGCTTCTACCACAGCCCGGATGCCGAGACCACCCTCCAGGTGGTGCTGGAGGACGACCAATTGGTCATCTTCCGCCGGCCCTCTTCCCGGTTCCAGCTCTCCCCAGGCGACGAGATGGACGCCTTCGGGAGCTCCCTGGGGGGCATCCTCTTCATTCGGGAGGGTGGCGAAGCCGGTCCCGTGGGCGAGCTCAGCCTGTCCCAGGGTCGGGTCCACGACATCCGGTTCTACCGGGTGGAGGGGGAAGGCGGAGCGGCGGCTCGCCCCTGAGGGGCGGAGCTCCTTCCACATGATCTTCTTCAAGGCCCAGCGGCTGCAGCGGCTGGCGGAACAGCTCATGGAGCTGCAGCGGCGCCTCGAGTCGGAGGGAGGCGACACCACCCACATCCGGGAGGGACTCCAGGAGCTGGCCCACCGGGTGGGCGTGGACCTGGACATCGTGCGGCTGGCCACCCCGGACACGGTTCTGGACGTGATCACCGCCGGAGGAGGGGGCGATCCCGGCAAAATCTGGGTCGTGGGCGAGATCCTGTACCTGGACGGCGTCCGGGCCCTGGCCGAAGGGAACGCGGATGAGGCCCGGGGTGTGCTCACCAGTGCCCGCAAGCTCCTGCAGGCGCTGGGCTCCCGGAGCGTGTCGCTGCCAGACAACGCGGTGCCCCCGAACCGACGACTGGCCGAACTGGAGAACCTCCTGGATGATTGACCAGGCCCGGCAAACGAGCTCGCTCGACCCGGACACCGTCTTGAGAGATGTCTTCGGCTACTCCTCCTTCCGGGAAGGACAGCGGCACGTCATCGACGCGGTGCTGAACGGTCAGGACTGCATCGCCCTCATGCCCACCGGCGCCGGAAAGTCGCTCACCTACCAGGTCCCGGCCCGGATCCTCCCGGGCACCGTGCTGGTGATCTCACCCCTCATAAGTCTCATGAAGGACCAGGTGGACGGATTGGAGGCGTTGGGCTTCCAGGCGGTGGAGATCAACTCCACCCTGGACTTCGAGGAGCGCCGCGATCGGCTGGCCCGGCTGCGACGCGGCGAGCTGGAGCTGGTCTTCCTGGCCCCCGAAGCGCTGGACGGGAGCCTCCGGAGCTTTATCGCCGACTGCCCCATCTCGCTGCTGGTCATCGACGAGGCCCACTGCATCAGCCAGTGGGGGCACGACTTCCGACCGTCCTACCGTCGACTCCGGGGACTCCGGGAGGAGCTGGACGTGCCGGTCCTGGCCCTCACCGCCACCGCCACCCGGCCGGTGGCCGTGGATGTGCTCCGCCAACTGGGCATGCGGAAGCCCGAGGGCTACAAGGGCTCCTTCTTCCGGTCGAACCTGCAGATCGGATGCCGGAAGAAGGGATCGGGCAACACCCGCCGCGAGATCCTGGCCCTGGTGCGAGAGTGGGAGGGGGAGAGCGGGATCGTGTACTGCCTCTCCCGGCGGGCGGTGGAGAGCACGGCCCGGTTCCTCCAGGAGGAGGGCGTGCGGGCACTGCCCTACCATGCGGGCCTCTCCAGCGACGAACGGATCCGCAACCAGGAGGCCTTCCAGCACGACGAGACCGACGTGGTGGTGGCCACCGTGGCCTTCGGGATGGGGATCGACAAGCCCGACGTTCGCTTCGTGATCCACCGGGACATGCCCAAAGACGTGGAGTCGTGGTACCAGGAGATGGGGAGGGCCGGTCGGGATGGGCTGCTCAGCGACTGTATACTCTTCTATTCGTGGGCCGACGTGAAGATGCACGAGCGGTTTCTGGACGAGATCGACGACCCCGAGTTGAGACGGAGCAAGGCCCAGGCCACCGTCGGGCTCTTCCGGATGGTGGAGGCCGGCGTGTGTCGGCACCGGGCCATCCTGGCCCACTTCGACGAGGAGATGGACGGCTGCGGCGACGCCTGCGACGTGTGCTCCGGCGTCCAGGTGGCGGACCGGGCCGCCGAGGCGATGATGGCAAGGCCTACGTCCGGCACGCCCCGCGGCCGCGCCACCGGACGTGCGGCCGCTCCCGAGGGGGATCCGGACCTGGGCTCGGCCGACCACGCCCTCTTCGAGTCCCTCCGGGCCCTGAGGCTGGAGTTGGCCCGGTCCCAGGGCGTGCCGGCCTACATCGTCTTCAACGACCGGGTTCTTCGGGAGATGGTGGCCCGGCAGCCCCGGACACCGGCCCAGCTCCTGGAGGTGCCGGGGGTGGGCCCGGCCAAGCTGGAACGCTACGGCGAGGCCTTCCTCCAGCTGCTGACCGAATCCGCCTCCTGATCCCTCCAGCGCAACTTTGGCGGTGCATCGGTGAATGAGTCCTACCAGGCACCTGTCACCCCGAACCCGAGGTCAGCGTTCATGATCCGACCGAAACACATATTCGCCACAGTCCTCGTCCTCCTGGTGGCCGGCTGCGGTGACGCCCCTGAGGTGGACGAGCCCGTGGCCGATCCCACGCCGGAACAGCCCGAGGAGTTGGTGGATCCCACCGCCGTGGAGTACGCCGAGGAGCTGGAGATCGACTTCGACGAGATGCAGACCACCGAGTTGGGGGTCTACTACCGGGTCGACCAACCCGGCGACGGTGAGGTGGCGGAAGAAGGCCGAAGCGTGACCGTCCACTATCGAGGAAGCCTGGTGGACGGAACCGTCTTCGAAGACAGCCGGGAGATGGACCAGCCCATCACCGTCGAGCTGGGCGCCCAGGAGGTCATCCAGGGTTGGGAAGACGGGATCATGGGGATGCAGGTGGGCGAGCAGCGCACCTTGGTCATCCCCCCTCACCTCGCCTACGGCGCCGCCGGTGCCGGCGAGGGTGTCATCCCGCCCAACGCCGTCCTGGTCTTTCAGGTGGAACTGGTTGAGATTCACTGATCCATGATCCGCCCCCGCCCCGGGACTTTCGATCCGGTGGTGGGTAGGTCGGCAACACGAACGATCATCCCTTCACGAGGAGGTACCCGAGATTTCCGACAAGCCGAGAGTCAACGAAGAGATCAGAATCAGCCCGGTCCGCCTCATCGACCCCGATGGCGAGCAGGTCGGCGTGGTGTCACTTCAGGTCGCCCAGGAAAAGGCCCGGGAGTTCGACCTGGATCTGGTGGAAGTAGCAGCCGACGCCCGCCCCCCCGTGGTCAAGATCATGGACTGGGGCAAGTACCGCTACGAACAGCAGAAGCAGGCGCAGGAGGCCCGGAAGAACCAGCAGGTGGTGGAGATCAAGGAGGTTCAGCTCCGTCCCGTCACCGAGGACCACGACTTCAACACCAAGATCCGCCGCGCTCGCAAGTTTCTGGAAGAGGGCAACATCGTACGAATCGTGCTCCGCTATCGTGGCCGGGAACTGCGTCGCCCGGAGGTGGGCGAGGCCATGCTGGACCGGGTGGAAGAGGCCACCGAGGACCTGGCCACCGTGGAGCACCGCTCCCGCAAGATCGAGGGTCGGCGACTCCTCATGAGACTGGAGCCGAACTCCAACTGAGTCTGCCGGCCTCCCGCTCCCCTCATCCGTCGTCCCGGCGCGGCCGGGTGCGACGGGTGGGGGTGGCGGCTAGTGGATCTTCCGGCCAGTAGTGCTTGGGATATCGACCCCGCAGGTCCTTTCTGACTTCGAAGTACGCATCCCGCCAGAAGCTGGCCAGGTCACCGGTGACCTGTACGGGTCGGTGCGCCGGTGAAAGAAGTCGCATGGTCACCGGCACCCGCCCACCGCCGATCCTGGGGGTTTCGGTAAGCCCGAACACCTCCTGGAGCCTGACCGCCAGCGCCGGCGCGTCGGGGTTCGAGTAGTCCACCGGGATCCGGGAGCCGCTGGGAACCTGAAGGTGCGTTGGCGCCCAGCCCTCAAGCTTCTCCCGGGCATCCCAGGGGACCCGGGCCAGGAGCGCCTGGCGCAGGTCCAGGCGCTGGAGGTCGTCCAGCGACTTCATCCCCGCCAGGAAGGGAAGAAGCCATTCCTCCAGCTCGTCCATGAGAGCCTCCTCCGAGGTGTCGGGCCACTCCTCCGGCAGGTGGTGGTGGAGGAAGTGCATCCGTTCCCGAAGTTGCCGGAGTTCCCTGGACCAGGGAAGCACCTGCGGTCCTCGGCTCCGGACGCCTTCCAGAAGGGCCTGGGCCACCTCGTGGGGATCTGGATCCACCAGGGGTGCCCGGGACAGCTCCAGCGCTCCCAGCCGCCGAACCCGTCGGGCCCGCACCCGCTGGGCCTCCTCATCCCAGACCACCTCCTGGACGGTACGAGCCGACGACCCGAAGTGCGCCTCCACCTCGTCGGCCTCCAGCGCCGCCGCCCGGAAGATCCGAGCCTCCCGGCCCCGTCCCTCCACCTCCACCGCCACCAGCCAGTCGGCGCCCTCCAGCGATTGGGACTCGCGGAACCGGGCCCCCCGACCATTTCTGAGGAGGAAGCGACCCCGTTCGCCCTCCCTCCGCTGCCCGATCCGGTCGGGATAGGCCAGCGCCGCCAGGACCCCGACCCAGCCCAGGTCATCGCGGCTGGACCGCCCGCCCCCTCCTTCTCCATCGGCCTTCAGAATACGCTGCCAGTGCTCGGCCTCCCGGCGCGCCCGGGCCAGCCCACCCCGGTGGACCTCGTGCCCGCCCAGGGGCGCCCGGCCCTTCCGGAGGGCCTCGACCCTGAGGCGCAAGTCGGCGTCGGCGGCCCGGCCCCGGGCTCGGAGGATGTCCCGATCTCCAAGGATGGCCGCCAGTTCGCACCCCAACCGCAGAAGGCCCAGCTCCCGGGCCCGGAGCAACATGCGGCCCAGACGGGGGTGGAGCCCCAGGGAGGCCACCCGGCGACCCGTATCAGACAGTCCGGCCGCCGGTTCCAGAAGCTCCAGCTCGACCAGGAGTTCCCGGGCCTGGGCGTACGCGGCCTCCGGCGGAGGGTCGAGCCAACGCAGCTCTCCGGGCTTTGCCCCCCAGGCCGCCAGGTCCATGGCCAGAGGCGCCAGATCGGCCTCGAGAATCTCCGGTGTCCGTCCGGGTATCAGTCCCCGGTCCTCCCCCTCGGTCCAGAGGCGGTAGCACACCCCCGGCGCCAGTCGGCCCGCCCGCCCTCTCCGCTGATCCGCCGAGTCTCGACTCACCCGCAGGGTCTCCAGCCGGGTCATCCCACTCCCGGGGTCGAAGCGGGGGACCCGCATGAGCCCCGAGTCCACCACCACCCGCACCCCCTCGATGGTGAGGGATGTCTCGGCAATGGCCGAGGCCAGGACCACCTTTCGCCGACCGGGAGCGCTGGGCTCGATCGCCCGGTCCTGCTCGTCCCGGGAGAGGCTCCCGTGGAGGGCGTGAACACTGACGTTTCCGGCAAGGCCGGCGTCGCCCAGCCGCTCCCGGGTCCGACGGATCTCCCCGGCCCCGGGAAGAAAGACCAGGATGTCCCCCTCCGTCTCGTCCAGCGCCTGGAGCACGGTGCGCACCACGGCGGGCTCGATCCATCCCTCCACCGGCCGGTCCAGGAAGTGGGTCTCCACTGGGTACTGGCGCCCTTCGCTCCGGAGCACCGGAGCGTCGCCCATGAGGCGGGCCACCGGTTCGGCGTCCAGGGTGGCGGACATGACCAGGATCCGGAGATCGTCCCGGAAGAGGGTTCGGCTCTGGAGACAGAGCGCCAGGCCCAGATCAGCGTGCAGGGAGCGTTCGTGGAACTCGTCGAAGAGGACGGCGCCTACCCCGTCCAGGGTGGGATCGGACTGGAGCATCCGGGTGAGCACGCCCTCGGTCACCACCTCGATACGGGTCCGACGGCTTACCCGGGTGTCCATCCGGACCCGGTATCCCACGGTGCCTCCGGCACCGGATTCGCCCATGAGCGAGCTCATCCGCTGGGCAGCCGCCCTGGCCGCCAGGCGACGAGGCTCCAGCACCAGCACCTTGCGCCCCTCGAGCCAGGGAGCCTCCAGGAGCGCCAGGGGTACGGTTGTGGTCTTGCCGGCTCCAGGAGGTGCCACCAGGACGGCGCTCCGCTCCCGACCCAGCATACGGACCACCCGGGGCAAGAGCTCCCGGACGGGCAGGTCGGGTAGATGGGAGAAGGCAGGCTTCATCTGTGCATCAGGTCCAGGGCCGGGGAACCTCGGTGCTGGCGAAGACGCCGGCGATCCCCCATTTTGAGCGGCGTCCCCAAAAACGGCTGTAGGCCTACAACCCCGAACCCCACGTCGATGATCGCTCCGTCGTCTGCACTCCCCCGAGACGTTTTGCCTGTCGAAGGTCCTGTCAGGGCCCTGTCG
>PWLA01000045.1 GCA_003559555.1 Gemmatimonadota bacterium | reverse complement strand
CGGATGGTACTGCCGGGGAGACCCGGTGGGAGAGTACGTCGCCGCCGACCTTTTCTCGCACGACAGCGCCCCTGGCAGCCGAACACTCGGCCCGCCAGGGGCGTTTTGTCGTTCGGGGGGGGCGTCGGGGGTCTGTCGGGTCGGAAGGCCGCAGGTCCAGCGGGGTCGGACGGCCGCAGATCAGCGGGGTCGAACGGCTGCAGGTCAGCGGGGTCGGACGGCCGCAGATGAGCGGGGTCGGACGGCCGCAGATGAGCGGGGTCGGACGGCTGCAGGTCAGCGGGGTCGGAAGGCTGCCAGCAGGTTGCGGACGGTGTTCCCGGGCTGGGGCGACGCCATCACCGCACCGATCACGGCGATGCCCGCGGCTCCGGTCCCGGCGAGCTCCCGGGCACGGTCCGGGGTGATCCCGCCGATCCCCACCACGGGAATCGAGACGGCGGCGGCCAGTCGGGCAAGCCCCTCGGGCCCGATGACGGCCCCGGGGTCCTCCTTGGACGAGGTGGGCCACACGGTCCCGCAGCCCAGGTAGTCGGCCCCGTCCTTCTGGGCCCGCACGGCCGTGTCCGGGTCGTCGGTGGAATAGCCGATGAGGAAGTCCGAGGGCAGGTGCCGGCGGACTTCCGCCACCGGCAGATCCCTGGGGCCCAGGTGGACACCGTCGGCGTCCGTCGCCAACGCCAGGTCCAGGCGGTCGTTCACGAAGAAGAGGGCACCGTGCTCCCGGGTGAGGGCCCGCAGTCGCCGGCCCAGCTCCAGGGCCTCGCCGGCCCCCCGCTCCTTCTCCCGGAGCTGAATGGTCGGGGCTCCCGCCTCCAGCGCCCGTTCCACCTGCCGGATCACGCCCCGGTCTCCGGCCAGCCGGCTGTCGGTGATGACGATGAGGCGCAACCGTTGGGGGTCCATCAGTCGTCCGGGCCCCCGTTCAGGCGCTGCTGGGCCTCGGTCCAGAGGCGCCTGGCTTCCACCCGAGCCCGGTTGTGTTCGGCCAGCGTCCGGGTGAATATGTGCGATCCGTCGGGGCGGGCCACGAAGTAGAGGAAGTCGGTCTCCTCGGGGTTCAGGGCCGCGTGCAGTGCGTCCTCTCCGGGGGCGCCGATGGGGCCGGGGGGCAGTCCCGGCTGGGTATACGTGTTGTAGGGATGGTCGGCCACGGCCTCGATGTCGGCGTAGAGGAGTCGGCTCCGGCGCTCGCCCAGGGCGTACTGGACGGTGGGGTCGGCCTGCAGGAGATACCCGATCCGCAGCCGGTTGTGAAAGACCCCCGAGATACGGGGCATCTCATCACCTCGCCGGGCCTCGGCCTGGATGATGGAGGCCAGGGTGGTCACTTCCTTCCTGGACATCTCCAGCGCTTCGGCTCTGGCCACCCGTTCCGGGGTCCAGAAGGAGAGGTACTGGTTGGTCATGGCCTTCACCACGGCGCTCAGCGAACTGCCGGGGGCGAAGTGGTACGTATCCGGGAATAGATATCCCTCCAGCCCCGGGCCCGGCACGTCCCAGCGCTCCTCGTCCTGGGCGTACTCCTCCAACTGTTCCCGCACCTCCTCCGGGTCCAGCTCCAGCACCGCCGCAACGCGGGGCACCATCTGGGCCAGGGTGAACCCTTCCGGAATGGTCAGGGGCACGGTCTCCACGCGGCCCTCCACCAGGTGGGTCAGGAGGGTCTGCCACTGGATGTCGCCGGACACCTTGTAACGGCCGGCCCGGACGCTTCGATCATCGCCTCGTGCCCGGGCAAGGAGACGGAAGGGAAGGGGATGGGCCACCAGGTCCCGGGCCACCAGGGTGTCGGTCACCTCGGCGAAGGAGGCGCCCGGGGGAATGGTGAACTCGACCTGAGGCTGGTCGGACTGTCCCCGGCATCCCCACATAGCCGAGAGAGCCAGGGCTATGATTCCGATGCGGATGGCGGACGACCTCATGCTGGCGAGTCGTCCTGCTGGTCGAGCCAGCGCTGGAGGATGAGCACGGCGGCGGCGGCGTCGATCCTCCCTTTCTCCTCCCTCCGCTTGCGGGGAAGACCGCTGGATCGGACCAGGCGTTCGCCTTCCACCGAGGTCATGCGTTCGTCCACGAAGTGCACCGGGACCTCCAGGCGCCGGCCCAGCGCTTCGCCCACCTGCCGAACCTGCCGGGTCCACTCCGACTCGGATCCGTCCAGCTCAAGGGGGAGTCCGAAGACCACGGCCTCGACGTCGTGCTTGCGACCCAGCTCTTCGAGGGCCTTGAGGGGGGGGCGCTTTCCCCTGCGGCGACGAAGGGTGGGAAGGGGAGAGGCCAGCGTTCCGGTCTCGTCGGAGAGGGCCAGGCCCACTCGGACCTCTCCAAAGTCAACGCCGAGAACTCGCATCTGAACAGGGTGGCTCCCGTCGGCCCGGTCAGAGTTCCGCCAGCGCCTGATCCACGGAGCGGTCGTCCAGGAGAAGCCCGTAGATCTCGTGCACTGCCGCTTCCGACCCGTAGAGGAACTCGCAACTGCTATCACCGCGGCTCCGGCACCGGACCTCCAGCACGGCCACCGGTCCCCCTGCGGCCTGTCCCAGCAGGTGGGTCAGAAGTCCGGAGGTGAAGTAACAGCCCGGTTGGGTCTCCTGACCGTGCCCGTCGGCTTCGGCCCAGTCGTGGGCACGGATCATCCCCAGTCCGGAGTGGACCCGTTCGGCTTCGAAGCGTCCCCAGCCCCGTGCCTTGAAGAAGCCGTCGAGGCGGTCCCAGAACGCGTCCTCTGACAGGCTGGACGGATCCGGAGCGGAGGGGTCGTCGTCCGGGCCGGACACTCCACGGGCGAACTCCCGATAGAGGGTCTCACCGGTGGCGAATCCGGCATCCTGGAGAACGTGGACGGCCGAAGGCACCCCCATCTCCCGGGCCAGGGCCCGGCGCAGGTGAGCCAGCGCGGCTGCGGGGACCACCACGTTCTGGGTCGGGGACGTTCCGGATGGCCCTCGAGCCGTCAGGGGTGACGGGACCCGGGCTCCGGTTCGAGGCGAGGTCGTCATGCGATGTGCGGTTCCGGCGTTGTGGGTCGGGAGAAGTCAGTGTCCAACCAGCCGCCATAATATAGGTCTTTGGAGTGTCCCGCCACACCCGGGAGCCCCGCGCGCGGCCGCACCCCAATGCTTCGGACACGCTGCAGGCGCTCTCGAAAGGAGACAGGGGAGAAGATGAAATCCGCTCGAGGGCCGAAGCCACCGAGAAAGGGACCCTCATCGGCCCGGACTGGTATTGGAAGATCGACCGGCCGGAACGCCTCCTTCCGGGCCGGGGATCGGTTCTCCCGGGATATGCCAACGGGGTACGATACGGTAGATTACGGAGGTTGGAGGAGGAGGCCGTCATGCGCCTCCTCCGGGCGTCCGAGGGGCTTGAATGAGCCTCACCGGATTCCACAGGTAATGCAATTCAGCCAGGAGATGAATCATGGAATACGAAAACGATGCCCGAGCATTCAACTTTATGACAGGGCTCATTTGCGGAGCTGCCATCGGTGCCGGAGTGGCCCTTCTCCTGGCACCCGAGTCCGGGAAGCGTACCAGGAAGCGGATCAGCCGTGCGGCTGATGACCTGAAGGACAATGCCAGCGATCGCTGGGACCACATTGCCGACGATGTGAGGGATCGGGTCGACGAGGCGCTGGACGGGGCGCGGAAGCGTTTCGGGGACTGATGCGGTGAGCTGGACGCCACCGGAGGGAGTGGGGCGATGAACCCCATCCCGGTCATCGAGGCCGTCCGGGACGGAGAGCATCTCCCCGACGGATCGCTGGAGGCGTTTCTGGAGGGGTATCTGGCCGGCGACGTGGAGGAGTACCAGATGTCGGCCTTTCTCATGGCGGTGGTCCTCAAGGGCCTCCGCCGCCGGGATCTGTCCCGCCTGGTCCACATCATGCTCCATTCCGGCGCGGTACTGGAGCTCGGCCATCTGGGCGGTCCAACGGTGGACAAGCACTCCACCGGAGGAGTGGGAGACAAGGTGTCTCTGGTGCTGGCCCCGCTGGCGGCCGAATGCGGCGTGTACGTCCCCATGATGTCGGGCCGGGGCCTGGGGCACACTGGCGGGACCCTGGACAAGTTGGAGTCCATCCCGGGGTTCAGGACCGACCTGGAGCTGGACCAGTTCCAGCGGATCCTGGAGGAGCTGGGCGCGGCCATGATCGGGCAGACCTCCGAGATCGCCCCGCTGGACCGACGACTCTACGCGCTCCGCAGCGTGTCGGGCACGGTCCCGTCCATTCCCCTCATCGCCGCCAGCATCATGAGCAAGAAGCTGGCGGAGGGGCTCCAGGGGCTCGTTCTGGACGTGAAGGTGGGCGCCGGCGCCTTCCTTCCCGACGAGGAGCGGGCGCTGGAGCTGGGCCGGACGATGGTGGAGATCGGCGCCGATCACGGGGTGCCCACCGTGGCGCTGGCCACCGCCATGGACCGACCCCTGGGACGGACCGTGGGAAATGCCCTGGAGGTCCGGGAGTCCCTGGACTGTCTCCGGGGTGCGGGGCCTCCGGACCTGCGGGAGGTGGTGGTCTCGCTGGTGACGGAGATGCTCCTGGTGGGAGAGCTGGCCTCGGATTCCAGCGAGGCCCGGTCGACGGTGACCGAGGCGCTGGATTCGGGCCGGCCCCTGGAACGCTTCCGGCGGATGGTGGAGCTTCAGGGAGGGGACCCCCGGGCGATGGACGATCCCGGGCACCTTCCCACCGCTCCGATCCAACTGGAGGTACGCGCCCGGGGGGACGGAAGGCTACATGCCCTGGACCCCTTGATCCTGGGGCGGGCCGCAGTGGAGCTGGGGGGTGGACGGACCCGGCTGGGTCAGAAGATCGATCCCGCCGTGGGCTACGCCGAACTGACACCGCCTGGAAGCGAGCTCGCCGTCGGCGACCTCCTGGGGATCGTGCACGCGGCCGACCGGGATGCCGCCGAAGTGGCCGCCAATGCCCTGCGTCGTGCAGCGCGTGTGGACGGGGATGGGGTTGAGCCCCGTGCCCAGGTGTCTCACCGCATTGATGAACGGGGCGTGCAGGAGCTCCGGTCCGGCCCCTGACACCCCGGGGATCAATCCCCCGGGGACTCCGTACGCCCGAACTCAATCCCTTCCTCCTCGAAGGCCGTTGCCAGTCCGTCGGCGTGTCCGGCGGGGGTCCGCACGGAAAGCCCGCACTTGGCGTCCACTTCGGGAGGTGCCGGCGCCATCTCGTGGGGAATGCCCTTCTCCCGGGCCACGTCTTCGGCCCAGAGGGCCTGGTGGGTGGTTTCGAAGGTGAAGATCACGATGGTCGACGAAGAAGCGGGCATGCGGCGTTCTCCTCTTCGAGGCAGTTCAGGGGAAGAAGCGGATCGGGCGAAGAAGTTGATCAGGCGAGCAAGTGGATCGAGCCAAGAAGCGGTCCCGGGCGCTACCAGGGCCAGCGAGTTCGGCCCGGCTGGGACTCGTCGCATTCCTCCGTGGGTTCGGTGCCGGGAATGAAGAGCTCCATGTAGCGCCGTTCCACCGGGCACCACTGCGATGCCAGCAGCCCCGTCCGGTCATCCACCTCGAGCTGGATCAGCCCCTCGGTGCTCCAGGGCTCCGGAACCGGGAGGATCCCGTTGAACTCCGGGGTCGCCTCACCATTGGCCAGGATCGTCTCCCTGTTTTCCCGATCACCGACGTAGACCTGGTACATGAAATCGCCCCACACCGGCGCCGCATCGGCTCCGCCGGTGGCCTGGGGATAGATGCGCTGAGGTTGGTCCATTCCGAACCAGACGGCCGCCTGCAGGGTGGGGGTGAAGCCCACGAACCAGACGTCGGTGAAGTTGTTGGTCGTTCCGGTCTTCCCGGCTGCCGGGACCTCCCTGGGCAGCCCGGCACCGGCTCCCACCAGTCCCCTCACGGCATTGGCTGCGGTTCCTCGGTCCACCACATCCTCCATGAGACTCACCATGACGCGGGTCGAGAGCGAGTCCATCACCTGGGTTCGCTCCGGCTGGGGCTCCCACAGGACCTCGCCCTCGGCGTTCTCCACCCGCAGGATCGGATAGGGACGCACCCGGGTGCCCATGTTGGCGAAGGTGGAGTAGGCCTCGGCCATCTCCACAGGGAGGACGTCAGGCGATCCCAGGGCCATGGAGGGCACCCGGGGAATGAGGGAGCGAATCCCGAGGCGACGGGCGTTCTGTGCCACCGTCTCGAGGCCCACCTCCTCGTCGGCCAGCTTGATGGCCACCATGTTCACCGAGGTACGGTAGGCCTGTCGAAGGGTCATGTCGCCCTCGAACTCACCGGAGAAGTTGCGGGGGCGCCACTCGCTCCCGTCCCATTCCTGGCGGACCACCGGTGAGTCGGTAATGACCTGAGAGGCCGGGATTCCGCTGGCCAGGGCCGAGGCATAGACGAAGGTCTTGAAGGCCGAGCCGGGCTGTCGGCGGGCCTGAAGGGCCCGGTTGAAGCGGGACTGCTCGTAGTCCCTTCCGCCCACCAGCGCCCGGACCGCGCCGGTCTGGGGGTCCAGGGCGATGAACATGCCCTGCAGGTACGGGCTGCTGGGACCGTCGAAGGGCTCCCGGCGGTCGGCGTACTCCTCGTAGAGGGGGTGATTGAAACCCGGGCGGGCCTCGATCCGGTCGAAGCCCCGCTCCATGGCCTCCTCCGCCGCCCGCTGCATGTCCACGTCCAGGGTGGTGTAGACTCGCAGTCCACCGGTGTTGACCTGCCCCCGGAACCGCTCGTTCAGGATCTGCCGGACCCACTCCTTGAAGTAGGGCCCCAGCTCGTCGGGGACGTCCGCTCGCTCTCTGGGGAGCGGGTACGACTTCCAGCGGTCGGCTTGTTCCCCCGTGAGGAAGCCTTCCCGGACCATCCGGTCAAGGACGAGGTTCCTCCGGTGGAGCCCGGCGTCCGGACTCCGACCGAAGGGGGAATACACGGCGGGGCGGTTGGCGATGGCTGCCAGGAGTGCCGCTTCGGCCGGGTTCAGCTCCACCGCATCCTTTCCGAAGAAGTTTCGTGAGGCGGTCTGGATTCCCCACCAGCCATGAGCCAGGTTGATCTGGTTCATGTAGGCTTCGAGGATCTGGTCCTTGGAGTAGGCCCGCTCCAGCTCCAGCGCCACCTGCAGCTCCTTCAGCTTGCGTTCCACCCGCTTCTCGAAGCCGATGGTCTCGAACATGTTTCGGGCGAGCTGCTGCGTGATCGTACTTCCACCTCCTCCCCGGAAGGATCGGGTCGTCAGCACCCCGACGGCGGCCCGAGCGATGCCCCGGGGGTCGACCCCCTGATGCTGGTAGAAGCGCCGGTCTTCGATGGCGATGAAGGCCTGGGGAACGTGGTTCGGAAGGGCCTGGATCGACACCGGCGTGCGTCGCTCGACGCCCAGCTCGCCGATGAGCTGCCCGTCGCTGCTGAACAGTTTGGAGGTCTGCTGCGGTTCCCAGGTGTGGATCTGGGCAATGGAGGGGCAATCGACGCAGAGGTTCCGCCACGCTCCCCACGAGAAGCCCACCACCCCGGCCGTCAGGAAGAGGAGGGGGATCCAGATCCAGGGAATGCGAAGGATGCGCCCGCCGGTCCGGATTGAGGCTCCAAACCGGTCCTGGGCGCTTTCACCGGTGCTTCGAGTCTTCTTCCTTCGGGCCATGGTGTCGGTCGCCAATCCGCGGGCACGAGCCTGCAGGCGGATGCGCCTGTAGGCGGGCGTGTCACCGTGGAACGTTGGTGCAGCGTGTCGGGTGAGGTAGGCAGAACATGCGATACAAGCCGGACCGGAAAGCTATCCTCATCTTCCGTCCCTGTCAGGACCCTGGCAGTCCGATCGGGAAGGGACGAGCCGCGTCGTGCGGCTACACCCCTTCCCGAGTCGGACTGCTGACGCGTGGGTCGAGAACCATACCCTGTTCCGGCTGCGTGGGTCCCGCCAAGGGGGGGCCTCAGGGCCGGAGAAAGATGCTGGCTCCCAGGAAGCCGGCTGCCAGCGCGAGTCGGCCCCATGAGAACTGTCGTCCTTCCTCCTGCATTGCCGCCGGTCGGGTCCACAGGACCACGGCTCCGCACCGTCCGTACGAGAACTGAGGCGGGGTTTGGGAGGCGCTGTAGATCTCCACCGCTTCCAGGTCGGCTCCCGAGACGTATGCATCGATGTCCACGGGCCCTGCAGCCGCCCGCTGCCCGTCCAGGTAGATGCTCGGGGGACAGCTTCCCCGCATGAGGAGGTGGCCACCACCTCCGCCACGGGTAGCCGAGGTGCGTTCCACCGTGACCCCGGGAAGTTGCCGGAAGAGATCGCTCACCTGCGACGTGCCTCGGGCCTCGATCTCGCTTCTCGAGACGAAGCGGCCGATGCCCCGGTCCCTTCGCTCTTCGAATCCTTCCATCTCCGGCGACAGCCTGGGGAGCCTCCTGACCAGGACCGGATCCAGTTCGATGGCCTGAGGGACCATCCCCACCTCGAGCTCGATGGGCGACTCTCCCGTCACCGTCAGGGAGTCCCAGAGCTCCTCATATCCCAATCGGCTGACACGGAACTCGTACCGGCCGGGCCGCACCTGACTCAGATGAAAGCGGCCCTCCTCGTCGGTAGCGGTGGAGGTCGGGACCACCCCCGGCGCGCCCGACAGATGCACCACGGCCCCCTCCAGCTCCTCCCGGGTCAGCGCGTCTCGCACCGTCCCTTCCACGACCACCACCGTATCCATGGCCGAGGGTGGGCCGCCAGCGGGGAGAGATGAGGCGTCCGTGGCGGCCAGCAGAGGGGCTGACAGGATGAGGAGCATGAACACGCACCCCAGGGGAAGGCAGACGAGTTCCCGGCCGCGGGGGACGTCGGCGGAAGGGTCGGGGGACGCCATGGGATTCGTACCTCACTCCTGCTCGTGAACCTACTACTCACAATGTGTCATCGCACCGGTTCTACGAGCAAGGGCCGGCGGCCGCGGTCGGCGATGGGGATCGGCCGTCGCAGGGCAGGGGGACGGCCGCTGGAGAACGGTGAATCGCCGGCGTCCCTCATCGATCGCGTCGTAATGAGGGCGAGAGTCTGAAAATCACTTGTCAGAGAGTGTCAGGGCTATGTCAAGGAATAGCAAGCACTTGGCCTTGACAATGTATCGTCCAGGGTTCTATCGTCTTGACATAATTCGGTCGCGTGCCGTCGTAAAGAAAGAAGCAGGTCTGCGGACACGGCCGGCCAGGACCGGGCGATCACCGGGTCGGGAGCACGCGTACCACCCGCCCGGATTCCATCATCCGGAGAGCGACGCAGTTGAACCCGGCCTCGGGAACCCTGCGATCTTCTCAGTTCTTTACAGGGCAGCGTAACTCCTCTCAAGCCCCCGTTCATCCAGACGCCACAGGAGGTGATGCCACGATCGAACGTTCGTTCGCCGCAGTTGATGCAGGCCCATGATCTCGACGAGCAAGGGAGATCAGCGGGCCGCGGTGGTCCGGCGAGTCGGCTCGGGCCGATTGGCCTGAATTCCGGCTGGCTCCGCCACCGAACCTCGAGACGTGAAGTCAAGGAGAATCAAGATGAACAGCAAGCGCATGGCGTGGTCCCTCCTGGGACTGCCGGTCATCGCCGCCTTTCTGTTGCTGGCCAGTGCGCCGCAGCTCCAGGCGCAGGAGACCGGGACAATCCAGGGGACCGTGACCAACGCCGAGACCGGAGCGGTGCTCGGCGGAGTCATGGTGAGCGTTGTCGACACGGGACTCGGGTCCCTGACCGCCAGTGACGGCACGTTCACCATCAGCAACGTTCCAGCCGGAGAGCAGCGCGTTCGAGCCCAGATGATCGGGTTCGGAAGTCGTACTCAGACGGTGACCATCGGCGCCGGTGAGACGGTGACGGTGGATATTTCGTTGAACCCGGCCGTCATTGACGTGGCGGAGATCATCGTGACGGGGGTCGGCGAGGCCACCGAGAGGATGCGGGTTCCCTTCAGTGTGTCCCGCACCGGACCGGAGATCATGGAGGTCTCCACACCGTCGG
>PWLA01000142.1 GCA_003559555.1 Gemmatimonadota bacterium | reverse complement strand
CGGAGACCCCCATGTCCAAGACCATGAAAGCCCTCACCTTTGTGGAACCCGGCCGCGTGGCCCTGGACGAGCGTCCCGTTCCCGATGTGGGACCCTCTGACGCACTCCTCCGCGTGACCACCACGACGATCTGCGGAACCGACATTCACATCATGAAGGGGGAGTATCCGGTGGAGGGTGGCCTCATCATCGGACACGAACCGGTGGGCGTCATCGAAAAGCTGGGTCGGGAGGTGAACGGCTACCAGGAAGGAGATCGGGTCATCGCCGGCGCCATCTGCCCTTCAGGCACCTCGTACGGCTGCCTCGACGGCCTTCACTCGCAGGACGGCCAGTCAGGGGCTCACGGCCTGAAGCCCCTGGGGGGATGGCGGTTCGGGAACACCATCGATGGATGCCAGGCCGAGTACGTGCTCGTTCCCGACGCCATGGCGAACCTGGCTCCCGTGCCTGACGGACTCACCGACGAGCAGGTCCTGATGTGCCCTGACATCATGTCCACCGGGTTTGCAGCCGCTGAATCCGGAAACGTCCGGATCGGCGACACCGTGGTCGTGTTCGCCCAGGGCCCCATCGGGCTCTGCGCCACCGCCGGTGCACGCCTGCGCGGTGCCTCCCGGATCATCGCCGTGGAGCAGGTACCTGAACGGATCGAAATGGCCCGCAAGATGGGGGCGGATCATGTCATCGACTTCAGCAAGACCGATCCGGTGGACGAGATCATGAAAATCACCGACGGCCGCGGGGTGGACGTGGCCATCGAGGCGCTTGGGTTGCAGGCGACCTTCGAAGCCTGCCTCCGGGTCCTGAAGCCGGGAGGGACTCTCTCCAGCCTCGGCGTGTACTCCGAAGACCTGAGAATCCCCCTGGACGCCTTCCACGCCGGACTCGGAGACCACCGGATCATCACCTCCCTGTGCCCAGGCGGAAAGGAGCGCATGCGCCGGTTGATGAACACCATCGAGGGAGGTCGAGTCGACCTCGAGCCCCTGGTCACCCATCACTATTCCCTGGACGACATCGAAGAGGCCTACGATCTCTTTGCCAACCAGCGGGACGGGGTGATGAAGATCTCCATCACGCCTTAGAAGGCCGCCTATCGAAGCCCTCCGGAAAACTCTGCGACGAAGGCGTCACTGAGTTCGCGAAGTTGTCGGCGGGCTTCAGGGTCGTATGCCTGCTCGTGGGCACGGGCTGGCTCCAGCTCGAAGAAGAAGGTACCGCTTTCCAGCCCGCTGCCGGTCACCACGCGGTAGACCGCCTCGACTCCCTCGGACACGGGCGTCTGTGGCTGGCCCCCGGTCTCACGCACCAGCTCGGTGTCCATGGCCGGAGCCGGATGAACGGCGAAGGCGTCGACCCCACTCCCTTCGAGCTCCTCCGCCAGGTCCATGGTGAACAGGATCTGGGCGAGCTTGCTCCTGCCATACGCCAGTCCCCCGCTGTACTCCCGGTCCATGCGCAGGTCCCCGAAGTCCAGGGGCTGCTGGTTTCGGGAGGTCACGTTCACGATCCGGGCCGGGGCGCCCTGGCGGAGGAGTGGGAGGAGAGAGCGGGTGAGGAGGTAGCCGGCCAGGTAATTCACCTGGAAGCGCAGCTCGTGACCATCCTGGGTGACGACTCGCTCGTGGCCGGGCGCTCCCGGGCCCACCCCTGCGTTGTTCACCAGCACATCGATGCGCGGGTAGTCTTCCCGGATCCGGTGGGCCAGCGCCTGGACCTCGGCCAGGGAGGCGAAGTCGGCCAGATGGTATTCGGCAGAGCCCGACCCCTCCGCTTCGATGGCGGCCACCACCTCCATGGCCCGCGCCTCGTCTCGGCCGTGGACGATGACGTGGGCACCGGTGGAAGCGAGCCGGAGAGCCAGCTCGCGCCCCAGCCCAGCCGTCGACCCGGTCACCAGGATGACCTCCTGCTCCGCGGCCGAGGCCGCGTTCTCGGGGATGGCGGCGTCCTCCACCCCGCATCCCGCCAGGGCCATCGCCAGGGCGATCAGTGCGAATCGCATCCTTCGTGCTCCGTGTGAGAGGATTCATCGCGCTTCGTGAACTTCCGGCTCGTGTCCCGGGCCGGACGAACTCGGCTCGGGTCGGCCGAAGGTAATACCGATCGCAACTTCTCGCTCCCGAATCGGCGGCCCCAGATCGGATCCCCTCGCGAACTGCTCCCAACAGCGCGCTGCGCTGCTACCGTCGTCGTTCCAGGTCTGGACACACCCTGAAGACCCCTGCGGGGGGACCTGAACACGTTGTACACACCTTCTGACACATCTTCCGCCCTGTCGGGGTACTTGCGTGCACTACCGAACCTTGCCCTGCCAGCCGCCAGGAGAACCAAGTATGAGTTGGACTGCCGTGAATCCCGCCACCGGAGAGACCCTCGAGGAATACCCGGAGATGACCGGCGATGAGGTGGAGAAGATCCTCCGGGACGCCCACAAGGCCCAGCGCCAGTGGCGCACCAACGGCTTCTCCCACCGGGCTGAGCGGATGATGCGAGCCGCAGGGATCCTCCGGGAGCGCTCCGAAGACTACGCACGACTCATGACGGCGGAGATGGGCAAACCACTGCAGGAGGCCCGGGGCGAGGTGGAGAAGTGTGCGTGGGTGTGCGAATACTACGCCGAGAACGCCGAAGCCCAGTTGGCACCCGAGCCGGTGGAAACCCCTGACACCGGGGCGAACACGTACGTGGCCTTCCAGCCCATCGGACTGGTTCTGGCCATCATGCCCTGGAACTTCCCCTTCTGGCAGGTTTTCCGGTTCGCCGCTCCCAACCTCATGGCGGGCAACGGCGGGATCCTGAAGCACGCGCCGAACGTGCCGGGATGTGCCCTGGCCATCGAGGAGGTCTTCCACGATGCAGGGTTTCCGCCCGAGCTCTTCCGATCGATCATCGTGGACCTGGATCTGACCAGGACCGTCATCGAGCACTCGTTGATTCGGGGCGTGACCCTCACCGGGAGCGTGGGGGCGGGCAAGGCGGTGGCGAGTCAGGCCGGAGCCCAGGTCAAGAAAACGGTTCTGGAGCTGGGTGGAAGCGACCCCTACCTCATCCTGGAGGACGCCGACCTGGACGGCGCCGTGGAGACGTGCGTGACGAGCCGCATGCTGAACTCCGGCCAGAGCTGCATCGCAGCCAAGCGGTTCCTGGTGGTGGAATCACTCCGGGAGGAGTTCGAGCGCCGCATGGTGGAACGGATGAGCCAGGCCGTCATGGGCGACCCCATGGATGAAGACACCACCCTGGGCCCGCAGGCCCGCCCGGACCTCAGGGACGAACTCCACCGTCAGGTGCGAGAGAGCGTGGACGAGGGCGCCCGCCTCCTCCTGGGCGGGGAGATCCCGGACGGGCCCGGTGCATTCTACCCTCCCACCGTCCTCACCGATGTGGAGCCCGGCATGCCCGCCTACCACCAGGAGCTGTTCGGGCCGGTGGCCAGCATCATCGAGGTGGGCGACGAGGCCGAGGCGATCCGGGTGGCCAATGACACTGCTTTCGGGCTCGGCGCCGCCGTCTTCACCGCCGATCGCGAACGGGGCGAGCGACTGGCGGTAGAGGAGCTGGACGCAGGTGCCTGCTTCGTCAACGGCTTCGTGCGTTCGGACCCGCGACTCCCCTTCGGAGGGGTCAAGGAGAGCGGATACGGCCGCGAGCTGTCGCCCTTCGGCATCCGCGAGTTCGTGAACGTGAAGGCCGTCTGGGTGGAGTAGCTATGGGCGATCCGCCCCCTGGGCAGCCGGTGCGCCTTCGTACACGCTCCAGCGCGCCGCACTCGGGACTGTTGGTCCGGCGCATTCCGGGACAGCCTGTCCCGCCGGTAGTGCCCCGATTCCGCGGCACCTGTTAACTTCAAGCTTCATGTCTTCATTTTCCCTCTCCGTCCGAGAGGGACGAGAGACGAGCACTCCCGGCGCACCTTCGGGTCCCCCGGGCCCCGATTTTTCCATCGGGTCGTCCATTCCCCTCCCGGGAGAGGACCACCCCCTGAACGGTACTGAACATGACCGAGAACGAGAAGCTGCTGGCCCGACGCGAAGCCGTCGTTCCCCGAGGCGTACCCAGGGTCACGACGGCCACCGCCGCCCAGGGTCGAGGCGCCGTGATCATTGACGCCGACGGCAACGAGATTCTGGACTTCGCCGGAGGCATCGGGGTGATGAACGCCGGGCACTGTCAGGACGAAGTGGTAGGGGCCATCAGCCGGCAGGCCGGCCAGCTCCTCCACACCTGCTTCCACGTGGCCACCTACGAACCCTACGTGGCGCTGGCCGAGAAGCTGGCCGAGCTTCTCCCCCACGGGGACCACACCAAGGTTCTTCTCATCAACTCAGGGGCGGAGGCGGTGGAGAACGCCGTCAAGATCGCCCGACAAGCCACCGGTCGTCCCGCCGTCATCTGCTTCTCCGAGGCCTTCCACGGGCGCACGTTGATGGGGATGACGCTGACCTCCAAGGTGGGCTACAAGAAGGGGTGCGGGCCCTTCGCCCCCGAGATCTACCGGGTCCCCTTCCCCAATCATGGCCTCCGGGGCGACGGGCTCGACATGGAGGACTTCGTGGAGCGGGAGCTGGATCGCCTGCAGGACGCCTTCAACACCCTGGTGTCGGCCCGGGACGTGGCGGCCATCATCGTGGAGCCGGTTCAGGGGGAAGGCGGATTCGTGCCGGCGCCTCCCGGATACCTCCGGGGACTTCGGGAAATCTGTGACCGGGAAGGAATCGTCCTGATCTTCGATGAGGTCCAGACCGGCTTCTGCCGCACGGGGCGCTGGGCCGCGTATGAGCACTTCGGGGTGATCCCCGACCTGTCCACCTGGGCCAAGTCCATGGGCGGCGGGCTCCCCATCGGGGCGGTGGTGGGGCGGGCCGAGGTCATGGACGGGGCGGAGCCGGGTACCATCGGCGGGACCTATGGGGGCAACCCCGTGGCCTGCGCCTCGGCACTGGCCACCATTCGGATCATGGAGGATCTGGACCTGAATGCCCGGGCCACCCAGATCGGGCAGGAGATCCGGCGCCGGTTCGAGGCGCTGGCATCCCGCTGCGCCGCGGTGGGCGAGGTTCGGGGACTCGGCGCCATGATGGCCATGGAGCTGGTGGAGGAGGATTCCCGGCAGCCGGCCGGCCCCCTGGCGGGCCAGGTCGCCCGGGACTGCCTCGAGGAGGGCGTCCTGGTGATCACCGCCGGACCCGCCGGAAATGTGATCCGGATCCTCAGCCCCCTGGTGATCACCGACGAGGAGTTGGACCGGGGCCTGAGCGTGATCGAAGACGCGGTTCTCCGCCTGTCGGATCCTGCCGGAGCCGGCGCCGGAGGCCGTATCGTGGAGGAGAGGCAGGCGTGAGGCCCATCGGGGTGGCCGGACTCCAGCTCCGGGTATCGAAGACCGAGAGCAACATGGAGCACCTGTCGAGACGGTTGGACTACCTGATGGCGGTGTTTCCGTGGGTGGAGATGGTGGTGTTCAGCGAGCTGGCGGCGTACGGTCCCTCCCGGGCTCGGGCCGAGCCGCTTCCGGGGCCCGCCGAAGACGAGTTCGGCCGGATGGCCCGCAAACACGGCCTCTGGCTCGTCACCGGATCTCTCTACGAGAAACGGAAGGACAAAATCTACAACACCGCCTCGGTCCTGAACCCCCGGGGCGAGGTGGTGGGGCGGCACCGGAAGCTCTTCCCCTTCACCCCCTACGAGGTGGGGGTCGAGCCCGGCGAGGAGTTCCTGGTCTTCGATGTCCCAGAGGTGGGTCGGTTCGGCGTCTCGATCTGCTATGACTCATGGGTACCCGAGACCTCCCGGACGCTGGCGGCCATGGGTGCCGAGGTGATCCTCCACCCATCCCTCACCGGTACGGTGGACCGGGATGTGGAGTTGGCCATCGCCCGGAGCACGGCCGCCACGAACCAGTGTTACTTCGTGGACATCAACGGCGTGGACGCGGGAGGGGTAGGTCGTTCCATCGTGGTGGGCCCCCACGGCGAAGTCGTCCACCAGGCCGGCAACGGCGAGGAGCTGAT
Source organism: Gemmatimonadota bacterium (assembly GCA_003559555.1). Lineage (GTDB taxonomy): Bacteria > Gemmatimonadota > Gemmatimonadetes > Longimicrobiales > Gaopeijiaceae > PWLA01. The sequence goes on along the minus strand of PWLA01000142.1, from coordinate 3,957 downwards.
CCCGGTGGAGCTGGACCTGGACCGGGTCCGTCGGTCCCGTGAGAGGGGCCTGCTGTCCCTGGGACAGCCGTTGAAGAGTTTCCGCGATCGGAAGATCCACTTCAAGGTATACGGCCGGCGCTGGAAGGGGGACGACGGATACCTGGACAGTCTGGGACCCCTGGACAAGCCGGGCCGACCCTCCCGCACGGGAGAGCCCGCAGATGGGGAGGAATCCGGGTGATCAGCAACCTATTCGGGAGATTGAGAGCAATGATCGGTGACCGAAGCATGGGCCGGGGATCCACCGGCAAGGCCGGAAGCGAGGGCGACGGCGCGTCGGGCGGGGGTGAGGGGGCGGCCAACAACGCTCTCCCCGATCCCCGGGAACGTCCAGCCAGCGTCCAGTACAATGTGACCCGGATGCGGATGGAAGCCTGGAACCAGCTTCGGGATCACGCCCGCCGGCTGGCGCAGGCCAAGCGGGCCGGGGAGGACGTGTCGCCGTGGAAGGACGGCGTGGCCGAGGAGCTCGAGGCCCTCAGGCCCTACGAGCCCTTCTGGGCCTTTCCCGGGTTCCGGGGATTCGAGAAGCTCTCGGCCTTCTTCCACCAGGGGGCCTGGGAGGCCTTCAGCCAGCAAACGGGCCGAATCGTCCAGTTGCTGGCCAAGGACGCCTACCGCCGTCTGGACCTCTCCACCACCCGGCTCAGCGAATACGCCGACCTGGTGAACGTCTCCAGGGTGGTGGACAACGTCCACCTGAAAGCCGAGAACGAAGCCCGGTCCTATTCGGAAGTCCTGGTGGTGGACGACATCACGCCGGAGCAGGAGACGGAGCTGAGGCTTCAGCTCCGCACCCTCCGGTCTCCCGACGACGAGTGCATCTACGAACTCGTCGTCGCCCGCTCGTTCGAAGACGCCATGGCGGCGGTCCTCCTGAACGACGACATCCAGAGCGTTGTGGTGCGCTACGTCTTCCCCTTCCGCTCCAGCGGCCCGGGCCTGGCCCTCACCCCGGAGGTGGAGGTTCTCTTCCAGGGGCAGACGGAGGAGATGGCATCGCTCCTGGGAAGCGTCCGGAGCCGCCGCCTTGGAAGGGTGCTCAAGCAGCTGCGGCCGGAGCTGGACGTGTTCCTGGTGACCGATTCACCCCTGGAGCGGGTGGCCGGCGAGGAGACGGAGGCCTTCGACCGCCTCTTCCACCGGCAGGATTACTACCGCGAGCTCCACCTGAGCATCCTGAAGGGTCTGGCGGACCGTGTGGAAACCCCCTTTCTCACGGCGCTGCAACGGTACAGCCGGAAGCCCACCGGCGTCTTCCACGCCCTTCCCATCGGTCAGGGCAAGTCCATCCTGAAGTCCCGTTGGATCAAGGAGAAGTCCACCTTCTTCGGTCCCAGCAGCTTCATGGGCGAGACCTCGGCGACCACCGGCGGGCTGGACTCGCTCCTCCAGCCCCACGGGCCCCTCAAGCGAGCTCAGGAGATGGCGGCCCGGGCCTTCGGGGCCAAGAAGACCTACTTTGTCACCAACGGGACCTCCACGGCCAACAAGATCGTGATGCAGGGGCTTATCCAGCCCGGCGACATCGTCCTTCTGGCCCACGACTGCCACAAGTCCCATCCGTACGCCGTCATCATGAGCGGTGCCCTTCCGGTGTACCTGGACGCCTATCCGCTTTCCGAGTTTTCCATGTACGGCGGCGTCCCCCTCCGGGAGATCAAGGAGCGGCTCCTGGAGCTCAGGAGGGCCGGAAAGCTCGACCGGGTAAAGATGCTCCTTCTCACCAACATCACCTTCGACGGCATCACCTACGATCCGGCCCGGATCATGGAGGAGGTGCTGGCCATCAAGCCGGACATGGTCTTCGTCTGGGACGAAGCCTGGTTCGCATACGGTCGCTTCCACCCCATCCTGAGACGCCGCACCGCCATGGAGGTCGCCAAGGATCTGAAGGCCCGGCTGGGAAGCGAGGCCTATCGGGAGCGGTACCGCGCCTGGCGGTCGGAGTTCGAGAGCCGGAACCTGGAGGAGGACCAGACCTGGCTGGAGCACCGTCTCTTCCCCGATCCAGATCAGGCTCGAGTCCGGGTCTACGCCACCCATTCAACGCACAAGACGCTTACCGCCCTCCGACAGGGCTCCATGATCCACATCCGGGACGAGGACTTCGACCAGAAGACCAGTGAGGCCTTCGAAGAAGCCTACATGACCCACACCTCCACCTCACCCAACTATCCCATCCTGGCGTCGCTGGACATGGGGCGCTGCCAGGTGGAGCTGGAGGGGTATGCACTGGTGCAGGACAGTGTGGAGGTGGCCATGACCCTCCGGGAACGGATCCTCTCGGATCCACTCCTCCAGCGGTACTTCCGGATCCTGGGGCCCCGAGACATGGTCCCTGACGAGTACCGGCCCTCGGGGCTGAACTACTACTACGATTCGGAGGTGGGCTGGGCCCTGCTGACGCCCACCTGGGAGCAGGACGAGTTCACTCTGGATCCCACTCGGATCACCCTCCACGTGGGCAGAACCGGCATGGACGGCAATCAGTTCAAGCAGATGCTGATGGACCGGTTCGCCATCCAGGTCAACAAGACCTCCAGGAACACCGTCCTCTTCCTGACCCACATCGGGACCACCCCGGCCACGGCCGCCCACCTGGTGAAGGCGCTCACGCAGGTGGCACGGGAGTTGGACGAGAGGCTCTCGCACCAGAGCCACGCTTCCGAGCGGCTTCACCATGCAAGGGTGGAGTCCCTCACCAAACACCTGCCCCCCCTGCCGAACTTCAGTCGGTTCCACCGGGCCTTCCTTCCCGATCCGGACAGCTCCACGCCCGAGGGCGACATGCGCAAGGCCTTCTTTCTCGCCTACGACTCCGAAGTCTGCGACCACGTGACTCTGGATGCCACCCTGGTGGATCGGGTGGCGGCGGGCGAGGAGATCGTCTCGGCCTCCTTCGTCACCCCCTACCCACCGGGCTTCCCGGTGCTGGTCCCGGGACAGGTGATGAGCCGGGAGATCCTGGCCTATCTACGAGCGCTGGACGTGAAGGAGATCCACGGTTACCGCCCCGAGTTCGGGCTCAGGACCTTCAGGCCGGAGGTGCTGGCCGAGCTCCGACAGGAGCGGGAAGAGGAGCCGGCCGTCGAGGAACAGCCTGACATCCAGAGGGGGACGGCCGGGGCCCGGGAGGCCGGGAAACCGAGAGCACCGGAATCGGCCCGACAGGAGCACCAGGCGACATCTGAAGAGTTCACGCAATCACAGGGAAACTGACCATGCCGGATGCACAGAACGAAGACTGGGCCGATCACTTCGACGAGCCGACTGGCTCAGGGCAAGACGGAAGCGACCCCGGGGGCGCGACGGAGGCGGGCGCCGGAGACTCCGCCACGGCCGGCGACCGGCCTCGACCCACGTTGAAGGGGATCTCCGACATCCGGCGCTACTTCTTCCGGAACCAGACGCCCACCTACTTCATCAGCGCCACCAACTTCAACCTCCTTGGGATGGACGAGTGGGTGCGGAATTTCCACTTCATCAACTACATCGACTGCTTTGACGGCGAGCACCCCCACGTGTTCGTTCCCTCGGAGATGCCCCACCAGGAGTTCACCTGCATCGAGGACATCAACAACTACCTCCTGGAGCACAAGGAGGTTGTGGACTTCATGGAGCACCGCGGACCGGGCGGCAAGGCCGTCTTCCTCTTCTTCGACGAGGAGACGGAGGCGCTGTGCGAAGAGCTGGGGTTGGAGGTCTGCTTCCCGCCGGCCGAGCTGCGGCGGGAGGTGGACGACAAGATCTCGGCCACCCGGATCGCCGATCGGGCCGGCGTACCCTCGGTGCCCAACGTGCTGAGCAAAGTGAAGAGCTACGAGCACCTCCGGGAGGTCTCCAGCGAGCTGGGGGACGACCTGGTCATCCAGACCGCCTTCGGAGACTCGGGGCACACCACGTTCTTCATCT
>PWLA01000232.1 GCA_003559555.1 Gemmatimonadota bacterium | reverse complement strand
CCACCCCCCTTCCGGGGCTGGATCAGTCCCCCAGCGAGGATTGCGCCGCGTCCCCCCAGCGAGGATTGCGCGGCGTCCCCCCAGCGAGGATTGCGCCGCGTCCCCCCAGCGAGGGTGGCTCAGCGTCTCCCCTGCGAGGATGGCGCGGCGTCTCGTGGATGGGACGCGCCCTGGGTGGTGGGATGGAGCCCGGGCGCCTCACCCGACATGGCCCCCGGAGCACCGTGGTGGTGAGGCTTGACAGCCGGAGGGCGACGGGCGCTCCTACACCATGGTGGCCCCCCAACCCGGGGAAAATGTGGAATTCTTCCCCCTCCGCAACGTTCCGTTCTACATTTCCCCCGGTTTCCGGGCAAAATGCAGAACGGAATGCCCTCCGAGCACCAAGTATTCTACATTTCCCCCGGTTTCCGGGCAAAATGCAGAATTCTTCCCCAGCGGCCGTCTTCCGTTCTACATTTTCCCCGGGGGGGGGGAATGTCCGAGCGGGCGGCCGCCTTCCAAGGAAGCACCACCCCCGTTCCTTCCGATACGGCCCGATACGGCCCGATACGGCCCCTGAGGGACCGGGGTGGTGAGGCTTGACAGGATTTCGGCCTCGCAATGGATGAGGGCCGGGATGCCCCGGAAATACCGCGCTGAAGACGCGCCAGGGCGCTCCAGAGGGCCTTCGGCTTGCCTTCGGTCCTCTCTCGACCTCCAAGACGGACTTTTTCGCTCCTGCGCCAACCTCAGAGGTCGCCCAACCCCCTGATTATATTGGATGTAGGAGATTTCGACACTGTAACCGGGAGGGGACGATGGGGTTCGCGGAGCGGGTGGAGTGGAACGTGGGAGGGGAGGCTGACCGGGGAGGGACTTGCGGGAGCGCGCGGGGAGGACGGGAACTGGACCGGCCTCGTGGTCCGGGAGCGGAGGCCGGAGGGCGAAGCAGCGGAATCGCCCGGTGGTCCCTGCCCTTCTTCAACGGCCTTCTCGGTCCACCGATCCAGCTGAATCGCCGGCTGAGGATGAATCGGCCGGCCACAAGGACGGCGCCGCATGGCGAGCACCCCGGGCCGGAGATGAACACCGGAATGAGCCGGATCCCGGATCGGGCTCCACCCCTGGCGGTGCCGGCCAGCGTCGCTGCGGATCCGGTGCGGGCCATGGTGGAGGCGCACCGATCCCGGGGAATCGAGCCTACGAACACCACCGGCTCCTGCCGGAAGCGGGTGTCGAGCGAGAAGCTCGACCGGTTCAGGGACGCGCCGGATCCGCTGGACGGAAGCGCGGCGGCGTGAGGGTGGATCCGCTGGAGGCTGGCCGGTGTGAGGCCGGATCGGACGACGCGGAGGGCGTGAGCCTGCCCCTCATCCGGCCGGGATCATACCTTCGACACGTACCTGGTGATCAATTCACATGAACCCGCGCCGGTCCCCCATGACTCGACTCCCTCCTGGCAAGCTGCCTGCTCCCGTGCTCCGTGCCCTGCTGGAGGGCCGCACCCCTGCCGAGGGGGAAGTGGTGGGCCCCGGAATCGGGCGGGACGGCGCGGTCCTTCGTCTGTCCGGATCGGCGGGGGAGGGACGGCCGGGAGACGCAGCGTCGAGGGACGCAACGCCAGGCGATGGCGAGGACCTCTTCCTGGTGGCTGCCGCCGATCCCATCACCTTCACGGCGGACCGGATCGGGTGGTATGCGGTTCATGTGAACGCCAACGACGTGGCCTGCATGGGAGCGAACCCGGCATGGTTCCTGGCCACGGTCCTTCTCCCTGAAGGTGCCACCGACGAGGAGGCTGCAGGGATCGTGGCCGACATCCGGGCGGCCTGCGCCGAGGTGGGGGCTGGACTGGTGGGGGGACACACGGAAGTGACTCCGGGGCTGGATCGGCCCCTGGTGGCGGGCACCATGCTGGGCACCACCCGTCGATGGGTCTCGGCGGAGGGGGCCCGGGCCGGCGACGCCCTCCTCCTGACCACGGGGATCGCCGTGGAGGGGACCGCCATCCTGGCCGCGGATGCCGCGGATCGTCTGGCGGGGAAGGTGGACGAGGCGGTGCTGGAGCGGGCGCGGGGCTTCCTCCGGGACCCAGGCCTCAGCGTGGTCTCCGCCGCCCGGACCGCGCTCGCCGCCGGCACAGTCCACGCCCTCCACGATCCCACCGAGGGAGGCCTCTCCGCCGGGATCCACGAGCTCTGCGAGGCCGCGGGGACCGGCGCGGCAATCGAGTTGGAAGCGGTTCCGGTCCTGGAGGAGACCCGGCGCATCGCCGCCGCCCTGGAGCTGGATCCCATGGGGCTCCTGGCCAGCGGTGCGCTCCTGGTGGCGGCGCCCGAGTCCGCTGCCGCGCCCATCCTGGCGGCTCTGGACGCGGAAGGCATCCGGGCCGCCCGCATCGGACGGTTGACCCACCCCTCGGAGGGTGTTCTGGCCACAGACCTGGCGGGACGAACCGCTCCCTTTCCCACCTCCGACGGCGACGAGCTGGCCCGGGTCCTCTGAGGGCTGAGGGGTCAGCCCCGGTCCTCTGCCTCGCCCCCCTTCACCTCGTCCCAGAGGCGGTCCAGCTCCTGGAGGCTGGCTCCCGGCATGGCGATCCCCCGATCCCGGGCGAGGGCCTCCACCTGCCGGAACCGTTCCTGGAACTTCCGGTTGGCCGCGTCCAGGGCGGGGACCGGATGGGTCCCGGCCAGCCGGACCACGTTCACCACGGAAAAGAGGAGGTCGCCGGCCTCCTCCTCGATTCGTCGGGGGTCGCCCTGGGCCATGACCTCCTCCACCTCGGCCAGCTCCTCGCGCACCTTCGCGATGGCCCCCGAGGCATCGTCCCAGTCGAAGCCCACGCCGGAGACCTTCTCCTGCATGCGGTGGGCCCGGAGAAGGGGATCCAGGCCCCGGGCCAGCCCCGTCAGCGTCCCGCCCGTGTCTCGCTCCCGGGCCTTGATGGCTTCCCACGACTCCTTCTCTCCCAGGCCGAAGAGGTGGGGGTGGCGGCGGATCATCTTCTCTTCGAGCTCCCGGACCACCTCCTCCCGGCCGAACTCGCCTGCCTCCTCGGCCACCACCACCTGAAAGGCCAGGTTCAGCAGAAGGTCCCCCAGCTCGCCCCGGAGCGCCTGGGCGTCGCCGGCGCGGATGGCGTCCACCGTCTCGGCGGCTTCTTCCAGCAGATGGGGAACCAGGGAGCGGGCGGTCTGCTTCCGGTCCCAGGGACAGTGCTCCCGGAGGTATTCCACCAGGGCCAGCGCCCGGTCCAGGACGCCCTCCACCCGGGGGAAGGGGCCGGCGTCGGCGATCTCGGCCGGGGTGCCCGGGGGCCGGGGCGGATCCGGGGGTGGATCGGTTTCGGGGTCGTGGGGCTCGCTCAATGGGCCTCCGAAGGGGTCGCAGGTGAGTTGACGGGGTGCGTCGACGGAAGGAGAGGCGGACGTGGGCGGATGGGTGTGGGGATCCTCGGCGGTCCGACGGGGGGACGGCCTTGCTCCAGGGGTATTTTGTCGCATCTTTGTGCGACCATGTCAACGGAATCGCAGCGCAGGGCCTGGATGGACGTTCGCGGCGGCGCCCTCCTCCGGAACCTGCAGCGGGTTCGGGAGGCGGTGGGCCCCGATGCCGCCCTCATCCCCATGGTGAAGGCCGACGCCTATGGGCTGGGGATGCCGCAGGCGGTGGAGGTCCTCAGCCCTGCCGATCCGTGGGGCTGGGGCGTAGCCACCGTGGACGAAGGCACGCTCCTCCGGGAGCTGGACCCGGAGCGGCCCATCGTGGTGGTGGCGCCGGTGCCCCCCGATTCGGTGGCGCCCGGGGTGGAGGCCCGTCTCACCTTCGGGGTGTCGGACGTTTCATTCCTGGAGCGTGTGGCGGTCGAGGCGGAAGAGCAGGACCGGGATGTGGCGGTTCACCTGGAGATCGACACGGGAATGGGGCGGGCCGGGTTCGACTGGCGGACCGTCCGGGAATGGGGACCGGAGGTGGCGGCGCTGGTGGGCGGGAGAGTTCGCTGCCAGGCCGCCTTCACCCACTTCCACTCCGCCGACCTGGAGAACCCCGAATCGGTGGAGGTGCAGGCGGAGCGCTTCCGGGACGCGGTCTCGGCCCTGCCCAAAGGCGTCGGTGGCACCATGCTCCACCTCTGCAACTCGGCGGCGGCCTTCCGCACACCCGAGCTGGCCCAGGGGGGCGTGCGACCGGGGATCTTCCTCTACGGGGGGCTGCCCGGCGAGGGGCTGCCGCCACCGGAGGAGGTGGTGGCAGTCCGGGGCCGGGTCGCCCTGGTGCGCAGGGTGCCGCCGGGAACCACCGTGGGATACGGCGCCACCTACCGGGCCCGACGCTGGGAGCGATGGGCCACGGTGACCATAGGCTACGGGGACGGGATCCGGCGTGCCCTCTCCAATCGGGCCGAAGCCCTGGTGGCCGGACGCCGGGTTCCCATCGTGGGGCGGATCTCCATGGACATGACGGTGGTAGAGATCACCGACGTCCCGGGTATAGAGCCGGGAGTCACGGTGACCTTCCTGGGCTCCGACGGTGGCGAGACCATCACCCTGGAGGAGATGGCCGGGTACCTGGGGACGAACAACTACGAGGTCCTCACCGGCTTCACGCCGCGGCTTCCACGGATCTGGCGGGACGACAACGACACGGACACCGATGGCGATTGAACAACTTCTGGCCCGAGCCCGGGAAGCACGGGATCGGGCGTACGCGCCCTATTCCGGATTCTCGGTGGGTGCGGCCCTCGAAACCACGGATGGAAGCATCTTCACCGGCTGTAACGTGGAGAACGCCTCCTACGGCCTCACCGTCTGCGCTGAACGCACGGCGGTGGCCACGGCGGTGGCGGCGGGCCACAGGACGTTTCGCCGGATCGCCATCAGCACCTTTGATGAGATGGCCACGCCGCCCTGCGGAGCCTGCCGTCAGGTTCTGGCCGAGTTCGCCCCGGAGATGGAGGTCCACTCCGAGGCCGGCAGTCACCGGATGATGTGGCGACTGGACGAGCTACTCCCGGCCCGCTTCTCCTCCCGTACGCCTTCCCACGATGTGGAAGGGGACGAGGGGAACGGGTCGTCTCACAACGAAAGGATGGACGGGTGACACCAAGACGTTTGGTTCTCGCGGCCCTGCTGGGGCTGCTGGTGACGGGGGCGTGCACCGACCAGGTGCCCACCTTCGACGACGGTTCGGCCATTCCCATCGATGCGGAGACCGTGGAGGTGCTACTCCCCTTCTCGGAGTTCGGGAGGGATTTTCAGGTCTTCGGCGGGTTCGGCTCGCAGGCCGACCTGGCCGGTTTCTACGTGGCCCACGAATATCGCGGCGACTTCAGCGCGCGGACTCTGATTCGGCTCGGGGCCTTTCCGGCCTCCATCTCGGTTTTCCCCGAGGGCGAGTCGACCACCGTGCCGGACTCGGCCTACGTGCCTCTGGGCGGCAACCTGGTGATCCGGATGGATACCACCCGGTCGGTTCCCGAAGAGGCCGTGGAGCTGGAGGCAGGTCACATGCTGGCGCCGGAATGGGATATCCGGACTGCCAGCTGGCAGGCGGCGGTGGACACCCTGGGTCGGCGCGTGGACTGGGGTGAGGCCGGCGGCGGTCCGGTCCGGAGCCTTGGCACCGGCATGTGGGATCCGCAGGAGGCCGATACCCTGGTGATTCCGGTGGACAGTGCAACGGTCAACCAGTGGCGTGAAGCCGACGAGTCGGTGGACCGGAGCGTGCGGGTCGAGAGCCGTTCGTCCGGACACCTGCTGGGGATCAACTCGCTGGAGCTCCGGGCCCGGCTCCAGTCGTCGGTCAATCCGGATACGGTGGTGACGGTGGTGCGGGGGATCGTGGGCTCCACCTTCATCTACAATCCCGAGCCGGGGGTGAGCCAAGAGGAGATCCGCATCGGCGGCGCCCCCGCCCGGCGCGCCTTCTTCCGGATCCAGCTTCCGGACCGGTTCGAAGAAGGTTCGGCGGCATGCGAGGTCCTTCCCACCTGTCCCATGGACCTGGATCGGGACCGGGTCGTTTACGCCGGGCTGGTCATGCAGACTCGTCCGGTGGAGCCGCCGGCCTTCGAGCCGTTGGATACCCTTCGCCTCGACGTGCGGCCGACCCTTTCGCCAGAGCGGATTCCCCGTTCGCCTCTGGGGAGCTCGGTGCAGCCCACGGCCCGTACGTTTCCGCCCGGGGTCTTCGCCGCCGACGGGTCCACGCGGGTGGAGGTGCCCATGACCCGTTACGTCCAGGACCTTCTGGGAATCCCCGACGATGACCCGCAGCAGAGGGACGAAGTGCCCTCCACCGTGGCGCTCCTCTCTCCGGCCGAACCTTCGGGGTTCCAGTTCGGTAGTCTCTTCGGCCCCGGGACCGAGGGAGAGCCGTTTCTCCGGTTGATCCTCACCATCACCGATGGAGTTCAGCTCCCATGACCACCGTCCCTGCACGTTGCGAGGATCATTCCCGGTACCCGGAGGTCAGGGCTGTGCCCGGCAGGTGGACCCCCGGTCGGTGGTTCGCCATGCTGGCCCTCGTTCTGGTGGGAGGCCTGGCGGCGCCCTCGGGAGCTCACGCCCAGTCCCTTCTGAACGCTGGAGGGCTGGGACTCCTGAACGATCCCCTGGATGCCCGAGCGCGGGCGCTGGGCAGCGTGGGCGTGGGCCTCGAAGGGTGGTACATGCTGGGTACGGATCCGTCGGCTGCCGCGGGCCTGAACCTTCCGTCGGTCACCGGGACCTTCCAGCCCTCCACCAGCCGGATCGAGGGCGGAGCCCAGGCCGGCGGGACCCGGTTTCCCATGCTGGGGGTGTCGTATCCGTTCGGTCGGCACGTCTTCACCATCCAGCTCGGCAGCTTCCTGGATCAGGAGTGGGAGGTCAGGGCCGATCGGACCCTCGACGTCTCCGGTGAGGACGTGGAGGCGGTGGATCGCTTCGAATCCGTGGGCGGGATCGGACAGGCTCGCCTGGGCTGGGCCACCCGGCTCCGGGAAGATCTGGCTGTAGGCGTGAACGTAGGCTCCTACACCGGAGCCATGGAACGGCGCTTCATCCGGCAGCTGGACCCGGATGCGGTGGGGTTCGGGGTGGAGCCTTTCCTGAACCAGGGCCGCTGGCGGGCCTCCGGGCTGACCATTGCCGCCGGCGCCACGTGGCAGCCCTCGTCCATCGTCCGGGTTGCCGCCTCGGTGGAGCATGCAGGCGATCTGACCCTGGATCCGGTGGCGCCCACTCCGGGGGCTGAGAAGAGCTACCCCATGCCCCTGACCGTCCGGGCTGGAGGCACCGTCGTTCTGGCCTCTGATCTGAGGCTCTCCAGCGGGTTCTCCCGGGCGGACTGGTCCGGGGTGGACGAGGCCCTGGGCGGGGACGCCGCCCGGGATGTGGCGTGGGGGTACGGGGCGGGAGTCGAGTGGATGGGATCCACCCTCCTGGGGCGCACCGCTCCCATCCGCCTGGGGTACCGCCAGCAGGATCTTCCCTTCCATTTTCAGGGTGAGCCGGCCACGGAGAGCGCCTTCTCCGGGGGGCTGAGCGTCAACCTGGCCGACACCGAGACCATGCCTGTGGCTCGCATCGAGTACTCCCTGGAGCGAGGGACCCGGGATGCCGGAATCTTCTCCGAGGAATACTGGAGAAGTACCCTCTCGATCCGCCTGGCCGGGGGCTGACCTCGAACGGTCATGGCTGAACGCCGCCGTCGGACCACCGAACCGCCGTCCCGCCCCGTAGCGGCCTACCACACCTTCGGCTGCAAAGCCAACCAGTACGACACCGAGCGGATGCGCCAGGAGCTGGAGGCCCGGGGCCTGCCCACCGTGGACGACTGGGAGGGGGCCGCGGTGGTGTTGGTGAACACCTGCACCGTCACCAACCAGGCCGATGCCCAGGCCCGACGCTTCATCCGCCGGATTCGCCGGGAGCGGCCCGACCTCCGGGTGGTGGTGGCGGGTTGCTCCGCCGCCCTCCGGGCCAGCGAGTACGCTGCCATGGACGAGACGGCGGCGGTCATTCCGGGGCACGATCCCACCGAGGTGGCCCGGGCCGTCCTGGAGCCGTCCAACGGACCCACCCTGGTCCAGCTCGGGACCCGGAGGCGCTCCCTGGCGGAGATGGACCGGGAGCCGGTGGGTGGAGAGATCCTCCTCCGTCGCGACGGCGCCACCCGGGGCTGGCTCAAGATCCAGGATGGATGCGACCGGAAGTGCGCCTTCTGTGCCACGCGCCTGGCCCGGGGAGCCAGCCGATCCCGGAAGCCGGCCCAGGTGGTGGAGGAAGCCCGTACGCTGGCCCGGGTTCATCCGGAACTCGTTCTCACCGGAATCCATATCGGACACTACGGCCGGGACCTGACGGAGGGCGCCGGCGGTGCCTGGACGCTCGCGCGCCTGCTCGCCCGGCTCCTGGACCGGGTCCCCGACGTCCGCTTCCGCCTCGGAAGCGTGGAGGCCACCGAGGTGGACGACCTGCTCCTGGAGCTGCTGGCCGATTCCGACGGGCGCGTGGCCCCACATCTCCACATGCCCATGCAGAGTGGCGCCGACCCGGTCCTCCGCCGCATGCGACGCTGGCATACCCGGGAGATGTACCGGGAGCGGGCACTCCAGATCGTGGACCGGATGCCGGTCCTGGGGCTGGGGGCCGACATCATCACCGGGTTCCCGGGAGAGACGGAGGAGGATCACCGGCAGACGGTGGAGCTGGTGGAGGAGCTCCCGTACACCTATCTGCATGTCTTTCCATTCTCTCCTCGGGAGGGGACGGTGGCGGCCGATCTGGTGGAAGAGATGCCGGTCCCCGAGCGGGTGGCCGGGGAGAGGAGCCGGGATCTGCGGGAGCGGGTGCAGGTCAAGGGGGAGGCGTACCGACGGGACCGGGCCGGAGACCGGGCTCGGGTGGTGCTGGAGGGAGAGGGCCGCACGGCCCTCACTGGAGACTATCTGCGGGTGGGGGTCACCGGGCCGCTCCCCGACGATCAGCGGGTGCTGCACGATGCGGACCTGGCCTGGGTGGACGGGGAACTGGCGGCGGTGCTGGGCGCCGGTTGAACGGGCCGGCCATTCCGACGCCCCGGCAGCACTTCTGCAGAGACCTGAAGCCGACGCGAAAACCATGAACCCTGGCCAGCTACGTGAAGGAGTGGCGGCGCTGTGGGTCCGCATCGAGGACTCGCGACACGACGCCGGCCTCCGCCTGCGTTTCACACTTCCCGCCTCCCTCCTCGTGGCGGCCCTGCTGTCGATGGTGGGCCCCGCCTCCCTCGGTGCGTGCTCCAAGGGAACGTTCTCTCCCGTACAACCGGAGTTCTACTTCCTCTTCACGGCGCTGCCGGACACGGTGGACGCGGGCTGGTCCGGGGCCCTGAGGGTTGGTGGCCAGCCGCTGGACGACCTGGACGACCTGGACCACCCGGCCACCGAAGGTCCCCGGTGGGCCCAGGTCGTCCGTCTCGAACAGGCGGCCGGCGAGGCCGCGAGGCAGCTACCAGACGATGCGGAGCGCCTCATCCTCGTCCCCTGGGACTACGGCCCCGCGTGTCGATCCGTACCGTGGCAGCGGAGCGCGCGATTCCTGGAGGTGGGGGAGCGTGGGCTGATGTACGCCACCCTGCGAGACCCGGAGCACTGGGTGGACGGCGTGCCCACGGCCGATTTCCATCAGCCCTACAGCCAGCCCTTTCCGCGCCGGGCTCGCTACACTCTGCCCCCTCTCATGGGAATCGACGACGCCTTCCGGTTCCATCACGTCCTTCCCCGGCAAGCCGACCGCGAGGCTGACGCGGAGGCGGCCGTCGCGCCTATGCTGGAGTGGGCACGCCAGAACCCGGAGCTGGCGCAGCAGGGGCCCGCAAACGACATGATCCGCCGGAACCTCCGGTACATCACCAACGTGGAGGTGCGACGGCTGGAGGTCCCGGTGGCCGGTACCTACCGGTTCGTCCTGGATCTCGGAGACGGCGCGCCCCGGACGTTCTATGCCCGGACGAGATCGGCCCCAGGCCAACCGGTCTTGCCGGAGTCGGGCGACGATTGGTTCAACGAACTTCGTCCTCCGTCCTACGGGGGCTACACGCTATG
>PWLA01000233.1 GCA_003559555.1 Gemmatimonadota bacterium | reverse complement strand
CGGGAGGTAGGACAGATATGGGGCAAGGACTTCGACATCGATGTGGCGGGACGACTCCTCGACGGCACTCCGTTCTCGGGCGAGTGCAAGTGGTGGCGTGCCCCGGTGGGCGTGAGCGTGCTCGAACGCCTGCGGGATGCCACGGGCCGGACGCCGTACTACGCCGGCCAGCAGGAACATCACGTTCACCTGCTTTGCTCATGCTCCGGCTTCACCGACGACCTGGAGCGTCTTGCGGAAACGGATCCGCACCTCCGCCTTCTCGGGCCCGGAGATCTGCTCGGGACGGCGGAGACCCGGTGAGGGTGGTCCCGCGCCCGCCCCACACCCCCGTCCTTCCACTCCCGGGCACGGCTGCCTACGTTTGAGGCCTTGGAAGGGAAGGGAGGACGCGCCCTTCCTCCGTCCGCGATCCGAACCTCCAGCCCCCGACCCAGGAGCTTCCTCCTTGATCCAGTCCGTCCTCATCGCCAACCGGGGTGAGATCGCCGTGCGCATCATCCGGGCCTGCCGCGAGATGGGCATCCGGAGCGTCGCGGTCTACTCCGAGGCCGACCGGCAGTCGCCCCACGTGCTTCTGGCCGACGAGGCCCACCTGCTGGGCCCTGCCCCCTCCGCCGAGAGCTACCTGAAGGTGGAGCGACTCCTGGAGGTGGCCCGGGAGGCGGAGGTGGACGCGGTTCACCCGGGCTACGGGTTCCTGGCCGAGCGGGCCCATTTCGCGGCAGCGGTGGAGGAGGCGGGCTTCGTCTTCGTGGGGCCGACGGCCGAGACCATCCAGGCCATGGGCGACAAGACCGAGGCCCGCCGCCGGATGCAGGAGGCCGGCGTCCCCATCGTCCCCGGAACCGTGGAGCCCCTGAGGGATCCGGAGGCGGCCCTGGAGGAAGCTCGCCGCATGGGTCTTCCCGTGCTCCTGAAGGCCGCGGCAGGGGGAGGAGGGAAGGGGATGCGGGTGGTGACCTCCGAGGAGGAGCTTCCCCGGGCCCTGGAGGCGGCCCGCAGGGAGGCGAAGGGGGCCTTCGGCGACGAGGCCGTCTACCTGGAGCGCTACCTGGACCGACCGCGCCACATCGAGATCCAGCTCCTGGGCGACACCCACGGATCGGTGATCCACCTGGGGGAGCGGGAGTGCTCCATCCAGCGTCGCCACCAGAAGCTGGTGGAAGAGGCGCCGTCGGCGGTCCTCACCCCCCAGGAGCGGGAGGAGATGGGCACCGCCGCCGTCCGAGCCGCTCAGGCAGTGTCGTACCGGGGGGCGGGCACGGTGGAGTTCCTCTACCAGGACGGCGACTTCTTCTTTCTGGAGATGAACACCCGGATCCAGGTGGAGCATCCGGTCACCGAGATGGTCACCGGCGTGGACCTGGTCCGGGAGCAGCTCCGGGTGGCCGGCGGGGAGCCGCTCTCGCTCACCCAGGAGGAGGTCACCTGGACGGGCCACAGCATCGAGTGCCGGATCACGTCGGAGCTGCCCGAGGAAGGCTTCCTCCCCTCCACCGGCCGCATCCGCTACCTGGAGATTCCGTCGGGGCCCGGGGTGCGCTGGGACGGGGGCATCGGCCAGGGCTTCGAGGTGGGACTCCACTACGACCCACTCCTGGGCAAGCTCATCGTGCACGCCCCGGACCGGGCGCAGGCGGTGGCCCGGATGTCCCGGGCCCTGGCGGAGCTGACGGTGGACGGGGTGGAGACCTGCCGGGACTTTCACCGGAGGGTCATGGCCGAGCCGGACTTCCGGGCCGGAGACCTGAGCATCCGGTACCTGGAGGAGCACCCGGCGCTGGTGGCCGAGGAGGAACCGGGCGCCGAGGGGAGGGATCCCCGGACGGCGGCGGCGCTGGCGGCCCTCCTCGAGGCGGAGCGTCGTCGTCGGCTCACCCCGCCCCGCATCGGGAAGGGAGGGGAGGGGCGCGCCCTTAGTCGCTGGCAGACGGCAACGCGTCCCTGGGCGGGGAGCGGCTGAGGTGGAGTCCGACGGTGCGGGATCGGGCGGAGTGGAGCGCGACGACGTGGAGCCCGACGGCGCGGGATCGGGCGCTGCCGATACGGGCGAGACCGGACCCGAGCTGAAGGCCGACGATCACGTGGAGGTGGAGGTGGACACCATCGGAGCCCGGGGCGCAGGTGTGGGCCGGGTGCCGGACGGACGTGTGGTCTTCGTCCACCGGACGGCGCCGGGAGACCGGGTCCGGGTGCAGATGACCACGGTCAAGAAGCGGTGGACCCGGGCTCGCCTGCTGGAAGTTCTGAGTCCGGGACCCAACCGGCGCGAGCCCGCCTGTCCCCACTACGAGCGCTGCGGCGGTTGCACCCTGGAGCACCTGGAGTACGGAGCCCAGCTCCAGGCCAAGAGCCAGCTCGTCACCGACGCCCTGGAGCGGATCGGTGGACGGGAGGAGCTGCCCGAGGTGGAGGGTTACGCCTCGCCCCGGGAGTTCCGCTACCGGAACCGGGTGACCTTCACCCTCCTGCGGATCGCTTCGCTGCCCGGGGGCGT
>PWLA01000254.1 GCA_003559555.1 Gemmatimonadota bacterium | reverse complement strand
CCTCGCCCGCTCTGCTTCTGTCCGTTGTGTCAGAAGGCCCGGGAGCTGGGACCGCCCCACCAGAGGACGGGCCCCTCCCTCTTCGTGCACGGCCCGGATCTCCTGGTGGACACCCCGGAAGAGTCGGCCTTCCAGCTCGCCCGCTCCGGCATTCGCCAGGTGGCCGCCGGAATCTACTCCCACTGGCACCCGGACCACGTCATGGGTCTGCGGGTGTGGCAGATGAACCGGGATTTCAGAAGCTGGCCCCGGACGGCCCGCCCCACCCCCGTCTACTTTCCCGGAAGCGTCCGCAGCGACATGGCCAGCCACCTGGGCACACAAGAGCACTTGGCCTTCCTGGAGACCCAGGAGATGATCCGGATCGTGGATCTGGAGGAAGGCGACTCGCTGGAGCTGGGGAAGTGGACCGTGCACCCCTTTCCGCTGGCTGAAGACTACGTCTACGCCTTCCTGATCGAGGAGGAGGAGGGACCCCGGGTTCTCCTGGCCCCGGATGAGCTGGTGGGATGGGAGCCTCCGGGCTGGCTCGGTCCCCTGGACCTGGCCGTGCTCCCCATGGGCGTCGTGGAATACGATCCCTTCTCGGGCCGGCGGCAAATCCCGGCCGAGCATCCCGTCCTGCGCACCGAAGCCACCTTCCGCGAGACCCTGGACATCGTGAGGGGACTGGACGCCCGCCTCACGGTGCTCACCCACATCGAGGAGCCCGATGGGCTGGACCACGACGCCCTCCTTCGCCTCGAGGCACGGGTGGAGGCGGACGGGGGCCCCGCCATCCGCTTCGCATACGACACCATGGTCCTGCCGGTCTGATCAACCTCCTCCGGGCGGTCTCCTTCGGGGTCCTTCGCCCCGCTCCTCCACCGGCACCGTAGTCCCGGCATTTCGGAGTTCCGGCGGAAGCTCCTCCCACTGCACCGGAGTCAGGATCTCCCGGACCTGGACCATGGCCTCCCGGATCTCGTCCCTGGCCTCCGTCAGCTGAGGTGTCAGCTCCCGCTGGACTCCCTGGAGGGCACCCAGCCCGGCCAGGGCCCCCCGGGCCCCGCCGCCGCCCCCTCGCTCCGCAGTCCCCCCGAGCTCACTCAGAAGCTCCTCCACGACCGGGGCCATGACATCCCGCCGCTCCCGGTGGCCCTCGTCCAGTGCATCGGCGATCCGGCCCACCCCGTCCCGCTGGTCCGGGCTCAGGGCCAAGGTGTCCGCCATCTCGAGCACCGTGCGAGCCGGGTTCGGAAGTAGCCCGTCCAGCACCTCCTGGACATCCGGGGTCTCGCCCCGGAGGACAGCGCCCAGGAGCTGGCCGATCCCGGCGGCGCCTTCCGACGCTGCACCGGCAAAGCCGCCCCGGCCACCTCCTCCGAACGTCCCGCCCATGCCTCCACCCATACGACCACCACCCATGAACGCGCCCCCCATGCCGCTGAATCCACCTCCACCCGAAGCGCCGAAGCCCCGGTTGTTTCGCCCCGGCAGTCCCCCAAGGGCCACCCGAGCCGAGATCCGGATGGCGAAGGGATTCCTGAGGGCATTCACCCCCCGCCGGTCCTGGCCGAAGGATTCGTTCACCTGGTAGCTGAAGCTCCGGGTGTCGGCATCGAAGCCGGTGACCTGCAGGAGGGTGGGGTCGGCCCGTCCTCCCGCGCCCCATCCCCGCATTTCCTGGCTTCCGTTCACCAGTTGATCGAGCCCGGTGAGGACGTTGTTGGCGTCCAGCGAGACGGTGAGTCGGCGATCCAGCCTCGGAAGCTCGGGCCGTAGGCTCACCCGCAGGTCCAGCGACTGGGTCCACCCGTTGCGACAGCTGTTCCGGTCCGCAATTCTTCCCAGCTGCCCTTCCAGACAGCTCACCACCCTGGCCGGCGCCGAGTCCAGGAGCCGCTCCATCCCCAGGGCCACCTCCGGATCGGCGGCGGTGGCAGGATCGAAGACGAAGGCCCGGTTGTTGCGAAGGCCGTCTCCGCTGATGTCCCGGTTCACCATGGGGGTGAAGGGCGTCCCCGAGGACACCCGGCCCAGGAGGGACACCTGGACGTCGGGGCGGAAAGCGTGGGAGAGGGTCAGGTTCAGCGAATGCCGCCGATCGTTGCTGGAGGTGGCCCACTCCCGGTCGTTGGGGCCGGCTGCAGTGGGGGGAAGCAGCCCTCCCCCACCGCCCCCGAAGCGGCCCATCCCGCCCCCGGCCGATCCTTCGTCCCGGGCGTAGCCCAGGGTGTAGTTGGCCATGGCCGTGGTGCTGGGCGAAAGGGCCCCCATGAGCTGGACGGAGAACTGGTGCGAGGCCGAGCCCAGGTCCGAGATCACCTCGAAGACGTTGCCGAACTCGCCGTCCAGGCGGGACCCTGCCGACGACACGGCGCCCGTCCTGGGCACGATCTGGGTGGGATCGCCGAAGAAGGGCCGTCCCTCTCCGGCCAGCTCGAAGCTCCGGGACTCGTCCAGGTTGATGTCCCGGTAACCCCAGAGCCCGAATCCCCGGGAGTAGGTGTAGCGGAGGGTCACCGGAAGTCGGTCCAGAAGCTGGGTGCGGTACCCCAGGTCGGCCCTGAGGGATGACGGCAGCCGCTGGTCCTGGGCCATGAGGGTCACGTTCGGCGCCCTGGAGGAGAAGCCGGGCGGGGTGCCCAGCTCACCGTCGGCACAGACCTCTGGAATGGACGCGGGACTCTGACCGTAGAGCGTCCAGTCCGGGATGGGGACCGCATCGCCGATGCAGACCAGCCGCTGCTCGGCGCTTGGGAGTCCGGTTTGGCGGTAGGCCTGGCTGAAGACCTGAACCGGAGCCCGGCCGGCGAACACGCCCAGGCCCCCGGAGAGGGATCGGCCCATGCCGGGGAGCTGAAGCCCGGACGACCCGGAGTCGAGCTGGTAGCTGAAGCCGATCCGGGGACTCACCCCCGCAGCGGCGGGGCGCACGTCGGTGCGGCGCCCGAAGGCGGCCTCCACGGCCGGATTGTATTCGGGCCGCTCGTTCAGCGCCGAGTAGTCCCAACGCACCCCCAGGGTGAGCTCCAGGGGCTGGCTGATCCGCCACGTGTCGCCCAGGAAGAGGCCGGCGTTCACCCGCTCGGTGGAGGACTCCCGCTGGGTGAGGGTTCGTTCGAATCGGTCCGGCAGATTGGCCTCGAAATCGTCCAGGGACGCGTAGCTGAAGGACCCGAAGAGATTGTCGCTGGAGCGGTTCACGCTCCGTTCGCGCTGGATCGAGCCCCCGGCCTTGATCCGGTGCAGATGCGAGCCCACCGGCTGCAGAAAGGACAGCTCGTTGGAGAGCTGAAGGTCGGTGCTGCGAGCCTCGGTGGGCATGTTCCGGTTCCCTCCAAAGGAGAGGGTCCGGGCATCCCGGAGCCCGTCCTCCCACTCCGAGGTTACCCGGACCCGACCTTCGGGCATCTCGGTGAAGGGAACCGACTCGTTGGTGCTTCTCCGGGCCGAAGCGGTGATCCGGTGTGTCCAGCTCGTCCGGAAGCGGGAGCTCAGGGTCATGGCCAGGAGCTGGTTGTCCCGCTCCATGTCGCCGCCGCGCTCCGCCAGGTCCAGGGCGCTGATGCGGGTGCTGTCCTGTCCGCTCAGGTTCAGGTTCACCCGGGTGGAGAGGCTGTGGGACCCGGCCGAGCTCTGGGCCACGTTCCAGTCCATCCTGCCCGAGAGCCGGAGGTCCCTGGAGACCTGGTCGTAGGACCCGGTGTGCCCCAGAGCCGGCAGGGCATGGGCGCCTTCCAGAATGTCGATGAAGCGGGCCACCGAGTCCAACGCCACCCCGGATCGCTGGGCCGAGAGGGGGTCGTCCGGGCTCAGTGCAAAGCGGTGGTTCCGATTCTGCTGGATCTGGAACGAGGCGTTGTAGAAGAGCTGATTCGAGACGATGGGCCCACCCCAGCTTCCGCCGAAGTTCTGGCGGGTGAAGGCGTTGGTGGTGGCCGCCGAGCTCATCTGGAGGGCGTCGTCATCCAGGCGGTAGGAGAAGGCGCCCCCGGACCGATTCGAGCCCCGGGCCGAGGTCATGTTCACCTGGCCACCGGCGAATCCGCCCCGGGAGACGTCGAAGGTGTTGGTGGTGACCTGCGTCCGACGCACTCCCTCCTCCGGAACACCCAGCCCGTCGGGGCCCAGGTCGATGCCGTCCAGGGTGATCTGGTTCAGGAGGTCGTCCATGCCGCCCACCGAGAACCCCATCTGTCCGCTGATCGAATCCAGCTCGGTGGCCACCACGCCGGCGACCAGGAGGGCCACGGTGGCCGGATCCAGATCCGCCAGAGGGAGCCGATTCAGAAGGTCCTGCGAGAGGTCCACCGACTGCTCTCCGGTTCCGCCCTGACCCGGGGTGCCTCCTCGCACTCGCACCTCGACGCCCTCCAGGACGATGGCCTCGGGTTGCATGGCCACGTCCTGCATCAGCAGCTCCTCCTCACCTCGCCGCATCACCGTCAGGACGGCATCGGCCTTGCCCAGGAAGGAGACCCGAACCACGTACAACCCGCCGCCGTCGGGAAAGAGGATCGTGTAGCGGCCCCGTCCGTCGGTGACGGTGGAGCGCGTGGTCTCGAGCTCAGCCGAGACCACCTCCACCCGAGCCCCCGGGATGGGTGTGCCATCGGCCCGGGTCACCTGGCCCGTGATCAGGTCGGCCTGCTGGGCCTCCAGCGCTCCGGGGAGGAGCGCGAGGCCCAGGACCAGGGCCACCAGGACGGGGGGCCAGCCCCCTGAAACTCGCAGTCGCATTCTGGTCTCGGGCCGGTTCGGGAAGGATCACAGCGACGGCGGCGGGGGAGTCAAAGGAGGTCCGCCACCCGACTCGAATCGCACCGTCCCACTTCTCCGAAGAGGCCGGTGGCATCGACTTCGTTAACGGCACGGCTTCGGACCCGAGGCGGGAGGGCACCCTGGGGCCGCTTCGAGGTATTCGTAGGCTGGACCGGAAGGACCCCGCTGAACGAGGACCGGTTCCGGCGTCGAGGGCGCACCGCAGGACCAACCAGAACACGCTCCCGGCGACGCCGGGCTCATGCATACACACGAGGCACACCATGGAATCCGCTACCGTCGGAAGAGAAACGAGCACCACCGCCACCACCACCGATCGCCCGCCCTTCAAGGTGAAGGACCTGAGCCTGGCGACGCTGGGACGGGACGAAATCCGCCTGGCCGAATTCGAGATGCCCGGGCTGATGGCGCTCCGGGAAGAGTACGCCGACGCCCGCCCCCTGGAGGGTGCGCGGATCATGGGCTCCCTCCACATGACCGTGCAGACCGCCGTGCTCATCGAGACCCTCCGGGAACTGGGGGCGGACATCCGATGGGTCTCGTGCAACATCTTCTCCACCCAGGACCATGCCGCCGCCGCCGTGGTGGTGGGGCCTGACGGCACACCTGACGATCCCCAGGGGGTGCCGGTCTTCGCCTGGAAGGGGGAGACGCTGGAGGAGTACTGGTGGTGCACCGAACAGGCCCTCACCTGGCCCGATGGCGGAGGACCCAACCTCCTCCTGGACGACGGCGGCGACGCCACGCTCCTGGTCCACCGGGGCAAGGAGTTCGAGGACGCCGGCGAAATCCCCGAGTTCGACGAGAACAACGACCCGGAGGAGTGGGGAGTCATCCTGGACCTCCTCCGTCGGGTTCGGGACGAGGACCCGACAAAGTGGAATCGGACCGCTTCGGCGATCCGGGGGGTCTCCGAAGAGACCACCACCGGGGTCCACCGGCTGTACGAGCGGATGGAGGACGGTACTCTGCTCTTTCCGGCCATCAACGTGAACGACTCGGTGACCAAGTCCAAGTTCGACAACCTCTACGGGTGTCGGCACTCCCTCACCGACGGGATCCTCCGGGCCACCGACGTGATGCTGGCGGGCAAGGTGGCGGTGATCTGCGGATACGGCGACGTGGGCAAGGGATGCGCTCAGGCCCTCCGGGGGCAGGGCGCTCGGGTCCTGATCACCGAGATCGACCCCATCTGTGCCCTGCAAGCGGCCATGGAGGGCTATCAGGTCGTCAGGCTCGAAGATGTGGTGGAGACGGCTGACATCTTCATCACCGCCACCGGGAACAAGGACATCATCACCGCCGACCACATGGCCCGCATGAAGGACAAGGCCATCGTGGGCAACATCGGTCACTTCGACAATGAGATCGACATGGCCGGCCTCAAGAAGGGGGATGTGAAGCGGCACACCATCAAGCCGCAGCTCGACGAGTTCATCTTCCCCGACGGCCACTCCGTGCTGGTCCTGGCCGAGGGCCGGCTGTTGAACCTGGGATGCGCTACGGGCCATCCATCCTTCGTCATGTCGGCTTCCTTCACCAACCAGGTGATGGCGCAGATCGAGCTCCATCGACACGCCGAGGACTACGACCTGAAGGTCTACACCCTCCCGAAACGTCTGGACGAGAAGGTGGCCCGACTCCACCTGGACCATCTTGGAGTGCGCCTCACCGAGCTCAGCGAGGAGCAGGCCGACTACATCGGCGTACCCAAGGACGGTCCGTACAAGCCGGAGCACTACCGGTACTGACGAGCTGACGGTACTGAGCACCTGACGGGCACCCGGCGTCGGCCGGCGTCGGGGCCCGATCCTGCACCGCACACGTCCGCAGCCCCTTGACCGGAAGTATCTATCTATTAAGTTGATTACGTTGACAGTTGTCTATCGGACCCTAAACAGGACGGCAGATATGTTCGAAGCACTCCTGGGCCCCTGGCCATGGTATGTGGCCGGGCCCCTCCTTGGGCTGGTGGTCCCCCTCGTCCTCCTTCTGGGAGGCCGGCCGTTCGGGGTGTCCTCGAGCCTCCGCCACATGTGCGCGGCCGCTCCGAGCCCCGGGCGGTGGAAGCCCGATTTTCTCCGGTATGACTGGCGCTCCGCCGGAATCTGGAATCTCACTTTTGTGACCGGTGTGGTCCTGGGCGGCTTTCTGGCCCTCATCTTCATCGGGATCCCAGATGCCGGGCAGTCCATCTCCGAAGCCACCCGTGGCGACCTGCATGCCCTGGGCGTACAGGACTTCTCGGGTCTCGTGCCGGACGATCTCTTCTCGTGGGGCGCCCTCCTGAGCCCCGCCAGCTTGATCCTCATTGTCGGGGGCGGCTTCCTGGTGGGCTTCGGGGCGCGCTACGCCGGCGGCTGCACGAGCGGTCACGCCATCTCCGGAATGGCCAACCTGCAGCTTCCCTCGCTGGTGGCCGTGCTGGGCTTCTTCGCCGGCGGCCTCCTGGCAACTTTCGGACTTCTGCCCCTGATCCTGTCATGACCACGACCACTGCGACTCAAACGGCCCCCCGCGACCACGCCCGGCCGGCGGTGAACCGGCCCCTCTTTCTGCTGGCCTACCTCCTGATCGGAGCGTTCCTGGGCGTCGTCTTCGTGCAAAGCGAAGTCATCTCCTGGTTTCGCATCCAGGAGATGTTTCGGTTCCAGAGCTTCCACATGTACGGGATCATCGGGAGCGCCGTGCTGGTGGGCGTCATCTCGGTTCAGATCATCAAACGCCTGAACCCGCGAACCCTCACCGGCGAGCGCGTACAGCTCTCGCCCAAGGAATGGGGCGACAGCCGGATCCCAGGGGCCCGCTACTGGATCGGCGGCACCTTGTTCGGGACCGGCTGGGCTCTTCTGGGAGCCTGCCCCGGTCCCATCTACGCCTTGTTGGGAAGCGGGATCACCGTGATGGCGGTGGCCCTGGTCTCGGCGCTGGCCGGCACCTGGGCCTACGCGGCACTCCGGCCATATCTTCCCCACTGAGGCAGCTCGACACCCAGACGCACTACCCACCCCAACGACGAGGACACCATGCTATTCCGCCAATTCTTCGATCAGAAGCTTGCGCAGTACGCCTACCTGGTGGGCTGCCAACAGACGGGCGAGGCCCTCATCATCGACCCTGAGCGAGACATTGACCGCTACGTGCAGGCCGCCGAGGCCGAGGGCCTCCGGATCACCGCCGTGGCCGAGACCCACATCCACGCCGACTTCCTCTCCGGCGCCCGGGAGTTCGCGGAGCAGTTCGGCACCCGGACGTATCTCTCCTACGAGGGGGGCGAGGAGTGGGCCAGCGACTGGGCCCGGGGCGGCGACTACGATGTCCAGTTCCTGAAGGACGGGGACACCTTTCAGGTGGGAGGCATCGAGGTCCGAGCCGTCCATACCCCTGGCCACACCCCCGAGCACCTGAGCTACCTCCTGGTGGATCGCGGTGGAGGCGCCAGCACCCCTATCGGGATCGCCACCGGCGACTTCGTCTTCGTCGGGGATCTGGGACGCCCGGACCTCCTGGAGCAGGCCGCCGGCATGCACGGAGTGCAGGAGCCATCGGCCCGCCAGCTCTACTCTTCCCTTCCCCGCTTCACTGAGCTGGAGGATTACGTGCAGGTCTGGCCCGCCCACGGCGCCGGATCCACGTGCGGGAAGGAGCTGGGCGCGGTTCCCCAGACCACTGTGGGCTACGAGAAGCTCTACAACGCCTCGTTGAACGCCGCCGAGCGGGGCGAGGACGCCTTCGTCGACGCCATCCTGGCCGGCCAGCCCGAACCCCAGACCTACTTTGCCCGCATGAAGAGGGACAACAATCGGGGTGTTCCGCTCCTGGGACAACTTCCCCGGCCCCGTCGGCTCACTGTGACCGAGCTGGAGCGGATGGTGGCCGACGGCGAAGTCCTCTTCACGGACACCCGTCTGGATCGAACGGCCTTCATGGGACGCCACCTGCCCGGCGCGCTCTACGCACCCATGAACCGGAGCTTCAACATGGCGGTAGGCTCCCTGGTGGAGGACGAGACCACACCCATCGTCCTGATCATCGAAGAGGAGAGGGTGGAGGAGGCTGTCCGGGACCTGGTCCGGATCGGGTATGACAACCTGCCCGCCTTCGTGACGCCCGAGACCCTCACCCGGTACTTCGATCGGGGCGGTGAGACGGCATCCATTCCGATGATGACCTTCCAGGAGCTCCACGAGGCCAGGGACCGGGATGACGTGGCGGTGGTGGATGTTCGCTTCGCCTCGGAGTTCGCCTCCGGCCATGTGCCCGGTGCGGTGAGCGCCTCCTACACCCGCCTCCCCTCGCTGGCCCGGGAGCGCATTCCCCAGGACCGGACCCTGCTGGTGCACTGCGCGGCAGGGGGACGCTCGGCAGTGGCCGCGGCCTACCTGGCCCGCCAGGGGCACGACGTCCGCTTCATCGACGAGACGTTCGAGAAGTACCGGGAAGTGGGGGACGTGGAGAAGGGTGAGACCCCGGTGCCCAGCCACGACCCGGCCACCGTCGCCTGAGGTCCGCCTCGTGGCGTGACCTGAGGCTCCCTCCTGTCGAACACCATGGTTCGTCAACTCTTTCCCATACTGGCCCAGTTGGAGGGGTACGACCGCAGGCGACTGCGGTCGGACCTCTCCGCCGGGCTCACCGTGGGGGTCATGCTCATCCCCCAGGGGATGGCGTACGCCCTCATCGCCGGGATGCCGCCCATCTATGGGCTCTACGCCTCGCTGGTTCCCATCGTGGTGTACGCCTTCATGGGCAGCTCCCGGCAGTTGGCCGTGGGGCCGGTGGCCATCATCTCCCTCCTGGTGGCTGCCGGGGTGGCTCCCCTGGCCGACGGCGACCCCCAGCGGTACGTGGAACTGGCTCTCCTCCTGGCTCTCATGGTGGGCGTGCTCCAGCTGGGGATGGGCCTCCTGCGTTTCGGCTTCCTCACCAACTTCCTCTCGCATCCGGTCCTGGCCGGCTTCACCAGCGCCGCCGCCCTCATAATCGGGGCCAGCCAGCTCCGACACCTGGTGGGTGTGGAGCTGCCCAGCGGCCACGAGGTCCACCGGATCGTTGCGGCCCTGGCGAGCGAGTTGGGTGCCGTTCAACCGTTGACCCTGGCTCTGGGCCTGGGAGGCATCCTCCTCCTGGTGGGGATGCGCCGTTGGGCACCGGCGGTGCCCGGGGCGCTGGCCCTGGTGATCCTGGCCGCCGGAGCCGTCTGGGCACTGGACCTGCAGGCGGTGGGCGTGCAGGTGGTGGGTGAGGTGCCGGGAGGCCTTCCGGCTCCAACCCTTCCACCCCTCGAGTTCCAGGCCGTGGTGGATCTCCT
>PWLA01000248.1 GCA_003559555.1 Gemmatimonadota bacterium | reverse complement strand
GGGCACGGCCAGGAAAAGTCCGGTGATCAAGGTCATGGTGAAGGTGAGCCGTGGTGCAGATCTCATGGGTCGTCCTCGTCCTCGAAGGTGCCAATCGGAGAGGGTTCAGCGCGGCCGAAATGAAGATGGGCCTGTGGGGTACCCTACGAGCTCTACGACTCGATGTTTCGAAGGGAGGCGCCGTGACCGATCGCCGGCCTGCCGGCGATCCACCCCATCACCACGGCCGCTCCGACTGCGGCCAGCAGTAGGACCAGAACCTCCACCGGAGATGCCGGCCGCACGAAGACGGCACCCGGATCATCAGCGAACCCCACGACCATCATCAGGACCCCGTTCCAGATTCCGTGCAGCACCACCCCGGTCCAGATGGAACCGGTCAGGTACACGGCGCCTCCCCACAGCAGTCCCAGCGCGAAGGGCATGAGGAGAAATCCCACCTGGCCATACCAGACGTGAGCCACGCCGAAGGCGGCTGCGCTGCAGAGGATGGCCACCGGCGGCCCCAACCTTCCTTCCAGCGGACGTTGGATCCAGCCCCGGAAGCAGAACTCTTCGATCAGGGGTGCCAGAACGACCGCGTAGACCGTGAGGACGAACCAACCGCTACGGGTGCTCGCCAGGTCCTCCAGCTCGTTGGGTCCGGACGGCGCGATGGGCGAGTGAACGGGCCCGGTCCAAAGCTGGAGAAGCCCGCCGACGGCCAGGCCGAAGACCAACATCGGCACCGCTCCCAGCACGACCCATTTCAGCGCCGTCCCGGGGGAGCGAAGCCGAACGACGGTGGCGGCCCGCCCCGGGCGTCCGTCGGATCCCCCGCGGAGATGAAGTGTCACGAATGCGAATCCGCATGCGGCAAACCAGATCAGCGCCGGGACCAGGGGCCAGAAAAGCCCGATGGAGGCCAGCGCAACTGAGACCAGGAAGAGGACGACGCCAATGAGAACATCGCCCCACGCAGATCCGCTTACGTAGATGGGTCCAGCAGCATCGCCCATCGCCTCCCTCCATCATCGTCCTTGGCATGCATCAGCTCAGTCCCACCCAGATCCAGCCTGGTTGACCGTACGCTGATGGAACGAGGCGCGCCGTGGGCACCCTACCAACCCACTTCAGATACTCACTCGGACATCCCATCAGCCTCACGTCCATCCCGTTTCTCGCATGACTCAGTCCTCCGGCTTCGGAGGGCCCCAGTTCGCACGAACGTAGGCTACGGGGAAGCCGAGTCGGATCAGGTTGCGGGTGCTTGGATTGGGTCGGTCCGGACGTTCTTCATCGGTCTCACTCACGATCCATCGGGCTCCGGCGGCCCGGGCATCCTCGACCCGGCGGGCAATGAGGGCGGACTGGGCACCCCGGCCACGGTACCCGGGAAGGGTGCCGGCGAACGTGAGCTGGCCGATGCGTCCCACTTCGCTCTCGGAGAGGAACAGCGCGCCGGTCGCCACGGGTGTCTCGCCGTCGAGAGCCAGATACAGGTGCCATCGCCGTCGCCCGTACAGGCCCCTCAGCCAGCGAACGAACGGCACGGGAAAACCGAAATTCTGCACTCCGACCTCGGCCCAGGCGTCGGCGAGCCAGGGCTCACTTCGTGTCCCTACCCCAGCCTCGGAGCCGAGGCGTACAACCTGAAGCTCCGACCGCGAGTGAATCTCCACTTCTGCGGGTCCCAGATGCTTCGCCCAGCCTCGCAGGCGCAGGGCACCGTGGCGCCTCGCCGCTCCCGCGAACCCATCGGGTTCCACGTGCGGAAGGAGCTGGAGCATCCAGCGGCGGACTCCGGCAGCTTCGTAGTGTGCCGCGGCACGAGCCAGCGTGTCCTCGGGGCCCTCCTCCGAGGTCTCCGGATCCAGGCCCACTCCCATGACCCGGTTGAACATCGGATGATCGTATCCGGAGGCGGTAAGGCGGAGGACTGTGCCCTGGCGATGCAGCGCGATGCCCAGCCGTTCGCCGAGATCGGAAGGTAGCGCCCTGAAGAAGTCCTCGTACTGGGCGATCTCGACCATCTCGAGCAGCCGTTCGAGATCGGCACCGCTGGGGAGGGGTTCAGGCGACATCACGCTTTCCGGGTTTCTGGAATCGGAGATCTCGCCCCCGGTCGGGTCTGCAGGGCGCCGCAATCTCGGGCTTTCGCCGCTCACAGCCATCCAGCTCGACATGAACTTCCGATCCAGGGAGCCAAAGTCGTATGCCGAATCAAGGTTTTCCGAACCTACGGCCTGGCGCAACTCGTGCGCCAGAACCAGTGCCTGGCAGGGCGGAAGTTGGGTCGAAGGGGCAGCGGGAGCCGGATTCGGCTTGCCGGACGCTTCTGCCTTCCTACCTTTGGCCCGCTTGAAGCATTCGCGGCTCGCCCAACGTCCGTGGGATGCGACGGCTCCACCCCGATCCTCGGGGCTCGTCTGCGCAATCCTACACGGGGCACGAGGATCCGATACCACACGGAGCTGCCCTGGATCCGGGAGGCCGTTGAAGAAGTACAGGGATCACTGAGAAGGG
>PWLA01000160.1 GCA_003559555.1 Gemmatimonadota bacterium | reverse complement strand
CTTGCGGAAGAGGATCTCCACCGCCCCCTTCGGCCCCATCACCGCGATCTCGGCAATGGGCCAGGCCAGGTTCAGGTCGCCCCGGATGTGCTTCGAGTTCATGACGTCGTAGGCGCCGCCGTAGGCCTTCCGGGTGATCACGGTGAGCTTGGGCACCGTGGCCTCGCTGAAGGCGTAGAGGAGCTTGGCCCCGTGCCGGATGATCCCCCCGTGCTCCTGCCCCACACCGGGGAGGAAGCCGGGCACGTCCTCGAAGACCACCAGGGGGATGTTGAAGGCATCGCAGAAGCGCACGAAGCGGGCCCCCTTCACCGAGGCATCGATGTCCAGCACCCCGGCCAGCACGATGGGCTGGTTGGCGACCACACCCACGGCGTGGCCTCCCATGTGGGCGAACCCCACCACCAGGTTCCCGGCATAGTTCTCATGCACCTGGTAGAAGCGTCCCCCGTCCACCACCCGCTCGATGACCTCGGTCACGTCGTAGGGCTTGTTCGGGTTCTCGGGCACCAGATTCAGCAGTTCTTCCGCCGCCCCCTCGGCCGGCGGCTCGCCTGAGCCCTCCGGCGCCCGCTCGGTGTTGTTTTGAGGAATGAAGTGGAAGAGCTCCCGGACCGCCTCCAGGCTCTCGGGCTCCGAGTCGTGGGCGAAGTGAGCCACCCCCGACTTGGAGGCGTGGACGTCGGCGCCCCCCAGCCCCTCCATGTCGATGTCCTCGTGGGTTACCGTCTTCACCACGTTGGGGCCGGTGACGAACATGTAGCTGGTGCCCCGGACCATGTAGACGAAGTCGGTGATGGCGGGTGAGTAGACGGCCCCGCCTGCGCACGGGCCCAGGACCACCGAGATCTGGGGCACCACCCCCGAGGCCAGGGTGTTGCGGAGGAAGATGTCGGCGTAGCCCCCCAGCGAGACCACGCCCTCCTGGATCCGGGCCCCCCCCGAGTCGTTCAGTCCGATGAGGGGTGCTCCGTTCTTCACCGCCAGCTCCTGGAGCTTCACGATCTTCTCGGCGTGGGCTCCCGAGAGCGATCCGCCGAAGACGGTGAAGTCCTGGCTGAAGACGTAGACCAGCCGCCCGTGGATCGTCCCGTATCCCGTCACGACCCCGTCGCCCAGGAACTTCTGCTCCTCGAGCCCGAAGTCGGTGGAGCGATGGGTCACAAAGCGGTCCAGCTCCACGAACGAGTCCTCGTCCAGGAGCAGGTCCAGCCGCTCACGGGCCGATAGCTTGCCCCGCTCGTGCTGGGCCTCCAGGCGGCGTTCGCCCCCTCCCTTCAGCGCTTCCTCCCTGAGTTGCTCCAGCTCCTTCAGACGGGCTTCCATGCTCATGGACCGGCGCGCTCCTGATGACGATTCGATTCAATCACGGACGAAAGGGAAGGGCTTCGCGGCCCTGGAGACGAACCGGCGTGTAGCTCCGCTGGATCCGTCCGTCCACCACCGAGATGAGGCCGGTGGCCCCGGGGAAGTCCCGGATCCGGTCCAGCGCCTCGGCCGTTCCCTCCGGCGATCCCCCACCCTCCCGGGCAGCGAGCATGAGGAGCCGTGCGGCATCGTAGCCCAGGGCCGGAACCGGACTGCGCAGGGTCCGCTGGAAGTGTTGCTCGTAGCGGTCCACGAAGTCGTCCCACCCCGGGCCGAAGCGTCCCGCCCCGCCGCCGGCCGACACAGTGAGGACTCCGTCGGTGTGCCGGGGGTTCACCTCCTCCAGCACGGCGGGCGTGCTCCAGACCTCATTGCCCAGGAGCGTGATCTCCAGGTCGTCCACTCCGAAGTAGGCCACCTGGGGTGCCACCATCTGCACCTGGTCCGGCGGCAGAAGGAGCACCAGCCCCTGGGGCGCCAGTCGGACCACTTCCTGGAAGGGCTCGGCAAAGCTGGTGGTCCCCGGCGGATAGACGAGAGTACGGCGAACCAGCCCGCCTCGCTCCTGGAAGGCCTCCCTGAAGAACCGGGCCTCCTCCTCCATTTCCGGCGTGCGGGGATGGAGGATGACCACCTCGCCCACCCCTGCATCCCGGGCCAACTGGGCCAGGGCCCGGGGCGCCGAGGGATCCACGCCGGTGAGGGAAAAGACGTTGGATCGACCCGCCGGAAGGCCCCGCGCGGTGGGGGAGATCAGGGGAAGGGCCCCCTGGCGGGCCTCCGCCGCCGCTTGGAGCCCCCGCTCGTCCAGCGGCCCCAGCATGCCCGCGGCGCCCCCCTGCTCGAGCTCACGCACCAGGCGGGCCACCTCGCCAGGAGACGCCTGGTCGTCCATGACCTGGAAGCGGACGGGAAGCCCCTGGCCCTCGGCGTCGGCGAGGGCCACCTCGATCCCCTCACGGATCTCCTGCGAGAGGTTCCGGAGCGAGGGTGGTCCGCCCTCGGAGAGGAGCGCCCCCAGGGACACCATCTCCAGATCCAGATCGTCGAGCCGGCCTGCGGCCAGGTTCCGGGCCCGCTCGGCCACCGCCGGCCCCGGCGAGAGCTCCAGGGCGGCCGACGCCAGCTCCCGGCTTCGCTCCATGTCGCCCATCAGCGCCCGCCGCACCGCCATCTCCACCTGGAAGGCCGGGTACAGCCGGGGGTGCCGGGGCGCCTCGTCCAGGAGATCCCGGAGGACCGGAAGCGTCATGGCGTCGGCGGTCTCCACAGCCAGGGCCTCGGCCGACTCCAGGATCGATTCGGATGCGTCATCGGGGAGCTGGAAGAGGGACTCGAGGCCGCCGTCCAGGCCGCCGGAGATCCGGACGTCGGCCCGGAGCAGAAGGCCCTGGACCCGTTCCTCCTCGGTGCCGGGTCCCCGCGCCAGGAACCGGTCCACGGCGCCGTCCGCCGCCTCCCACGCCTCCAGCTCCCGGTGGGCCCGGGCCTGCAGCCAGAGGGCCTCCAGGGTCCCGGGCACGTCGGCGTACTGCGCCTCGATCTCCTCGGCTGCCTGGAGGGCTTCGTCGGGGTTGCCGGCGTCCAGCGCCGCCCGGGCCTCGCCCATGAGTTGAGCTGCGCTCCGGACCCGGGCCTCGGCCTCATCGGTGGGCCCATCGGCCAGCGCCGGTCCCTCCAGCACCGCCGGCTCCGGGGTCGGCGGCGCCGCGGGAGAGGGACCTTCGCCCAACTGGCACCCTGTGGCCACGGCCACCAGGAGGGCCAGGACCGGCACGACGCCACGAAGCCGCCCCACCGGTGCTGCGATGGGACGGCCTCGTCGCGGATCTACGGAATCCGTCGTCACTGTGGGTGATCCTCCCAAGAGTGGATTCAGGCCTCCCCGCCTTCAGGCTTCTTGGCCTCGGCCGCGACTGCTTCCTCGTCCTCGTCCTCGACCACTTCGTCCTCCGCCTCGGCCGTGGTCTCGTCGTCCGTGTCCTCGTCGGCTTCGGTGGCCTCGGTTTCGGCAACCTCGGGCTCGGCAGCTTCGTCCTCAGCCTCGGCGACGTCCGCCTCGGCCTCGGGGGTCTCCTCCTCGACTTCGGCTTCAGCTTCGGGCTCCGCCTCCGCCTCGACTTCGGGCTCGGGCTCCGCCTCCGCGTCGACCTCCGCCTCGTCCTCGGCTTCTACCGCTTCGGCTTCGACTTCGGTCCCTTCGTCGGCCTCGGCCTCCGTCTCCTCGTCAGCCTCGGGCTCAGCCTCAGCCTCGGTCTCAGCCTCGGCCTCAGCCTCAACCTCAGCCTCGGGCTCGGCGCCCTCCTCGGGCTCCTCCTCCTTGGCCGCCTTCCGCTCCGGCGGGGTGATCACCTCGAGGACGATCCTGCGGTTGGCCGCATCCGACTCCAGCACGCGGAGGTCCACCGGATCTGCCTCCTCGTAGTACTCCTCCAGGCGATCCACGTTCTCGACCGCGCAGTGGGAGGCGGGCACGAAGCCCTCGATGTCGTCGCCCAGGTCCACCACGATTCCCTTGTCCTGGACACGGGCCACCTTGCCTTCCCACTCCACGCCCGGCGCGAACCGCTGGGCGATGCCGGGCCACGGGTCGTCCTCGAGCTGCTTCATGCCCAAAGAGATCCGCTTCGACTCGGCATCGATGTCCAGGATCAGGACTTCCAGGTCCTGGCCCTTCTGCACGATCTCCGAGGGATGCTCCACCCGGCGCGTCCAGCTCATGTCCGAGACGTGGACCAGCCCGTCGATCCCGGGCTCGATCTCCACGAAGGCGCCGAACGACGTCAGGTTCCGGACCTTGCCCGTGATGCGGGTACCGGCCGGATACTTCATGGGGAGCGAGAGCCATGGATCCTCGTCGATCTGCTTCATCCCCAGCGAGATCTTCTCCTCCTCCGGGTCCACGTTCAGGACCACGGCCTCGATCTCGTCGCCGATGGAGACCAGCTTGGAGGGGTGGCGGATGTTGCGGGTCCATGACATCTCCGAGATGTGGACCAGGCCCTCCACGCCCTTCTCCAGCTCCACGAAGGCACCGTAGTTCGTAATGGAGACCACCTTCCCCTTGGCCCGGGAGCCCACCGGGTACTTCTTGTCGATGTCGGTCCAGGGATAGGGGAGGAGCTGCTTGAGGCCCAGGGAGATCCGCTCCCGGTCCCAGTCGATGTCCAGCACCTTGACGTCCAGGGCCTCGCCGATGTCCACCACCTCGGAGGGATGGCCCACCCGGCCCCACGACATGTCGGTGATGTGGAGCAGGCCGTCCAGCCCGCCCAGGTCGATGAAAGCACCGAAGTCGGTGATGTTCTTCACCGTACCCTCGCGAACCTGGCCCACCAGGAGCTCCTTCACCAGCAGATCCCGCTTCCGCTCCCGCTCGGCCTCCAGAATCACCCGGCGCGAGACCACGATGTTGCGCCGCCGCTTGTTCAGCTTGATGATCTTGAACTTGTACGACTCGCCGATGAGGTCCTCGATGTTCGGGACCCGTCGGAGCGCGATCTGCGAGCCGGGGAGGAAGGCGTCGACGCCCATGAGATCCACCGTGACGCCGCCCTTGATCTTCCGGGCCAGGGTGCCCTTCACGGGGCGGTCGGCCTCGTGGGCCTCCTTGATCTTCTCCCACACCCGCAGGAAGTCGGCCTTGCGCTTTGAGAGGACGACCACGCCGTCGTCGTCTTCCAGGCTCTCCAGGAGAACCTCGACCTCATCGCCCACCTCGAGCGTCTCGGGCTCCTTGAACTCGTCCAGGGGCACCGACCCTTCGCTCTTGAACCCGAACTCCAGGATCACCGCGGTCTCGGTCTTCTGGAGGACCCGGGCCTTGACGATCTCCCCTTCCCGTACGTCCTGCAGGTCGTCCGAGAAGTCCGCCAGGAGAGACTCGAAGTCGTCCCGGGAGACATCCAGATCCTCGTCTCCGTACGGATCCATGGAGAGTTCGGGGGACACCCCCACCCGCGGGGGCTCCTTGTCTACCTCATCGGGATCCACGGTGAGAACGGCGGAGGGGTCGTCCACCATCTCGGCAAGTTCCGGATCGGTGGTGGACGAGGAGGGCTGTGTGGGGTCGGATTGATCGCTCATGAAGAACCGGTGATGTCTCTTCCCCGGCCGGAGAGGTCGGGAGAAGGCCTGCGGGCAGGTGCCCTGGTTGAAAATTGATCTCGATCACTCATCTCCCCACGAAGAAAAGGCCCCCGAAGGGGCCGCCCTCCAAAGGGGAGACATTCAAGTTACCGGTCGATGGTAGGTTCGGTCAAGTCTGGGATGGCAGCTTTCACCTCTTCAACGATCCGGTCCACCTGGGCGGAGAAGGCGAGCCCGGTGGTGTCCACCGACACCGCGTCCGGGGGGCGCCGGAGGGGCGCCACCGGTCGGCTGCGGTCCGCCGCGTCCCGTTCGGCCAACTGCCGGGCCTCTTCCTCCAGCCGGGCAGCGTCGGGCTGCACCCCCTCCTGCAGGAGCCGACGACGGGCCCGTTCCGCCAGCGAGGCGGTCAGGTAGACCTTCAGGTCGGCGTCGGGGAGAACCACGCTTCCCATGTCCCGGCCGTCGGCCACCACCCCCCCCAGGCCGGCGACACGCCGAAGAGGCTCCAGGATCAGCGTCCGCACTTCGGGGATGGCCGCCACCCGGGCCACCCGGGCCGTGACTTCGGCCGAGCGGAGCGCCTCTCCCTGCGACTCCCCATCGATCCGGACATCGAAGCCGCTGTCGGCCGGGGTCAGGGTGATCTCGAGCTGTTGCAGGTGCTCGATCCCCCGATCGCTCCACTCCCCCTCGGGAATCCCCGAGCGCTGGAGCGCCAGGGTGGCCGCCCGGTAGAGGGCGCCTGAGTCCAGGTGCCGGAAGCCCAGCCGCTGGGCCACCGCTCGGGCGGTGGTGGACTTCCCCGATCCCGCCGGACCGTCGATGGTCACCACCGGGCGCGGGGGGGACGACGGCTCCGGGCGGGCGGGCGATCCCGGACGGGCGGGCGATCCCGGACGGGTTGCGGCCCCTCCTCCGGCGGACCCTGCGAACCCGTCCAGCAGCTCCCAGAAGCCGGGGAAGCTCACATCCACCACGCTCCGGTCGTCCAGCTCGATGTTGTTTTCCGGCAAGGCGCCCAGCACACCGAATGCCATGGCGATCCGGTGGTCGTGAAAGCTCCGGACCCGGCCCTCCAGCGGCCGGTCCGAACCCTCGATGACCAGCCCGTCAGGAAGCTCCTCCACCTCCACCCCCACCTCGGCCAGGTTCACGGCCAGCGCCCGCAGTCGGTCCGACTCCTTGACCCGGAGCTCGGCGGCGTCCCGGATGACCGTCGTCCCACGGGCCCGGGCCGCCGCCACCGCCAGCACCGGGATCTCGTCGATGAGGGAGGGGATCTCGGGGCCCTCCACCTCCACGCCCCTGAGCGAGGTGGGCCGGGCCGTCAGGTCCCCTGCCGGCTCCCCTGCCGGATCGTCCGTCTCCCGGAGGTTCTCCCGGCCCAGCTCCGCACCCATCCGCTCCAGCACGCCCAGGATCCCGGTCCGGGTGGGGTTCAGCCCCACATTGGCAATCTCCACCGACCGGCCCCCCAGGAGCCCCAGGACCAGGAGAAAGGCCGCCGAGGAGATGTCGCCGGGCACCTGCAGATCCAGGGAGTCCAGCGATCCCGGCACCTGGGCCAGCGCCACCTCATGCGGCGCCTCGCCCGAACTCCGGACCCCCACCCCCACCCGCCGCAGCATCCGCTCGGAGTGGTCCCGGGAGGGCACCGGCTCCACCACTTCCACCTCGAGCCCGGCTCCCAACCCCGCCAGGAGGAGGGCGCTCTTCACCTGGGCACTTGCCACTGTGGACCGATGCCGGATGGGCTCCCGGGGCGGCCCCAGAATCCGGATCGGAAGCCGCCCGGGCTTGCCTTCCTCCCGAAAGCGGGCGCCGGCCCGGGTCAGGGGCTCGGTGACCCGGGCCATGGGACGGGTCCGAAGCGAGTCGTCGCCGGTGAGGGCGGCCTCCACCGAGAGGCCGCTCAAGAGCCCCAGGAGGAGTCGGGCGGTGGTCCCCGAGTTGCCGCAGTCCAGCACCGACGCCGGCGCCTCCATGCCCCGGAGGCCTACACCCTCGACCTCGAACGGACTCCCGTCGTCCGGAAGGCGCGGAACGGCCACCCCCAGTTGGCGAAGGATCCGGGCGGTGCTCCGGCAGTCGGCGCCCGGGAGCACCCCGGAGAGCCGACTCGTCCCGGACCCCAGCGCCGCCAGGAGGAGCGCCCGGTGGCTGATGGACTTGTCGCCGGGGACCCGGATCATTCGCTCCCTCCCGCGGCCGGCCTGCCGCCGCTCCAGCTCCGGGTGAGCTCCATGAACTCGGCGATCCGGTCCATGTCCCTGCGGGCCAGGAGGTCGGCCACCACGTTCAGGGCCCGGGACACCGAGGTGAGTCCGGTCCCGGTCACCGGCGCCGAGAACTCCAACAGATCGGTCCAGACCTCCGGATCCGAGGCGGCGAGCCGGGTCATGTCCCGTCCCCCCGGTCCCAGGTCCGCAGGCTGGAACCCGGCCGCGTCCAGGGCGCCGGCCAGGGCGTTGGACACGATCTGCGGGAGGTGCGAAACCCACGCCATGGTCCGGTCGTGATCCTGGGCATCCGTCCACCGGGGATCGGCCCCCACCCCCTCGCCCCAGAACGCCTCCATCCGACGGCGGGTGGCGGGCGACGCCTCATCCAGCGCCGACAGCCAGACCGGAGCCCCGTGGTAGAGATCGGCGCGAGCGGCGCCGAAGCCGCTCTCCTCCGAACCGCACATGGGGTGGGCCGTCACCGTCCGGTGAGCCAGCCCCGCCCGCCCGGCCCGCTCCAGGACCGGCTGGTTCAGCCCCACCACGTCGGTGACCACCACGTGCTCCGGCAGCCGGGAGCTCTCCTCCTGGAAGAAGGCCAGCGCGGCCCGGAGGGGACAGGCCAGCACCACCAGGTCGGCGTCCGCCGCCATCCCTTCCCCTGGAAGGGCGAAGCGATCGACCCAACCTTGCTCCAGCGCCGCGGCCCCCACCACCGAGTCGGCGTCCACCCCCAGGAGGCGCACCGGATGGTCAAGGGACCGGAGGCGGCGCACCAGCGATCCCCCCATGAGGCCCAGCCCCACAACGGCCACGGTGCCGGGGGTCGGGCTCTCGTCCCAGGCCACGGTCAGGGCGTCCCCTGGCGACGGAACCGGTGGGGTGACCCGGCGTCCGACTCCCGGGGAGCCGGCGGCGGCGACTGATCGGGATCCGGCTCGAAGATGAAGACCATCGGGACCCGACCCAGGAGTTCGTCGGCGCCGGCCAGGGCGGTGAAGCGCCCCTCCCGGACCCGGTGGTCCTCCAGATCGTCGAAGGGAACGCGAACGTGGACCATCCCCTGAAAGGCGCCCCGGGGCGGTGCCCCGTCCAGGCGGACCCCGGCGGCCTCGCCGAAGACCTCCCGGGCCAGCTCCAGCGTCCGCCACTGGGCCGCCCGGATGGACCAGCGCTTCCGGTGACCGATCCGTTCTTCCCGGACCTCGATCCACCCGACGCTCTCGGGGTCGTTGCGTTCCACTTCGCGAATCATCCGTCCTCCTGTTCGTATCCGATCTCGATGCTCAGGCCGTCGTGAGCCACCTGCGCCCCGGGGAAGACCTGTCGGGCCTCCTGTTCCAGGGGCACCGGGTTGGCGGAGTAGCGAGCCGATAGATGGGTGAGGAACAAGCGCCGAACCTCGGCCCGTCGGGCCACCTCCGCCGCTCCCCGGGCGGTGGTGTGGAAGGTCTGGTGCGCCCGCTCCGCATCCTCCTCGCCGAAGGTGGCGTCGTGGATCAGCACGTCCGCCTTCCGGGCCACGTCCACGGTGCTGTCCAGGGGCCGCGTATCGCCGGTGTAGACCACCCGCCGCCCCGGACGAGGAGGGCCCACCAGCTCGTCGGGCCCCACCCGGCGTCCCTCCACCTCCACGGTCTCGCCGGCGTGCAGGCGGCCGTAGAGTGGCCCCTCGGGGATCCCCAGCGCCCGGGCCCGCTCCACGTCGAAGCGACCCGGCCGGTCGTGCTCGGCCAGAACGTACCCCACCGCCGACACCCCGTGCCGAACCTGGAAGGCCGCCACGTCGTATTCCTCCCGCTCCACCCGGTCTCCCGGACTCAGCTCCACCACCTCCACCGGAAAGCCCACCCGGGCCACCCCCAGGTGGAGGGCCTCCCGGAGGTGGGGCCCCGATCCAGGGGGACCGTACACCTGGAGGGGCTCGACCCGGTCCTGGAGCGCCATGGTTCGGCACAGGCCGATGAGCCCCAGGTAGTGGTCCGCGTGCAGGTGGGTGATGAAGATGGACCCCACCGCGAAGCCCGTCCCGTAGCGCATCATCTGGCGCTGCGTCCCCTCGCCGCAGTCCCACAGCATGAGGTCGCCCTCACGCTGCACCGAGATGGCGCTGACGTTCCGGCCCACCGTGGGGCGGGAGGCGGAGGTTCCCAGGAAGGTGATGCGGATCATGGCCAGGGGGTCGAGGAAAGCGGGGGCCGGGGCGCCCCGGCCGCAGAAAGAGAAGGTAGCCACTCGCCAGGGTCGATCAAGAAGGCCGTTGAAGAAGGGCAGGGACCACCGTTGGGAGCCCCAGGGGCCCTAATCGCAGGCGGTTCGTCGAAGGCATAGCCTTGCGCTACGTCGAGGCGAACCAACGACCGAGTGGGGCCCCTGCGGCCCCAACCCGAAGGGGGACGGGGGGTTGCGGCGTCAGGCGGCGTCGGAGCG
>PWLA01000170.1 GCA_003559555.1 Gemmatimonadota bacterium | reverse complement strand
GGGACCGTTCGAGGATCGGCACGCCGTGCCGGTCGTGCCGCTCGGTCCAGACCGCGTCGCCGGCGCTTCCCCCCTCGGCGTCCGAGACCAACCGGCCCCATCCTTGCAAGACAGACAGGCAGGGATCGAGGCAGACACGTATCTCAAGACAAGGGCCCTCTCGAGGCGCGCCCTCGACCCCGCCAGTGGCCACCACCCCATTTCCTTGTCCCCTGGGCAAAACGCCAGTGCTCATGCAAGTCGACGCAATGCAGGTCTCACACCGCCGGCTGAGGCCTCCCGCACTGGGAGTGGCTGCGAGCCTGCTGGTGGCCATAGCCTTCTCGGCAACGAGTCTGCTTTCCGCACAGGAGCGGGTGTCACCCCCGGAGGCCCCGGCCGAGGAACCCTACTCCATTGTCCAGCTGGAGCGGGAGGTGGAACGACTTCGGGGCGGAGCGGCGAAGGATCTGGGCCTGGCCCTCCAGGAACTGACGTATGCGTATGTGTACCATGGCCGCCCCGACGAAGCCGTGGAGGCAGCAAGAGAGTCGCTGGAGCTTCTGGAGCTGGCAGGCGACACCTCCGCCCTTGCCCAGACCCATCACGACCTGGGCCTGGCCCACTGGAACCTGGTACAGTACGACTCGGCCGTGGCACAGTTCAGCCGGGCCCGGGACCTGTGGGTCGCCGTCGAAGCACCCGAATCCCTCGGCCGCGTCTACAACAACCTGGGCGCCGCCCACTACCAGTGGGGAAACTACGAGCTTGCCCTGTCCTCATTCCTGAGAGCGTTGGAGTACCGGCGCGAGGCCGGCCAGGAGGCGGGGCAGGCGCTGGCCCTGGCCAACGTGGGACGAACGTACCATGACTGGGGTCAGCACGAGAGGGCCCGTATAGCGTACCAGCAGTCCATCGAGATCTCGGATCGGATGGAGTACGCGTTCGGTCAGGCCTATGCACGACTCAACCTGGGCGAACTGTTCCTGGACCAGGGAGAGTGGGACCGGGCGGAGGAGCATTTTCTCGCCTCCCTGGACCACTACGGTTCCGATACGGGATCCATTCCTCCAGCAGGTGCCCTGGGCGGACGGATCCTGAACTCCCTGGGGCTGGGAACGCTCCGGATGCAGCGAGGCGAGCATGAGGCCGGGATCGCACTTCTGCAGGAGACCCTGGAGACGGCTCAGGAGGCCGACAATCCCCGCTTGGTGGCGAGAGCTCGCCTGGAGCTGGGAAATGCGTACCAGGTGATCGGAGAGTACGACGAAGCCTTCCGACACCTGAGCCTGGGGTTGGAGGCGGCCCGAGATCGAGATCAGCGACCCATCGCCCTGGACCTCCTGGCCGCCCTGGCCCAGGCACAGGAACTCCGGGCGGTCCCGGACCGGGCGCTGGCGAACCTGCAGGCCTACGTGGCGCTGCGAGACTCCATCTTCGACCAGGGCGCAGTCCAGCGCATTGCCGCCATGGAGGCCGAGGCGGAAGTGGAGCGCCGCGAGCGGGAGAACGCCCTTCTCCGGGAAGAGCAGCGGATTCGAGAAGCGGTGATCGAACGGCAGCGTGTCAGCACGCTACTTGCCGGAGGGCTCCTCCTGATGACGGTGCTCCTGGTGGGCGTGATGGTCCGTTTCAACCGGCGGGGACGTGAGCGGGAGAAGGCGCTCAGTGCGACGAACCGGTCCCTCGAGCAGACCAACCGGGATCTCCGGGAGGCTCGCTCCGAGCTCAATACGCTCAAGGGCCTGATCCCCATCTGCTCCCATTGCAAGCGGGTGCGGGACGACGAGGGGTACTGGGAATCGGTGGAAAGCTATGTGGGCCAGCGCTCCGATGCCTTCTTCAGTCACTCCATCTGTGCAGATTGCGGGATCGAAGAGTACCCCGCAGACTGGGACGGCGCAGCCTGAGGATCTTGCACGCACGTTGTTGTCAACGCGCCGCCGTTGCCCTCTCGATCTCGGCCTCCGCGTATTGTCGGTTGGGAGTCCGCTCCAGGGACGCCTCGAACGCCGCGATGGCATCATCCGTCCGTCCCTCCTCGAGCAACATCTCGCCGTAGAGTTCGCGCACGGGTAGCACCTCTCCCGGCGTGATCGGGTGCTTCTCCATGGAGTCCTCCAGATCGGCCGCCTCGCTCATGAGCGCGAGCGCCGGTTCGATCTCGCCTCGCTCATAGAGGATCCAGGCCTCCACGGCTTGGCCGAGCGCTTGGGTCGTGTGGGCCCAGTAGTCGTCACCCTCGTCGCGCAGGGTGCGGACGGCTGCTGCGATCCGCTCGCGCTCGGCTTCCGCCTGCTCCAGGTCGCCGATGCGAGCCGCACCCAGGCCCCGGGCGTAGTTGAAAAGTGCATCGGCCGCCGGCAACGCCTCCCAATCGATCACATCCGGCGCCCTCGGCTCCAGGTGGGCGGCTTCCTCCCAGCGCTGCTGCTCCAGGTAGTAGCGAGCCTGTGGCGCTGCGACTCCGTAGCCGACGGTAAGAACCGGCGGCATCCCCTCCTGGGTGTTCTGGATCCGCTCAAGAGTATGCCGCGCCCCCTCCTCTTCTCCCAACTGAAGATAGGCGTACATCGTATAGTCCAGAGCATGGACGTAGTGGCCCCCCCAGCGGGGATCTTCGCCGGCCAGGCCCAGCGCCGCCTCGGCGGAGCGCTCGTTGAACTCGGCGACTTTCTCCCACTGCCCCAGGCGCACAAAGATATGGCTCGCCATGTGAAGGGCGTGCGGCGTCTCGGGCGCCAGGCTCTCGTAGGCCTCTGCGACTTCCTCTGCCTTGTGTGCCAGCTCCGGGCTGTCGTAGGCATGCAGTAGGTAGTGGTGGAGACCGGGGTGCTCCGGGTGTCGGTCGTAGTAGCTCAGGAGGAGCGCACCTGCCTCCCGCTCCAGAGCGTAGTCGTGATCCTCCTCGGGCGAGAACTGCGTCTGGGCATGGGCCACCTTGGCCAGGGCGTAGAACGCGGCGGCGTCCACGTCCTCGGGGTGCGCCTCGTGCAGCTGGCGCTGGGCATCCTTCCACGCGGCCACCCGCGCTTCATGATCGGCCGGGGGGCTGGCCGCAGGCGGAACCGGATCGGCGAAGAACGCATCCACCGCGCCCATGTATGCCTGCTCCCGGTCCGTCGGGGCGCCCACCTGTCGTGCCGCCTGCATGGCGGCCTGGCCGCGCTCGAGACCCTCCTCGCTCGTTGGGTGCCAGAGCGGCTGAAAGCTCGTCATGGCGACGCCCCAGTGCGCCATGGCACATCCCGGATCCGCCCCGGCCGCGGCTTCGAAGTGCTCCTGGGCCTGCGTGTACATCATGTGGTGGAGCTGTAGAAGGCCCCACTCGAACTCCTGCTGGGCTTGCTCATTGCAGGAGATGGGGAAATCGACCTCTCCAAGCTCCTGACCGTCCTGCTGAGCCATGATCGAACCAGCCGAGAGCAGAACGCCGAGAATTGCTGTGAGAAGTGTGTGATATCTGATAATTGTTACCTCCTCCACGATCCTTCGTCGGTACGGAAAGTGGTCGCGCGATGAATCGCCTCCTCGGGGACATGCCCCTCGACCTATGGTATCACTGCTGGAACCGCTCGAGGTCCAATTTCTCCTCGAGGTTCGAGATCGTCGCTGGGTGCGCCGGGGGCCATGGAACGGTCCGACGGCCCTCGGCATTAGCGGTATACCATGACCTCACTCACCACCCTTGTCGATGAGTATGGATATCCGCTGCTGTTCGCCTTCGGGTTCATCGACACCGCCTGCGGCCTTTCAACGAATCCCATGGGCTGGGTCAGGGGTGTGGAAGACCGATTGAGCTCCGTGGGCC
The DNA here is from genome assembly GCA_003559555.1 of Gemmatimonadota bacterium. Taxonomy (GTDB): domain Bacteria; phylum Gemmatimonadota; class Gemmatimonadetes; order Longimicrobiales; family Gaopeijiaceae; genus PWLA01. Next base: position 6,368 of record PWLA01000170.1, on the reverse strand, counting down.
CCCTCTACGTGCTGTCCGCCAAGTTCGTCCCGGGAGCCGCCAATCTCATCGCACCGGTCTCGGGACTCTCGAAGATCCGTGCGCGGCACTTCTTCGTCCTGAACACCGCCTCCCTGACGGCATGGAGCGTCGTCTATCTGGTTCCAGGAGCGGTCTTCGACAAGCGGGTGCTGGAAGGGCTTGCCTGGCTCGACACCAATCTCGGGTGGGTGCTGCCGGTGGCTGCCGCGCTCGTCGTCCTCGCCGGGATCTGGAGGCTCATCAAGATCCGCATCCATCGGCGAATGCACAGGGGGCGATCTCCTGAACCTGTGGCGCTTCCATGACTTCGGGCAACGCGACCGGATCCACCTCCGGCTTCCGACACCTGGAAACCCGACTCACCGTCAACCTGGACAGGGCGTCCCGCACGGCGAACGTGGCCCTGATCCTGGCTCTCGGGGCATCCTTTGTCCTGGGTCTGTATGTTTCGTTCTACTTTCATTTTCTGACCGTCGTGCTCTTGCTGACGAACGCCGTCAACTTCTACTGGCGTCACCTTCAAGTGCGCCACACCCTGCTGGCCAACTACGGCTTTCTGGCCCAGGTCCGCTACCTCCTGGAAAGCGTCGGCCCCGAATTTCGCCAGTATCTGTTTGCCAACGACTCCGAGGAGCGCCCGTTTTCACGGAACGAACGGGCGGAAGTGTACCGGAAGGCCAAGGGCATCGACTCCTCCGGCGCCTTCGGCACCCAGAGGGACCTGGCCACCGGCTTCGCCACCCTCCGGCACTCGTTCTTTCCCGCTGAGGCGTCCCAGGCCTCTTCATTCCAGGTCAGTTTCGGCGACCAACGAGACTGCCCCCATCCCTACACGGCCGGACATCCGGTCTTCATCAGCGCCATGAGCTACGGGTCCCTCGGCCAGAAGGCGGTTCGAGCCCTGGCCCGGGGAGCCAGGAAGGCGGGGATCCCCATGAACACCGGCGAGGGCGGACACCCCAAACACCACCTGGCCGAAGGAGCCGACCTCATTTTCCAGATGGGGACGGCCAAGTTCGGCGTTCGAACGGAAGACGGACAGCTCGACGACGAACGTCTGGAAGCGCTGAGTGCACACGACCAGGTGAAGATGGTGGAGATCAAGCTGTCGCAGGGCGCAAAGCCGGGAAAGGGTGGCCTGTTGCCCAAGGAGAAGATCAGCGAAGAGATCGCCGAGCTGCGGGGCGTTCCCCGGGACCGCGACGTGGTCTCTCCCGCCTTTCATCCGGAGTGCGTCGATCCGGCGAGCACCGTCGCCTTCATTCGTCGGGTCCAGGAGGTCTCGGGACTGCCCGTGGGAATCAAGTTCTGCCTCGGGCGCGACAGCGAGCTGCGGGAATTGGTACAGGAGATGCGGTCCCAGGACGTCTTCCCGGACTGGATCACCGTCGATGGCGCCGAGGGGGGCACCGGCGCCGCTCCCCGCAGCTTCATGGATGGGGTCGGGCTCCCGTTGTTCCAGGCCCTTCCCACGGTACAGAAGATCCTGACCGAGGAAGGGGCCACGGACCGGACACGGATTCTGGCTTCCGGGAAGCTCATCGACGCGCGACGACAGCTCGTGGCCATGGCCATGGGCGCCTCGGCCACCTACACCGCTCGCGGCTTCATGCTGGCCCTGGGTTGCATTCAGGCGCTTCAGTGCAACCAGAACACCTGCCCGGTGGGGATCACCACCCACGACCCTGCGCTGCAGCGGGGGCTCGACATCGAAGAGAAGTCCGAGCGGGTCGCCCGCTACGCCCGGGCCCTCTGCCGGGAGCAGGGTGAGCTCCTGGCGGCCATGGGTGTGCGCAGCCGGCCGGAGCTGGATCTGTCCACTGTGCATCTGCCCACCCTCAACGGAGCCGGCTCGTGAAGACGCTGGGACTCTGGGCACTCCGGATCCTCGCAGCCGCCATCCTGCTTCCCGTGGGCTACCAGAAGCTCATAGGCGACGAGATGAGCGTCATGCTCTTCGACACCCTGGGGATGGAGCCCCACGGGCGCATCATCATCGGGGTGGTGGAAATCATCGCCGCTCTCCTCCTGCTCTCACCCCTGGCGGCCACCGGCGCCCTCCTGGTGGTGGCCGTCATGCTCGGGGCCATCATCGCCCACGTCACGGTCCTGGGTGTGGAGGTGGGCGGGGACGGAGGACGGCTCCTGGCCATGCTGGCCACCGTCTTCGTCTCGGGCACCACCGTGTTGGTAGCCCTTCGGCACCAGCTCCCTATAATCGGTCACACATTGGACCGGACGGGAGACGAACGGCTTCCCTGATCGGACCGTCAGCCCTCCCCGCCTGCCACGCCCTCGGCCTGCATCTCCTCGGCCACCCGCTCCACCTCCCGCAGGACCCGTAGCAGGTTACCGCCCCAGATCTTCCGGATCTCTTCTTCGGTGTATCCGCGCCGCACCAGCTCCAGCGTCACGTTGAAGGTCTCGGAGGAGTCGTTCCAGCCCTCCACGCCTCCGCCGCCGTCGAAGTCGGACGAGATGCCGGCGTGTTCCACGCCGATGAGATCCACGATGTAGTCCACGTGGTCGATGAAGTCGGCCACGTTGGCCGGCGGGAAGTCCTCGGCGACCTGGGCCATGGCCGCCTCGTAATCTGCCGCCTCCTCGCCCTCCAGCGCCTGGATGTCCGCACCGGACTCGATCCCGAACTCCTCCCGGATGGCGGCGATCCGCTCGGCCCGCTCCGGGGGCTGCACCTTCACGAACGAGCCCAGGGCGGTGGGGTGCACCACGCCGCCGTTGGCCTGTACCGCCCGGAGCGCCTCGTCACTGATGTTGCGGGGGTGATCCGCCACACCCCGGACCGAGGAGTGGGAGGCCATGACCGGCGCCCGGCTCCGCTCGATGGCATCCAGCATGGTCTGGTCCCCCAGGTGCGAGAGATCCACCATGATCCCCACCCGGTTTATTTCGTCGATGGCCTGCTCGCCCAGGGGTGAGAGCCCGCCCCACTCGGGGCCGTCGTCGCCCAGATTGGCCCGCTCAACGGCGGCGTCGCCGAACTGGTTGTGGCCGTTGTGGGTCACCGAGATGTAGCGGCCGCCCATCTCGTGGATCTCCTCGATCTTGGAGAGGTCGTCACCGATGGGCCACAGGTTCTCCTTACCGATGAGGGCCACCAGCTTCCCCTCGGCGTGGATCCGCTCCACGTCCTCGGCGGTATAGGCGAACTCGATCTGGTCGGGGTACAGCTCGTACGTCATCCGGCGGACCCCCTCGTACTTCTGGACGACCCGCTCCCAGGCCTCGGCGGTGGCCTCGGGGGTTCGCTCCCCCTGCCCGTGGTAGGCAATGAAGAAGGCGGCGTTCAGGCCGCCTTCCCGCATCTTGGGCAGATCGTTCTGGAAGCGGCCCCGCTCGCCGGGGTCCACCTCGTCGGTGGCGAAGTTGAAGGGGATGTCCACGTGGGTGTCGATGGTGATCACCCGGTCATGGATGCCCCGGGCATGCTCCACCAGCTCGGCTTCCGACATCTCGCTCACGTCGGGGGCATCGTCGTCGGGCGCATCGGGTGCCTCGGCACAGGCGGCCAGCGCCACCACAAGGGCGAGGGCCGGGACGGTCATCCGCTTCATGGGTACCTCCGGAGGTGTCAGGGGGAATAGCAGCACAGAATAGGCGGGTGGACCGGTGAGGGCAAACGGATCCATCCGAATCACTCACGCACCAGGGAGCGAACACCACCCGTGCTCGTCGCCTTCATCGTCGTCTGTCACCTGGCCGGGGCCGCCAGCGCCGTCTCGGCGCTCATGGCCACCCGGAGCGCCCAGGGAACGGTGGCCTGGATCCTGGCCCTCCTCCTGGTTCCCTACCTGGCGGTGCCCGCCTACTGGACCATCGGGAGCGTCCGCTTCGAGGGCTACGTCAGCGCACGTCGGGGGGGGGACTCCCGACTACGCCGCTCCCTCAGCGGCGTGGCCGAGCGGGCCGACCCCTTCCGGGCCTCCCTCCCCGAGACCCGGGGCGGAATCCAGGCGGTGGAGCGGTTGGCCCGGATGCCGGTCCTCACCGGCAACGACACCCGCCTCCTGGTGGACGGGGAGGCCACCTTCGAGAGCATCTTCCAGGGGATCGAAGAAGCCGAGAGGTACGTTCTGGCCCAGTTCTACACCATCCGGGACGACGGGCTGGGAACCCGCTTCCAGGAGGCCCTCATCCGGAAGGCTCGGGAGGGCGTCTGGGTGCGCCTCCTCTACGACTGGATCGGGAGCCACCGTCTTCCCGACGCCTGGGTGGAGCGACTTCGGGAGGAAGGGGTGGAGGTGGCCGCCTTCCTGTCGTCCCGCTTCATGGTCCGCCGCCGCTTCCGTCCCCGGATCCAGATCAACTTCCGGAACCACCGCAAGATCGTGGTCGCCGACGGCCGGGTGGGATGGCTGGGGGGGCTGAACGTCTCCGACGCCTACCTGGGGCTCGATCCCGAGATCGGACCCTGGCGGGACACCCACCTGAGGGTCCGGGGGCCCGCAGCGCTGGGCCTCCAGCTCTCCTTCCTGGAGGACTGGCACTGGACCACCGGCCAGCTCCCGGAGCTGGACTGGGAACCTACGGCCTCGCCCGACGGCGACGAACCGGTCCTGATCCTCCCTTCGGGCCCCGCCGACCCGGTGGAGAGCGCCAGCCTCATGATGCACCACGCCATCCACTCGGCCCGCTGGAGGCTCTGGATCGCCAGCCCCTACTTCGTGCCCGACGAGGGCCTGGTGGCGGCTCTGAAGCTTGCGGCGCTTCGGGGGGTGGACGTGCGGATCCTGGTGCCGGAGAAGGCCGACGTGCCGCTGGTACGGCTGGCCAAGATGGCGGTGGTGGAGCCCCTGGTGGAGGTGGGCGTCCAGGTGCTCCAGTATACGGCGGGGTTCCTGCACACCAAGGCCTTCGTGGTGGACGACCGGGCCGCCGGGGTAGGCACCGTGAACCTGGACAACCGCTCCTTCCGGCTCAACTTCGAGATCACCGCCCTGCTCATGGACGAAGGGGCGGTGGCCCGGGTGGCGGCCATGTTCGAGGAGGACTTCCGCCGCGCCGAGCCCCTGACCCTGGAGGAGCTGGCCGCCCGGTCCATCTGGAGTCGGGCCGCCTCCCGGGGGGCCTATCTCATGGCTCCCCTGCTCTGAGAGTACGCATGGGCACGCCGGCCGAACTTGCCCCAACTCCGGGCGGTCCGCATCCTGAAGTTCGAGCCTCCTGAGCCCCTCGTCTTCGGAGAGTCCCTTGGCCACGGTCCACTGGCACATCCGCCGCACGTTGCAGCTCCCCTCCATCCTCCTGCTTGCCCTGGTCCTGGCGCTGGGCGGGTGCGGGAAGGACGCACCCGAGGCTCCGCCGCAGGAGGCCGTGGTCACCGACAGCGCCGGGGTGACCCAGACGGTCTTCCCTGCCGGACTCCCCCGAGAGGGAGCCCGTCTGACGGAGCCGGAGATCCTCATCGGCGAGAACGAGGAGGCGCCGGGTCATCAGCTTCACGCTGCGGCAGGTCCCGTCGAGCTTTCCGACGGGCGGCTGGTGCTGGTGGATCCCCGGAGCGGCGAGGTCCGCCTCTTCGATGCCGACGGAGTCCTGCAGACCCGGGGCGGGGGACTGGGCGAAGGGCCAGGAGAGTTCCGGGCCGCCGGCCCACCGATCCGCACCGCCGGCGATTCCATCGGCGTCCCGGACCTGGGCATGAGCCTGCTCCTCTTCGGCCCCGACGGATCCTTCGGCCGGAGGATCACACCGTCCCCCCAGGCGGACGAGGCCCCCACGCCTCAGATCGTGGGCCTCCTGGACAACCGGCGACTCGTGACGGTCATGCGGGCACGAGCCGACGAAGGCCCCGATGGGCTGATCCGGGACACCGTCCGGGTGGCCCTTTTCGATTCGGAGGGCGCGCCCCTCACCGTCCTGGGCGAATTCGAGGGAAGGGAGCGGCTGGCCGAAGCACCCATCCTCGAAGGTGCCATCCTGAGGGGGGCGGTCGCCTTCCCGAGACCCGTCCGGGTGTCGGCTGTGGGCAGCGCCGTGGCAGTGGGCCTCACCGATCGGTTCGAGGTCCGCTACTACGACGCCGACGGCGCGCTCGAGCGAACGATCCGGGTGGAGGGCCACACAACCCCAGTCACCGACGAGGTGATCGAGACATTCCTGGACCATCAGACAGGGGTGATGCAGGTTCAGTCGGGCACCGGTGAGACCCGGCCCCTCACCGAGTCCGAGGGCCGCGCCTACCGGGAGCTCGTCGAGTCCCTGCCCCGGGTCCCCTCCCTTCCCCACTTCGACCGTCTGCTTCTCGGCGCCTCGGGTGGGGTGTGGATGCGGGACTACGTGCCGCCGTACGAGGAGGCCGAGTGGACCCTCTGGTGGGAGTTCAG
>PWLA01000145.1 GCA_003559555.1 Gemmatimonadota bacterium | reverse complement strand
CTGGAACGATCGGACCTGCCCACGACCACGCAAGGCCGGGTCATGGTGGATGCGACCCTGAGGGTGCAGGGGACCAGCGACGTGTACGCCATCGGTGACGCCGCCCTCGCCCGAGATCCGGAGTCCAGCGACCCTGTCCCCATGGCCGCCCAGTTCGCCCTTCAGCAGGGTCGGCTGGTAGCGGACAACCTGACGGCACAGCTGGCGGGGGAGGCCCCTCGGCCGTATCAGCCCAGGTTTCTCGGGGAGGTGATCAGTCTGGGCCGGCACCTGGCGACCGGATGGTTGGCCCTGGGCTGGCTCGGTCGTCTCCGGATGACCGGTTTCCTCGCGTCGCTCGTCAAGCGGGCCATCAGTGAACGGCACCTGGCCTCGTTGTGGCGCGAGAGCCGCCGATTCACCCGCCCGGAGTAGCCGCTCGGCTATCGCCAGTAGTCGTTGGCCGCAGCTACGGTCTGGAAATGGACTGCGATCACATGCGACGACGCGATCAGCGCATCTGCGTCCGAGGCGTACTCGGGCCGAAGCGAATGCAAGACCTCCCGATCGGGCTGCGTCTCCGTGACGCCCAGGCGAGCGAGTCGGATCGCCACCTGCATCCCTTCCTCGGGCGTATCGGTGATCAGGCTCAACTTGGCCTGCTCCACCTGGGCGGGATCAGGCTCCATCCCTTCCCCTACCAGGAATGGCCGGGCGATCACAGCGGCCAGGAACAAGATCACCCCGAGGGCCAGCCCCCCGGTGACCAGTCGGGAACAACAGATCGCGTCACTTCGCTTCTTATCGCTCATGACTCCTCCTGTGACGTTCGTAGGGTGTGGTGGGTAACGGTCCCCGACGAACCCGCGTCGACAGCGGATTTCGCTGTGCCCGCCAGGCTCGTCAGAACTTCTCGCCTTTCGCCTCGCGAATGTGGCTGCCCACCGGGCGGATCCGCGTCCACATGGTCCAGAAGTACAACGCGAGACCCGCAACCTGACCGAGTCCGCCCAGCACAACGACCCACGCCAGGAGAGGGACATCGACCGATGCCCGGGCCAGTTCCCCCAGGAAGCGGGCACCGGTGGAGATCGCCAGGATCCAGTACGCAGCCTCGATGCGTTCCGGTGAGTAGCGGGTGTCGTCCTTCGCGGCCCTGGGGAAGAGCCAGATCGCCACCCCGAGAATCAGGAACATCACGAACCCGACCTGGACCGCGTGTGTGTGAGCCGACACCAGGTGGGGATGGGGAAACACGCTGAAGAGCTCCCGTCGCACGAGGACCCAGGCTCCAACACCCAGGCCCGCGAACAGGAACATGATCCCGGTCTTGATGAAGCGCCGCACGAGAGTGTACACGGTAGGCTCCCTTCTCGAGTTCCAGCCTGCGGTCAGCCAGCGTTCGCGCGGAGGACAACCATCAGAAACAGCAGGATCAGCAGCGAGACGACGAATACGGCCGTCATCCGCCTCACGATACATCCCCCACGGGCCGTAACCTCAACGGGCTTTCAGGCCGTGCAGACCAACGCCCCGACGCCGTCCCCACATCCATCAGGGCAGCTCCAGGTAGACTTGGCCGTCTTGGTCCACGCGCACCGCAAAGGTCTCGAGAGCACGAAGGGCCGGAAGCGCCAGGACCCGACCGGAACGGGTATCGAACCTTGCTCCATGCCAGGGGCAGGTTAGCACGCCGTCTTCGACCTCACCACCCGCGAGGGGACGATCCTCGTGCGTGCAGATTCCCGAGAGTGCACACACCTCCCCGTCCACACGGCAGAGGACGATCTCCCGTCCACCCACCTTCACCGGGTGCGCCTCGCCTTCGGGGATCTCCTCCAAGTGGGCGATCGGCCGCTCACTCATGTCCGGGACCCCGCGGTCGCCGGGGGGTGAACCACGGTCAACAGGAAGGCACCGCCCGCCTGGGAGGTCACTCCGTGTGGCACTCCGGCGCCCAGCACCAGCAAGTCACCGGCCGTCAGCTCGTACCGAGCCTCATCCGTGGACACCCGGACATCGCCGCGAAGCGGCTGGATGGTGACGGGCCCCGCTGCGTGGTGCTCCTCCAAGACGCCCTCGGGAGCGAGGACGACGAGAGTTACACGCAGGGTCCCGTCTTTGGCCAGGGTCCGGGCCGCCCTGCCATGCTCCTTGAGTCCCCCCGAGCGTTCGATCTTCTCCAGCTCGTCGTCGAGGTGGAAGAGAAGGGCGTCTCCGCTCAATGGGCGTTGGATCGACGGCATGGTCAACCTTCCTCCTCTGTGGGTTCCAGTTTCTGAACGTGGACCTGCCAGGTGCAGGGACCTCGCTCCAGGTACTCGAAGGAGAAGCTCCCCTCACCCCGGGTGGCCATGAGGGTGTAGTACATGCACTTGGGGTCGTGATCCACCGTGAGCTCCAACGTCTGCTCGGGCTCGAGGCCTTCATAGGCACCCATGATCTTCTCGAATCGGTACTTCGGCTCCACGGGACGGACGTCGAGAGCGACGATCTGCTTACGGCTCATGGGGACCCTCCCGAAGGCGACGCTCCAGCCGAAAGGGACACCGG
>PWLA01000270.1 GCA_003559555.1 Gemmatimonadota bacterium | reverse complement strand
TCCAGGGTTCGATCGCCATAGACCGTAAGCAGGAACGCCACCACCGGCTCCATCCATTCGGAGAGGGGGCGGCTCCGGCGGAGTTGGGCCAGGAGCCCCTGGTGAAGCTCCTTTCTCAATCGAGTCATGGCCGGTGCCAGGGGCCGGGACGACCGCTCCCCCCCGCTGGGGAGCTCCCCTTCCCCCAGACGGGCCGGAAGATGCACGGCGTGGTAATCGTCGGCCAGGGAAACGGGGGCAGAAGGCAGATCCGGATGCCGGAGAAGAGCCGCCAGGGCGTCCCAGCTTTCGTCCGCCAGGTACCGGGCCACCGACTCCAGCAGGCGGAAGGGGAGCGTCCGGTCCAACGGGCGACCCGCGGGATCCCGGGTGGCCACCCCCACCTCTCCCAGCGCGTCGGCCAGGAAGGGAATCACCTCGGGGTCGGGCACGCCGATGCTCACGTCCTCCGGGGCCGGACCGCGGTCACCGCCCCGGGCGTCTGCACCGTCCGCGTCCTCACCACCATCTCCGGAGGCCGCCCGGACCACCTTCTGGAGCTCCTTCACCACCCGAGCCGCCTGATCCCGGGGCCCACCCTCCATCCGGATGGCGCCGGCAGGGATCCGGGAGCTCCGATCCGCCCAGAACTCGGGCCGTACGCAGCCCAGCTCGTCGAAGCCCTCCGACAGCTCGGGGGGGGCGTGGACCATCACCTGGAGTCGCCCATCCCGGAGGGGACGCTCGAGAATCCGCCGCAGGATCCCCGGCATCTCCGCCAGCCCCACCAGCCACAGATCGGCGTCGTGGACCCGACGACCCCCATCGATGCCTCCTTCCACCTCCTCGGCGACCCGCCGTCGGTGCGCTTCCCGGTCCATCATGCCCGTCCGCTTCAGCTCCCGCCGGACCCCTTCCTGGACCCGGGCCAGCACCCGCCATCGCTCCTCGTCGTTGAAGAGCAGTCCCTGGGAGCAGTGCTCCACCACCTCCCGGAACGAGTGTCCCCGGGCCCCCACCGTGGCCTGCAGCTCCACCATGGTGCCCCCCAGCGCCATCCATCGCACCAGGTCGTCTGGCTCCGGGGGACGGGCCAGGAGCAGCTGGAGGTCGTCTGCGGGCAGGGACCGGAGTTCCTGGGCCCAGAGCCGGCGGAGGTGAACCGGCGAGGGAAGGGAGCGTTCCGGCGGTGCCAGGATCTCGGGGAGTGCCCCGGGGGTCGCGGTTCGTGGCGGCCGCAGGGACAGCCCCCCGGCCTCGGCCCGCTCCAGGAGGAGTTCCAGGAGCCTGCGGCCCGCCCGCCGGCCCGGGAGGGTCACCAGAACGCCCTGGAGATCCAGCTCCCTTCCTTCCCCGTACCGCTCCGCCAGGAGCTCCACGGCCAGCGCCAGCGCCGGCTCATCCCATCCGACGAAGTGGAGGTGGCTCACGCCGGGTGTCTCGGGGTCGTATCGGATGACGGCTCCTGGAGGTTCGAATGGAAGGCCGCATGGCGTTCCGGCCCGTGCAGGGTAGGGTGGCACGAGGGTCCGACAGGAGCAAGCAGCGGCTTCCTCCCCTCACCCCTTCCGCTTCACCGCCGGGCCCTGTCGCCAGTACCGGAACCCCAGGGTGACGCCCCGGACACCCATGAGGGTCACCAGCCCCCACCAGACCCCCGGCAGTCCCCACCCCATGGGGAGGACCAGGAGGAGGACTCCGGCGGCTGCCGCGGCCGACAGCACCATCTGTCCCGCCAGGTATCCGAACTCCTCCCGCCCCATGAAGATCCCGTCCCACACGAAGACCAGAGCGTTCAGCGGCTGCATCCAGATGACGAAGGGGAGAACCGCCGCCACGTGCACCAGCGTCGTGGGATCGTTTGTGAACAGGCGGGGAAGCCAGGGAGCCACCGCCAGAAAGCCCAGGACCAGCGCAACGCCCACCACCGCCCCCCAGAGGAGGAGCCGGTTGGTCATGGCCCGGAGGTCCGCGCCGCTCCCCTCGCCCCGATAGCGTCCCACCAGGGCCTGGGCGGCCACGGCCACGGCGTCCACCACCAGGGCCAGGAACATCCAGAGCTGCACCGCCACCTGGTGGCCCGCCACCTCCGCCGTACCCACTCGGGTGGCCACCGCCGTGGCCAACGTCATGGTCCCGATGAGCGCGAAGGTCCGGATGGAGAGCTCCCCTCCCACCCGCAGAAAGGGCAGGAGCTCCAGCATCCGGGGCAGCCGTGGGGCGGCACCCAGGAGTTCGCGGCGGGGCCCGAAGAGCAGGCGAACAAAGGCCAGCGCACCCATCCACTGGGCCACCACCGTGGCCCACGCCGCTCCGTCGAGCCCCCATCCCGCCCAGAAGATGAGGATGGGGTCCAGGACCAGGTTCACCCCGTTCAACGCCAGGGTGATCCGGAGGGGCGTCCGGGTGTCCTGGAGTCCCCTGAACACGCCGTGTCCGGCCATGATGAGGAGCACCGCGGGGCCCGCCAGCGCCCGAATCCGCAGGTACGAGATGGCCGGGTCACGCAGCTCGCCCCCGGCACCCATCAGGCTCACCAGCGGGCCGGCAGCCGCCAGCAGCGTCAGCGTGGCCAGGATTCCCACCCCCACCGCCAGGGTGAGAGCCTGCAGAATCGCCCGACCCGCCTCCTCCCGATCTCCCCGTCCCCAGGCCCGGGCCACTCGGGGGGTGGTCCCGTACGCCAGAAAGTTGAAGACCACGAACGTCATGGAGAAGATGGCCGCATTCACCCCCAGGGCGGCCAGGGGCACCGTTCCCAGCCGCCCCACGAAGGCCGTGTCCACGATGGACACCAGGGGGTCGGCGGCCAGGGATCCCAGGGCGGGAATGGCCAGAGCGGCGATCTGGCGGTCCATCTTCCGCCGCCGTCTCCAGCGCCGGGCCGGGGCCGCTGGCTTCACGGCGAAACCACCGACCCGGGGGGGCACACCCGACAAGCCGGTGTGCAAGCGCCGGAATCTGGACTATCTTCTCTGCCCGAAGTCTCCCGGAGGCGACCGGGAGCCGGAGCACGAATCGCATCCTCTCCAGCCGAACGAGGTCTCATGCAGAACCTGATCATTCGTCTCTTCGTGAACGCGGTGGCGCTCTGGGTGGCGGCGCAGTTGGTGGGAGGAATCAACCTGTCCGGGGAGTTCTGGGCCATCATGCTGGTGGCGGCGGTCTTCGGGATCGTAAACGCCCTGATCCGGCCCCTGCTGCTCTTCCTCTCCCTCCCGCTCCTGGTGATCACCCTGGGGCTCTTCACCCTGGTGGTGAACGCCCTCATGCTCATGCTCACCGCGTGGCTGGTGGGAGCCCTCTCGGTGGCTGGATTCTGGCCCGCCCTCCTGGGGAGCCTGCTGATCTCGGTGGTGAGCTTCCTGTTTTCGGTGATCCTGCCCGAATCCGGGGAGATGGGTCGGAAGGGTTGAGGCCTCAGAGCCCGGGCACGAGCCCGCGGCCCTCCAGCGCACAGCCTGCGTAGACGCTGCCTCCCTTCTCCACCTGGGCGACGAAGGGGAAGCGGGCGCCGGCCATGGTGTCGTGACAGGGCTCCTCCTCCAGGATCAGGGTCAGGTACTCCACCCCGTCCACCCCGTCGAGTCGGGCTTCGTAGCGGAAGAGGCCCGGATCGGCCTGCCTCCATTCGCCGCCTTCGAAGGTGATCCCCTCCTGGTCGTCCGGCGTGATCCAGAGCGCCTCCCCGCCGGTCACCCTCAGGACCCAGAAGGGTTCGTTGCCCCGGGCCTCCCACTCCGCATCGGGGAGGAGGTCCTCGCACCGAGCACCCTCGGGGGTGGCGTGACGCACCTCCAGGAGCCGGCCCCCGTCCAGCACCACCGCCGACCGGACCCGGTCCGTGCCGTAGCCCAGGTTCTCAATGAGGGTCCGGGCTTCGCTTCCCGTCTCGTCATCCACGGGCTGGGCATCGGCCAGACCGCAGGGCTGGAAGCGCAGCAAGCCTTCCTCCAGGAGGAGATCACCGGGCAGGGAGAAGGGCGCCGAAGGCCGCACCGCCTGCTCGGCAGAGGGCTCGTCCTCCGGCTGAGGCTCCGGCAGTTCCCCGTTGCATCCGGCCACGAGGAGCACCGCTACCAGCGCCAGCGTCCGGCGAGCCCCCATCCTCCAGCCCGCAAGGGGTTGGGCCTCCGTGCCGCCCTTGATGTCCACAGCTTCACCCTCCCTGATTGGCCGCTCAGGAGAAACCAAAGAAGACCGCCCCCACCATGACCACGGCAGCCGCGGCCAGGAGCTTGAGGACCAGGGGCATGCAGTAGCGGAACCAGCGGTCGTACGGGATCCCCGCCATCCCCAGAATCCCCATGAGCACGGCGTTGGTGGGGATGATCATGTTGGCGAATCCGTCGCCGAACTGGTAGGCCAGCACCGACACCTGCCGGCTCACGCCCACGATGTCTCCCAGGGGGGCCATGAGGGGCATGGTCACGAAGGCCTGCCCGCTCCCGGAGGGGACAAAGAGGTTCAGGATGGTCTGGAGTCCCAGCATCCCCACGGCAGCCAGCTCGGGCCCCACCGCCGAGAGGGGCACCGAGAGCCCGTGGACGATGGTGTGGAGGATCTGGCCGTCCTCCATGACCAGGGCGATCCCCCGGGCGATTCCCACCAGGAGGGCCGTCTCGGTGAGCTCCATGGCTCCCTGCACGAACTTCTTGGCGGTGACGCTGGGGCCAATCCGCCCGATGGCGGCGGCCACCAGGCCCAGGATCAGGAAGGCGGCGCCCAGTTCGTTCAGGTACCATCCCCGGGTGGCGATCCCCCAGACCGCCACTCCCAGGGCTACGATGAACCCCGCCAGCACAGCCACGTGTCCCAGCGTCATGGCCGGGTAGTCCTTGGGCGGATCGCTGGCCCCCGGGATCTCGATGTCGTGGACCAGGCTCCGGCTGGGGTCCGCCTTGACCCGCTGAGCGTAGGCCCACACGTGGTGCACCCCGATGAGGCCGAAGGGAACGAGGAGCGCCAGCCTCACCGGCCAACCCGAGTAGGTGGGGACCTCGGCGATCCCCTGGGCCACCACGATGGTGTACTGGTTGAAGGCGGCGGCCCCGTAGCCGATCCCGTAGCCGGCCACGATCATCCCCACCGCCGTCATGGCATCCAGGCGCATGGCCCGACAAAGCGCCACCAGGATCAGGACGAAGGGGATGTACTCCGCCGACGCCCCCATGGCGCTGGAGGCCATGGCAAAGACGAAGATGACGGCGAAGATGAGCGCGCCGGGCCGCTGGCTGAAGCGCTCCAGCATGCGCCCCAGGAGAGCGTCGATGGCGCCGGTGGCCCGGATGATCGCCAGCACGCCACCGATGATGAAGAGGAAGAAGATGATGTCCTGGGCGGCGGCGAAGGCCCGGGGGACCGCGGTGAAGAGCTCCAGGGGACTCAGGAGCTCCCGCTCCTCTGCCACCTCGAAGGTGCCGGGAAGCACCACTTCGCGGCCGGCGTCGGTCAGCTCGGTGGCGAACTGCCCCTGCGGCACGATCCAGGTGGCCACCAGCGCCGCCACCATCAGAAAGAAGAGGAGCGCCAGCGTGTGGGGCATCCGCATCTTCACTTCCATACCGTGATTCTCCGTGGGGGATGAGATCCGAGCTCGTACCGTGGGACGGCGCAGTGGGCCCGAGGGATTCTATGCAGCAACGCTCACGACGCAAGCGGGCGGGAGGCTCGCTTCCACCTTGCTCTTCCGGAGAGCCAACCGCAGGTTCGGAAACATCACAAACAATTCCGAACCGAACGAGACGCCATGCTGGAACGAACCCTTCGCCGGATCATCCCCCTGCTGGCCCTGGCCATGGGCCCCGTCCTTCTCACCGGCTGCATGGACTCGCCGGCCGACGTCCTCCAACCCACGGGCACGGTGGAGGCGCTGGTCAGCGACGCCGGCAGCAACCTGACCGGGCACTTCTTTGCAGAGGCCCGGGTTCAGACTCTGACGGGACAGAACTGGAGCGACATCGGAAGCCTCTGGGGAATCGACCTGGAGCACGGGCTGGGGGCCGGCGAAGCCACCCTCGACTCGGATACGGATGCAGCGGCCGTATACTCAGGAGTGCGCTTTCTGCTCAGAGACGCCCGGGTCGAGCTTGCAGCCGGATCCGAGGTGAACGGGAACGTCCTGGAGGAGGATGTGACCATCGTCATCGGCGGAGGCGGCAACCTCCCCGCCGAGCGGCAGGGCGCCTTCGGACTCCAGCAGGACCGGGTGAATCCGGTGACCCTTCACCTGAACTCCCAGGACTGGATCACCCAGGGCGTGGTAGAGTCGGGTGAGGTCACGGACGCCGTCTTCCTGGCGGCCGTCGAGGTCCGCATCCCTATCGACGGTTAGAAGGCCCCGGGGACGACCGTCATCCCCTGGAGACGCTCGGGGTCGGTCTCCAGGGCGTCGACCACGTCGCGGATCACGATCTCCCGTACCTGTGAGGGAAAGCGCTCCTGGATCGTGCGGTAGATCTCCGGGTCCTTCTGGCCCGAATCGCCCACCAGAATGAACTCCCTCCCGGGGAACCGTTCCACGATCTCACTGATCTCGGTCACCTTGTAGTGATAGATCGCCCCCGCCTCGAAGGTCTGGGAATAGAGGTCGTCCCAGGTAGCGGGACTGAAAGGATTCTTCCGAAGGTCGCGCATGTGGAAGGTCCCCTTCGGAAGGCCGGGATCCTCGTCGAACAGGAAGTCGGCCAGGGCGGGCTGGAGCTGCCACGGACCCGCCGACAGGTAGTGGAAGGCCACCGAACCGTCCTGGTCGGCCCATCCCTGGAGCCGCTCCGCCATCCCCGGAACCGGTCGAAACTCGGCCACGAAGGTATTCCACATCACCGCCCGCGCTCCGGCGGGGATCTCCGTGATCCGGACCGTGTCGTCGATGTCCGAGATTACCGAGAGCCCGGTGGGATCCAGGAGCTGGATCGTGCCGCGACCGGTGTGGCCCGCCGAGGTAGCCCGGAAGGCGAGCCACCCGTCCTCCGAGTCCTGGGCCCGAAGGAGTTCCCGGGCTCGGTCCGCTGAGAGGGTCAGGACCCCCTCGGCCAGCCCGTTGAGATCCGTTTGGGAGGGTTCACCGCTCGAATCCTCGAGGCGGTACTCCCGACGCTCCGGGTCCTTGTCGAAGGTGAAGACCACCACCTCCCCCGATTCGCTGTCGCTCAGGAACGGTGCGAGGCGGAGTTGAAGCGTTTCGGCCTCGGTCGGGGTCAGGTCGGAAGTCGTCCGCCAGATGCTGGTCACCAGCCACTCCAACCAGCCGCGGGGCTCGTGGACCCTGAGGCGAAGGGGAATCACCCATCGCCCCTCTTCCAGAGCTCCGAGACCAGGGTAGAAGGCCACGTGCTCACCCGCTGGAGCCGACGCCTGTGGGGTCGGGGGCGAGTCCCGAGTCGACGCGCACCCGGAGAGCAGAGCCGCGACGACCAACCCGGTCAGAAGGGCTCGAGGGATGTGCAACGGCGTCATCGTCCGAATGGATGAAATTGGAAGGAGGCCCGAACCGGTGGTGACCCGGCGCTACGGTCCCTTGATACCCCCGACCGCGGTCCTGGAGCCCCACCCTTGCCGGACGCAGACATGCTGGGCCATAATTGTGATTGCGTTCCCCGGTGACTGGCGGACCGCAGTCCACGAGTCCGGCCCAGCGGCCCGTCGCCCGAATCGCCCCCCCAACCCTGGACCCATCCCATGCCTTCCCTGACCCGTCGCCCCTCCCACACGCATCTTCGGATCGTCCCGGTGCTGGGCCTCCTGGCGGCCCTGCTGCTGCCCACCGGCACCTGGGCCCAGGAGGTCGAACTTCACTGGAGCTTCCACCCAGGGCAGGAGCTCGTGTACGAGGTGACCCAGGTTTCGGATACGGAGACGCCGAACGGGGTCGTCACCCAGACCAACACCCAGATCCAGCGACAGCACGTCCTGGATGTGGACGCCGACGGAACGGCCCGGATCCAGGTCACCACCGAGCGGATGTCAATGGTGATGGATAGCCCCATGGGCCGACAGGAATTCGACTCCGACGACCCGGATGCAGGAAACCCGGAGCTGGCGGTTCTCGGGGGGATGGTGGGCATGACCTTCGAGATGGTCCTCACCTCCGACGGACGGGTTCTGGAGGTTTCGGGCCTGGACCAGATGGTGGACCTGATGGTGGAGGACATGGCCCAGGAGAACCCGGCTGCTGCCGGACAGGTGCGAGAGATGCTGGAGGGGATCTTCGGCGAGGAGGCCATGGAAAGCACCATGCAGCAGGGTGTCCAACCCCTTCCCCGGGAGCCGGTCAGCCCCGGTGAAGGCTGGGACTTCTCCCATGTCCAACCCCTGGGCTTCGGCAGCGTCCGGACCGAGGCCCGCTACACCCTCCGGGAGGTGGATGGGGAGCTGGCTCACATCGATGTGGAAGGGTCCATCGGAGACTTCCAGGCCGAGGAGGGCAATCCCATGGGCGGGATGGTCAACATCTCGGGAGGAAGCCTCTCGGGCGAGCTCCGGTTCGACCTGGAGCGGGGGCTGCTGGTCGAGAGCGAGGTGGTGACGACCATCCAGATGGACGCCATGGGCCAGGGCATCACTACCCGCACCACCCAGGGGATGGAGCTGGTGGAGGTCATCCAGGGCGAAGTGGGGCACTGACGGTCGGCAGGGGCGTCTCCGACATGAGCTTGTAGATGGGAATCCGGGGGGCCGGGTGCGCGCCCGGGTCCTCCAGGTGCTCCTGCAGAGCCGCCTTCGGGAGAAGCGATGTCAGGCGGTTCCAGTAGACGATGCCATCGG
Source organism: Gemmatimonadota bacterium (assembly GCA_003559555.1). GTDB lineage: Bacteria > Gemmatimonadota > Gemmatimonadetes > Longimicrobiales > Gaopeijiaceae > PWLA01. The sequence continues at coordinate 1,457 of PWLA01000270.1, read as the reverse complement.
CCGTCTCCGCCTCCATGAGATGGGTGACCACCCGACCCAGGGGCTGCCCGGTGCGGACGACCCAGGTCCCCCACCCGAACTCCATCTCCTCGTCCTGAACCGAGCCCACCTCCACCTGCACGGCGGCCCGGTGCTGGTTGTCGCTCTCCTCGTAGCGGATCCCGGCAAGGGAGTAGGTCTGGACGGTGAGCCGCATCGGCTCCTCCAATCGCTCCACTGTGATCCCGTGACGCCTGAGCATGGCCACCGCTTCAGTGGCCTGGGGAGGCAGCAGATAGGCGAAGGGACGATCCCGGAACCGGGTCCCCACCGGTCGCTTCACGATCTCCGCATCTTCCACGGTAAGGAGCTCGTCAGGCCGGTCCGGATGGGGGATCCGGTAGGTGACCCGGAAGTCGTCGGGCTCCAGCGTCTCGGCCACCGGAATCCGACCCTCGGCACGGGCCCCCAGCTCCACGGTGCGGCTTCGGGCCTCCCGGACCGTCTCCACCAGTGTGTTTCCCCGGTCCCGGGCATATTCCAGGACGGTGGTGTAGGCCAGAATGCCGGTCTCCACCGCCACCGGCTTCTCGTGCCACTCACCCAGCTCGAAGAGGATCGAGACCTTCCCCGCCAACCCTCCGTAGTTGCGTCCCATGCGGGGGGCCGCCCCACCGCCGTACCAGCGCTCCGCATCGCCCCGGGCCCAGTAGAAGGCCTCGTAGCCGGCGGCCTCGTAGTCCCGGGCAATACGAGGGAAGATCTCCCGGTCCGCCAGCTCCGTCAGGCTGGGATCCGCCCCTGCCGTCCCCGCCGCCTGGTAGAGGAGGCTGTACGGATACGCCCCACCGTACTGGACGGCTCCTCCATCGTGCCCATCTACGTAGATGTGGGGCTCCCAGCGGTTGATGATCCGGCCCACGTACGCCGCCATGGCCGGGTGCTCCAGCGCCATGTAGTCCCGATTCAGGTCCGCCCCCACGGCGTTGAAGCGGGTCTCGGCCTCCAGGCCGTCCGGGTTCTTGGAGGGCACGACGATGACGACGACCTGGTCCAGGAGCTGGTTCAGCTCCGACCCCGGGGTCCCCAGCTCGCGGATCATGAGGAGGAGCGACTCCCGGAGCGTGTAGTTGTACCCGTGAACATTCGCCGCCAGAACCACGATGGGCCTGCCCGAGGCGTGGGCCTCCGCCGGCGAGCTCACCGCAGGCCGACTGAAGGTCGCCTTGTAGAGCTCCCGGCCCTGGTGAGTCCGGCCGAAGACCGCCAGGGTCATGTCGTGGGCGGTGGCCTTCACTTCCTTCAGGTAGGCCACCATCTCGTCATGGCTGGTGTGCCGCTGGAAGTCGGATCGCTCCAACCCCGTGCGGGACTCCTGAGCCTGGGCGGGGACGGGGCCGAGCACCGGACCGGCCGCCAGAGCGAGCGTCAGGAGCAAGAGGAGCGGCCGGACGGCGTGATTCAGACTGTGGATCATG
>PWLA01000247.1 GCA_003559555.1 Gemmatimonadota bacterium | reverse complement strand
ATGAGGACGGGGATCTGGCGGGAGACCTCCCGGAGGGCGTGGGCGTGATCCTCCAGGGGACGCCCGTGGAGGGGGCCGAGCCCTTCCTTCACCGGGTCCGGGATCGACTGGGGCAGACGTCGCAGGGCTTGAAGGCACAGGTCATGAGCGGGACGGCCGACGCAAGAGAAATCCGGGCACTGGTTCCTTCGGAGCTCCCGTGACCGGGTCTTCGTTCGGGGGTCGACGAAGGGGCCAGGAGAAGCGCCGAGACTCGTTGGGGCCGCCGTCGTCGCGCTCAAAGCGGCGTCGCGTACCCTACTGGGCCTCGTTCTTCGTTCTGGTGGTCGTCCTGGCCGCGGTGACCGGAGCCTTCGTGCTGTGGGTTCTCCCCAGTCGTTTCGTGTTCACGTCCGGGCTTCCCTCTCCCGGTGTGTCCTTCCCCGTCTCCGGCACGCCCTTCAGCGCCCCGGACCTTGTCCTCGTGGAGCCGCGGCCAATGCCGGATCTTCCGGAGCAGGTTGCGGAGGAGGTCCCCGAGGATCCTCCGCCCCCCGAGCCCGGACCGGCCGAACGGCTCTGGGCCGAGGTGGGCCCCCTCATGGAAGCCGGCGACGACCCGGCCGCCCTGCCCCTGTTCGCCGAGTATCTGCAGGACCATCCCGACGACCTGGATGCGTGGCTGGAGTACGGGGTGGCACTGGTGCGGAGCGGGCGGACCGGAGAAGGGGAGGAGGCGTTCCGGCGCGTCGCCCTGGAGCGGGGCGATCGGAGGGCATTCCTGGAGTGGGCCGCGGTCCTCCGGGACCGGGAGGCGTGGGAGCCTGCGGCGGAGATCTATACAACCCTTCTGGCGGAGGAACCGGGCGATGTAGCGGTCCGAGTCGAGCTGGGCCGGACCTTTGCCGCGGATGGCAGGCTGGACCGGGCTCGAGAGGAGTACGAGTGGGTCCTGTCCCAGGAGCCCGGCCGCCACGAGCTTCGCCTGGAGCTGGCCCGGGTGCTCTGGGCCGATGATCGGGCTCAGGAGGCGGCCCGGGCGGCCGGCGAGATCCCTGTCACGGATGCGGCGTACCAGGACGCGGAGCGGTTGCAGGAGGAGATCGCGCTGGCCCTGGCACCTCCCGAGGTGGAAGCTGAAGAGCCCGAGACGGATCCCCTGGTCCTGGCGCAGGTCGCCATCGAAGAGGATGACAGCGAGGCGGTTCGGGCGTTCTTCCGCGAAGATCGAGCCGCCGGGGACCTACCGGCCGATCGAGCCCTGGAATGGGCCGACCTCTTCCAGTACCGGCTGGAGGATCCCAGCACCGCCATCAGCCTGCTGGAAGAACGAGCACGGATCGAGCCACCGACCCCCCAGCTGAGGCTCCGGCTCGCTCGTCTCTACGTATGGGTCGGTGCCGACGAGCTGGCTCAGGACGAGGTCCGGGAACTCCTGGCCGAGACCGATGGAGAGAATCCTGAGGCCTGGGTCCTGCTGGGTGATCTCCAGCGCTGGGAGGGTCTGAGACCCCGGTCTGCTGAGGCCTACGCCCGGGCGCTGTCGCTGGATCCGCAGGAGCCCCAGGCCCGGGAAGGCCGCCAGCGTCTCAGCGAGGAGACCCGTCTCTTCGTGAGGGCCACCGAGGATCCAGGGGTGGGCATCATGGGATCGGGCTTCCGGGACTCGGAAGGGTTCCACGTGTTTGACGTGAGCGCCCGAGGAGCCGTCCTCCGGCGTGGCGACCTCGGGGCATCGGTCCAGAGCGGGTACCGGAGCCTTCGGGGTGAGCGAGCCGATCTTTCCATCGGACGAGATGAAGGCGCATTCGCCGAACTGGATCTCTTTCATTGGTGGCGGGAGGGGACGGTTCGAGCGGGCCTGACTCTGGGCGTCGAGCACCTGCAAGAAGGGAGGACGGAGCCCCTCTTCGGCGCCCGGTTCGAGGCACGCCAACTGGGCCACTGGGGATTCCAGGGAGCCTACGAGCGGAGACGCGGCTACGCCCTGTTATCGACCATTCAGAGTCTGGACCGGCAGATTCAGGCCGATCGGGTGTCGGTAGCCGTCGAGGGGCGGCCCGGCCGGACTTGGAGCGTTTCGACCAACGTCGATGCCGCAGCTCTCTCCAGTCAGGACGGCCGGAACTGGCGTCTGGGTGCCGGGGCCTCCGCGTATCGGGACCTGACCCGGACGAGCCGTGTGGGGCTCACCTCTCGGATTCTGAGCTTCTCGGAGGCCGCCCCACGTGAACTGGATCAACGAGGCTACTGGGACCCGGAGCTGTTCTGGAGCAGCGGAGTGCCGGTGGAAATCCGCACGGTCCGCCATGAGGGATGGAGCGTCTTCGCTCGCCTCACCCCCGGAGCCGCCCTGGTCCAGGAACGTGGCGGTTCGGACTCGAGCTGGTCGGCTCAGTTGGAGGGAGAGGGTGGGGTCCGGTACCTGGGAGAGCAGATGTCGTTCAATGTGAATCTCTTCTCGATGCGGGGCCGGGAGGGTGGCTACCACGCCTCCGGTCTGAGCTTCGGAATGACTCTCAGGCGATAACCGATGCGAGAACGAACGATTGGCCTGTCCATTCTCGTCACCCTGGTCTTCGTGGCCTTGACCGGTGGATTCATCTTCTGGGCCATCCGGTCACCGGACCAGGTTCAGCACTTTCTGATCCGGATGGTGGTGGTCATGCTGATCATCTTCCTCTCCATCCTCTTCATCCGGTACTTTGCCCTGCTCTGGTTCGGTTACCTTCAGCATTCGGAATCGGGATTCACCGAAGGTGACGAGGTGACGGAGCTGCCACCCGTGTCCATCATCGTCCCCGCCTTCAACGAAGAGAACGTCATCGACCGGGCGATCGAGAGCCTGCTGGGGATGGATTACCCCACCTTCGAGGTGCTGGTGGTGGATGACGGTTCCACGGACCGGACGCTGGAACTGGCGCAACAGTGGGAAGGGGTTGGAGGCGACGTGGAGATCCGGGCGCTCACGCAGCGCAACGGGGGGAAGGCCCGGGCTCTGAACGCGGGAATCCGGCAGGCCCGGCATCCCTTCGTTCTCTGCATGGATGCCGACTCCTGGATGGAGCCCCAGACCCTCCGGGCGGCCATGCGCCACTTCAGCGACCCCAACGTGGGTGCGGTGGCCGGGAATGTGAAGGTGGAGAATCGTGACGGAATTCTCACCCGGCTACAGGCCCTGGAGTATATCGAAGGGCTGAACATGCCTCGACGGGCCCAGGGGTTCATCGGGGCGGTGAACATCGTTCCCGGACCAGTGGGGATCTTCCGGAAGTCGGCGCTGGAGGAGGTGGGGGGGTACGACACCGACACCTTCGCCGAGGACGCGGACCTGACCCTGAAGCTGGTGACGACGGGTTGGAAGATCCTCTACGAGGATCAGGCCATCACGTGGACGGCTGCGCCAGCCGGAGTTCTGGACCTGATCCAGCAACGCTATCGCTGGACCCGGGGGCTCCTGCAGGCCGTGGGCAAGCGGAAGAAGGTCCTGCTGCAGCCCGTACCCGACTTCCCCCTCTGGGTCTCCGTACTGGAAATGGCGTTCGAAGCCATCCTGTGGCCTGCGATGAACGTCTTCGCCCATCTGTTCTTCGCCATCGTAGCCCTCCTCTTCGGCATGGGGGAACTTCTCCTCTACTGGTGGATCCTGCTGACCATTCTGGACCTGGTCATCGCACTGGTGACGGTCGCCATGGAAGAGGAGGATCTTGGTCTGGTTCCCTACGCTCTCATCTACCGCTTCTTCTTCATTCTCTTTCTGGACGTGGTAAAGACCTTTGCCGCGCTGGAGGAGTTCTTGAAGCTGGGGATGTCCTGGGAGAAGGTACGGCGGGTGACCTACCAGCCTGCCGACTCCGGTGGGTGAGCGTGGAGACTCAGGCCGTCTCATCGACAACCGACACTGAACGGGAAGACCCATGAGCATCATCGACATCCTGGTCACCATCATCATCGTGACGATTCTGGTGACCATCGTGCTGGCCGTAATCACCTACATTGCCTACAAGCTGAGGTTGGCCAGGCGCCCCTCGGCCGCTGAGCAGCCGCACGAGCCCAGGTACTTCGATCTCCACTCGCCCCCCCGTGCCGACGAGGTGGATTCGCTTTCCGTCGGCGCCGCAGACGCCTGACCTGGAGGATCGGAATGTCCCCTCCTCCCGACCCCACGCCTCGAGCGCGCAGCCCGTGGGGCTGGCTCGGTGGTCTGCTGATTCTGGGGGTCCTGGCCGGCGGTGTGGTGGCCATGGCGTTGCTGCTGTGGGACCGGGTCGACATGCAGGCAATCACCCGAAGCCCTGCGCCCGCTGGAGGGCCGGCCCCTCTGGCGGCCTCGCCGGCGGAGTCCGCCAGACCGGGTGCGCCCTTCCAGGCCTATCTCTTTCACTCTGATGCCAGCCGGGACTATTTCCCGGAGCCGGAGTTCTATACCGAACGACTGGCCGAGTGGCGGACCCTGGCTCGGGCCCTGGGAGCCTCGGTGACCCCGATCAACGGACTGAGCGGATTCCAGGAGGTGGAGGAAGGGGAGGGCGTCATCCTGGTTCCGGCTGCGATCTGCCTCGGCGACCAGGAGGTCAACGCCCTGACCCGCCACCTCCTGGGCGGTGGCGGCCTGGTCATCACGTGGGCCTTCGGGGCTCGGGATGGGGCGTGCGAGTGGCAGGGTTGGGATCGCCTGAGAGAGGTGACAGGAGCGATGGAGGTCCGGGAACTGGAGCGACGATCCGGACTGTACCTGACGGTCCCGGGCGGCTCCCCCCTGGCGCATGGGATCGAGCCTGCCGCCCGGGTGGAGCTCCGCTGGGATGCGCCCCTGGCCCTGGCTACCGAAGGGCCGCGGGTCTACTGGTCGGACTGGGCCATGAATCCCGAACCTGCCGAAAGCTCGGCGGCCACCGATGCAGCGGTGCACCTCCGGAAGGTGGAGGGGGGAGGCCGCCTGGCGTGGTTTGGCTTTCACGGCCTCGAGGGGGAGGGGCTTCCGGACGAAGAGCGCATCGAGAGGCTGTTTCGGAACGCCTTGAGTTGGACGGCCCAGGTCCCCTCCGCGCAGATCCAGGCGTGGCCCCACGGCCATGCGGCTGCGGTGACGGTGACCCAGCTGGCCGGTTGGGAGTTCTCCAACGTGGGAAACCTGGCCGAAGCGGCGGGGGCTCGTGGGATTCCCGTGACCTTCTTCGTGGCGTCCCGGATGGCGCTGGACTACCCGGCGCTGGGGAACACCCTCAGTGCGGTGGGAGAGGTGGCGAGCCGCAGCGTGGATGACCAGGCCGTGGTGGGCCTCTCCCTGGAGGACCAGCGATCCCGGCTCCGGCAGAGCAGATCCCATATCCGGGGGTGGGCCGGCGAGTCTCCCCTGGGTCTCCGGCTTCCGGAGGAGGCCTACGACGCCTCCCTTCTCCACGCGTGGCGCAGCGAGGGGGGAACCTACGTCGTGGGAGTGGGCAATGGCCGGACGGGCGGGCCGGAGGTCCATGAGACCGATGCCGGACCGGTGGTCGTGCTCCCTCGCATCATGAAGGACGACTACAACATCCTGGTCCAGGACCGAACGCTGGGTCAGGCGGCGGTGGTCCAGGAGTTCGACCTGGGGCTCAGGAAGGTTCAGGCACTGGGGGGCCTGGCCCTGCTGACCACTCACAGCCAACTGGCCGGCCAGCGCCGGCACATGGGTGCCCTCGAGGAGTTGCTGGACACCATCGGGGCCGACACCAGCTGGTGGGTCGCCACTGGCGGTGACGTGGCGGAGTGGACCCTGGCTCGCCGAGGCGCCCAGGTCACGGTGGTCTCGTGGGATCCGGAGGGAAGGCTGGAGTTGCAGGTTACAGCCGACAGCGAGCGGGGCCTGTCGGGTGCGTGGATAGAGCTCACACTTCCCGGCGAGCCCGGCGAATGGGAGGCGGAAGTCGACGGAGAGCGGATCGAATTTGCTCGAACACGCTGGGGGATCGCCGTCCCCATCGGGCCTCTGGCCGCCGGCGAGAGCCGCCCCCTTGCCGTGAGCCGGGTCGAGGCCACACAGTGATGGGGCCCGGGGCCGACTGAAGCCTCCTCAACCCTCCCGCCCTCCCCGAGCCCCCGGGCGAGTCGCGAGGGGGTCGCGTGAGACCCGGACGCTGGTGTGATGACCTCTGAAACCGCACGTTTGCCGATGATCCGTCGGATCCTTGTTGCATCCGTCCTGTGCGGCCTGCTTGCGGCTGGTGCATGTATTCCGGATACCTCACCCAGTGCACCGGGAGGCCCGGGGACTCGACCGTTGCCGGAGTGGCTCCCCCAGGAGGTTCGAGCTCTGTGGGTCGGTCGAACGTCGCTGGCGGTTCCCGATTCACTCAAGGTGGTGGTGGACCGGGCCGAGGCCGGAGGGTTCAACACGCTGCTCGTGGAGGTGCGGGGCAGGGGGGACGCCTGGTACGAATCCGACCGGGAGCCTCGGCCCATCCAGTGGGAGGATGTGCCCGACGACTACGACCCCCTTCGGGTGCTTCTGGACGAAGCTCGGTTCCGGGGCATACAGGTGCACGCCTGGATCGTCGTGCACCTCGTGGCCAGCGCAGACCTGCTACCCGCGGACTCCCTTCATATCGTCCACCGGCAACCCGACTGGCTGGCGGTGCCCCGGGAGCTGGCCGAGTTTGCACAGGAGACGGATCCTGGCGATCCAGGGTACATCGAGGCACTGGCGGAGTGGAGCCTGCGGAACCAGGACCGGGTGGAAGGGCTCTATACCAGTCCGGCACACCCGGGGGTCCGGGAGCACGTGACCGGGATCGTGGAGGATCTCCTGGATCGATATGCCCTGCAGGGCGTGCACCTCGACTACATTCGCTATCCGGCTCCCGATTTCGACTTCGCTCCAGCCTCACTCGAGTTTTTCGCTCAGTGGCTCCGGGAGGGTACGCCTCAGCTCTCCAGGTTGCCGATTTCCCAGGAAGGGGAGGGGAGCGAGCTCATCCTTCTGCCGGACTCCTTCCCCGATCACTGGGACGAATTTCGGCGAACGCAGGTGACGAGGCAGGCGCTGGAGATCGCCGAGTCCGTGCGCTCGAGGCATCCGGACGTTCTGGTCTCGGCTGCCGTGTTCCCGGACCTGGACGATGCCCGGGACGTGCGGTTCCAGCCCTGGGACCGATGGCTGGAGTGGGGCGTGGTGGACGTGGTGGCTCCGATGGCCTACACGCCTGACGCGGCCCGCTTTGCCCGATACGTGGATCGGGCCCGGAACCTGGCGGATTCGAGCCGCATCTGGGCAGGGGTCGGCCTCTTCGAGAACACGTTTGTCGGAGCTGTTGCCCAGGTGCAGCGAGCCCGTTCGCTGGAGTTGGGAGGGGTGGCTCTCTTCTCGTATGATTGGGCCGTGGGTCCGGACGGCTCCGCGGCAGCGGGAACTGGGCCCGGAGGCTACCTGTATCGATGGGGTCAAGAGGGATGGCTCCCGGGTTCTCAGGAAAGCGCGACCTGGGCGGTGCCGGAGTCCAAGCACCGCAAAGGCGCCAATCCAGGAGGGTAGACCGATCCATGGCCAAGCTGAAACTCGACCTTCACGACATCTACAACCGGGGCCACCAGATCGAGGCCGAACTGGAGCGGGTGATCCGGGAAGCGGTGGAGAAGCGGATCAAGACCGTGGAGATCATCCCCGGCAAGGGAAGCGGGCAGCTCAAGAAGAAGGTGCTCCGCTTTCTGCGACAGAAGCGCATCAAGCCTCTTTACCACCGGTTGGAGAAGGACTCGAAGAACCACGGCCGGGTCTTCGTCCACTTTCAGCACGGGCGCTGAGGACCCCTTAACCTGACACGACTGTCCTTGCCTGGTATGGGTGCAAGTATCGCATCGACTACTCACACCAGAGGAGGTTGCTGTCCCGTTCTGGCCCTCTCCGTTCCTTGATCCTGACTGTTCTGATTGGCCTGGACCTCAGCTGGGTGGGACGGATGCTGGGACGAACCGGCTGTGGTCTATGGGTGGACTTGGGTTTCAGAGTCTTCCTTGATGCCGGAGGGCATGCAGGTCACGGCCTTCAGCGATGTCACTGCGCCGGGCCCGATTCGCCAGTACATGCAGGCCGACCTCTACTTCGTCGATGGCTCCCAGCAGGAGCATGTGCATTCCTGCCCCCTGCAGCGGCGTCGCAGACATCCCTGGCCTCACTTCGGTGTACTGGCCGGCGGCCTCTTCCGGCACCGGCCGTTGACGGAGCTTCAGTCGGCCGGCAAGGACATGAACACCGGCACCATGGAGAGGATAAAGTCGTTCAGGGCCCCCCTGCCCATGCGGAGGGGGTCGACCTCGAGGATGTCCAGCGGGGCCCGGAGGGCGCGGCCGGCGGTGGGCGGCTCCACCCGGAGTCGGAGGCAGGCCGCGGCCAGGGGTGCCACCCAGTGGGGCATGTACTCTTTTCGGATCCGGATGCCGGGATGGCCTGCCCAGCACCTGAGCACACCGTCTCTCACCTCGATGGCGCGGCGCCAATGTTGGAGTCCCTCCTCGTGGTCGATGGCGGCGGAGCCGGCGGCAGTTGCGGTGGACAGTGAGCCCAGGAAGGTCGCCTCCCGCTCCGCCTCGTCCGTCGGCTCTCCCTCTCCGAACGCCAGCCAGGAGGGCCGGACGGTCAGGAGACGGGCCGCTTCGAGGGTCCAGGGGAGGGAGGGGGTGACCCGGCCCCCGAAGTAGCCGAGCACCGCGGGGTAGCTCGTGCCCTGCCGGGAGTTCTCCGACCCCATCCGCTCCCGCAAGGCCCTCTGGAAGGCCCGTTTGTCGCCCCGGACCTCGTCCGGGGCATACCGTTCCAATGCCGTCTCGAGTCGCTCACCGAACCCTGGCTGCATGGCCTTCCTCCCGGTGTATCAAGATGTAGATACACGATGAGTTACATCTTAATATCCGTCAAGAGTAAGGATATCTTTATTTGTATCAAGACAAATGAAGGAGTGGGGGGATGACATGAACGCAGCGAGGGGGCTGAGCCACCGAGCCTCTCGGCGGATCTCCAGCGCCGGGCCTTCGGAGTGCCAGGAGGAAGTGCCGATCTCCGCAGCAAACTTCACCCCTCAGCCCCCTGGAAACTCCTCTCTTTGGGCATCGTCAAGAGCGTCCCTCCGGACCCGGGCGATCTGCACCGGGCGCGTCGGCTGGTCCGGACCGTCCCGCTTCGGGGAGAGGCGCGACCGCTACCGTCTTCCGAACGCCCTCTCGATCTCTCCTTCCAGTTCGCCGAGGCGCTGCTGGAGGAGCGGGTCGGCGTTGGCCCAGAGCTCGGCCAGGGCGTCGAACGCCTCCGCGGCCGCCTCCGGGTTTCCGGTGGCCACCCCCAGCCGCGTGATCTCCCGGAGGGCCACCGGCACCAGAGCCACGCTGAGCAGGGGGTTCGGAACCCCTCGGGCCCGCACGTCTCGCCAGAGCTGGAGGGCCTCCTCGAGCCTCCCGGCCCGCTCCAGGACTACCGGAAGGAATTCGTCCAGGCACCGGAAGCAGTCAGGGTCTCCGTCGCGTCGACGGAAGGCCTCCAGAACGGCCTCGGGGTCCCCTTGACCCATCCGGGCCCAGAGGCGGAGGAGCTCCAGGTCAGGAGCAACCTCGGCCTCGGCCTCCGGCGACGGGTCCTCCTCCGCCTCCTGGGCGAGCCAGGACCGGGCCTCGTCCCACTCCTCCGCCAGGAGAAGAATGGAGCCACCCACCCACTGGGCGATGGGAGCCAGGGGAGCGCCCCCTTCCCGGGCGAGATCCACCGCTTCTGCCAGGGTCCTTCGGGCCCGAGGTATGTCTTCCAGGATCCACGCCTCGACCCACGCTGCCGCCGCCAGTTCCCCGTGACCTTCCCCGGGACCCAGATCCCGAGCCAGGGCATTGAGTTGGTCTCGGGACCGCTCCGCATGACCGGTCGCTGCATCGACGATGGCCTGCTGCCGGCGCGCTATCCGACGAAGCGGGTCCCCGGCGTTCGGGTGGGTGAGCAGGGCGGCGGCCGCCTCCGAGGCCCGGGCCGGATCCGGGGCCATCCCATAGACGAGGAAGGCCGCCTGCTCCGTCCGGGGGTCTTCGGGAAAGCGTGCGCGGTAGTGTTCCAGGCGATCCTGGGCCGCGGCCAGGTCGCCCTGGCGAGCACGGGTCATCACCAGATTCAGGTGGGCGACGGCCGACGGCTCCGAAAGGGCGACCGCCCGGGTGAAGAGCTCTACCGCCTGATCCAGGCGGCCCAGGCTCACGTGCTGGAGCCCCAGGTTGTT
>PWLA01000111.1 GCA_003559555.1 Gemmatimonadota bacterium | reverse complement strand
TCACCGGGCGGCTTCGACCCGGAACTCGAAGGTGCCGTTCTGGGCGTGCCCGTCCTGGGCGATGGTGCGCCAGAATACGGTATAGGCATCAGGCGGGAGACGCTCCTCGAATCGGACGAAGATCTCCTTGGGATCCTCCTCGTCGGCTGTGGCGTCGGAAGAGGGGATGAGCTCTTCGGCGCTGTCCATGACCCGTACCCGGGTGCCGTCCATCTGAGGCGGCTCAGAAAAGATGAGCCGCACCTCGGCGGGCCCCTCCGTCACCGTGGTGTCGGCGGCGGGAACGGTGCTGCGAAGTTCCAGATGGGGGAGCTCTCCGGCCGAGCCCAGGGCCCAGAGTCCGGGGGCCACCACCAGGAGCAGGAGGGCGGCCAGGGCGGCTGCCAGCACTCCCGAACGCGGCGCGGAGGGCGACGCAGTGTGAGGATTCGGAGATGGAGGCATGGTTCAAGTCGGGGTTGGGAGGTCGGGGCGTTGTCGGACCTCTAATTCGTCCGACTTCGTCATTTGTTCCCGGGTGGACGGACCTGGGAGTCCTATGCGGACGGAGGTCGGAGACGCCTCGTCACTGCCAGCGGAACCACCGGAGGGCCAATGCGAAGGTGAGCCCGGTCCAACCGGCCAGGAGGACCAGGTCGCCGCCGACGGCCGTCAGGGGAAGCCCTTCGTTGTAGACCGCTCGAAGGGCGTCGTTCAGCGCGGTGAGGGGAAGGATCCCAATCAGCGGCTGCAGGGAGTCGGGGAAGCGGGCCGGCGAGAAGAAGACGCCGCAGAGCACCACCATGGGCATGATGATCGCGTTGATGATCCCGCTCACCCCTTCGGTGGTGCGGACCCGGGAGCTGGCAAGGAGGCCGAAGCCGGAAAAGCAGGCGGCGCCCAGGAGGACCACTCCCACCAGAGCCAGAGGGCTCCCCTCCATGGGTACATCGAAGACCAGCCAGGCGAAGAGGATCACCATGGGCACCTCCACCACCAGAAAGGCGAAGCGGGCCAGGATCTGCGACAACAGGAAATGGCTCCGGGGCATGGGGGTGGCAACCAGCCTCTTCAACTGGAGGTTCTGGCGGCTTCGGGTAATGTAGAATCCCACGCCCCACATTCCGGTGCTCATGAGGTTGAAGCCGATGATCCCCGGGATGAGCCAGTCGATGTATCGGTGTCCCCGCTGCTCCACCTCCTGACTCCGGATCGTGACGGGCCGCGGCGCGCCCGCCGCCTCCTGGATGGCCTGATCGGCCAGGATCCGGGCGGTTCGGCCCTCGGGGCGGGCGGGATCGTACCGGAAGACGAGCACCTCCCGCGAGCCGGCCTCCTCCGGCCGCAGGCTTCCCAGGACCAGGGCCACCTCACCCCGGCGCAGCGCGTCGTCGGCATCGGGCGGGGCCAGGAGCTGGACCTGCAGGTCGTCCCGGTCCTGCAGCGCCTGCAGGTGAACCTGGCCCGGTGAGCCTTCCTCCACCGCTACCCGGAGCTGCTCAGGGGCCGGGTCGGTGAACGCCACGCCGATTCCCATGGCCAGGAGAACGGGGAAGGCGAAGACCCAGAAGATGATCTCCGGCTCGCGCAGCATGACCCGGACCCGGGTGATGGTGAGCTGTCGGAGGGCGGGCAGCTCAGTCATCGCGGAGCTGCCGGCCGGTCCGGGCCAGGAAGACGTCGTCCAGGGTGGCCCGGTGGGTGGTGAGGGATGCCAGTTCGGCGTCCTGGCCCGCCATGAGGCGGACGAGGGCCGGAAGGGTGGTGTGCAGTTCCTCGCAGGTCAGGAGGCGGCGGCGACCCCGGGCACGCACCGTCTGAACTCCGGGAAGGCGAGTGAGCTCGGGGGTGCCCACCGTCTCGGTGGGCTCGAACTCGATGACATGGGCACCCCCGAGGGTGGCGATCAGCTGGGCCGGGGTGCCTTCCACCAGGATCTTGCCGTAGTCCATGATGGCCACCCGGTCGGCCAGCCGTTCGGCCTCGTCCATGAAGTGGGTGGTCAGGAGAATGGTGCCGCCCTGGTCCCGGAAGGTCTCGATGATCTCCCAGACGGCACGGCGGGACTGGGGGTCCAGTCCGGTGGTGGGTTCGTCCAGGAAGAGGATCTCCGGATCGCCGGCCAGGGCGCAGGCCACCGAGAGACGCTGCCGCTGCCCGCCGGAGAGGTCCCGTACGTAGGTCGATCGCTTCTCCTGGAGGCGGACCCGGTCCAGCAGGGCATCGACGGTGGGGCCCGACGGGTAGAAGGAGCGGAAGAGGCGGATGGCCTCGGCCACCTGCAGGCGCTCTGTGAACTGCGCTTCCTGGAGTTGAATGCCGAGCCGGCGCCGGATGGCCTTTTCACTTGTCCTCCAGTCCATGCCCAGGATCCTGACGTGTCCCTCGTCGGGCTCCTGGAGACCCTCGAGAATCTCCACGGTGGTCGTCTTGCCTGCACCGTTGGGGCCCAGGAGTCCGTAGCATTCCCCCCGGTGGATCTCCAGATCGATTCCACGGACCGCCCGGGTCTTTCCGAAGCTCTTCCGGAGTCCCTGACAGACGATGGCGGGCTGGTCGCCC
>PWLA01000251.1 GCA_003559555.1 Gemmatimonadota bacterium | reverse complement strand
GGTCGTGGGCTGCGGTCTGGCCGAAGGCGGGAAGGGCCAGGGCAAATACCGCGAGCCCGGACATGGACAGTGCCCGGCGTGCCGTTCGAATCATCCGGCGCTCCATTCAGGGAAACAGGAAAACGATCGAGGAATCGAGAAGGGTCCAACGGTGAAGACCCGCCGCGGGGCCGTCGTGTTGAATTCTCGAGGCAGAGGAGGGGCCCCCACCTCATTCAGCGTCTGGAAGGAAGTCAACCTGCGAACTTCACCGTGTCGCGGCAAGGGGGAGTTCGACTTGGCAGGCAACCGTCCCTCATGCCGACGGTCCGAGTCCAACTGCGGGACTGAATTCCCATCGCGAAGGTTCGCGCAGCCACGCAGGAGGCTCGACTCTCCAGGGCAAGGGCTCGACCCCACCGGCTGCTCCGCAATCCCATCTCGCGAGCTGAACTCGGCCTCCCGTCCCGAACTCCCATGCAGGAGTCCCGACCCTTCACGCCGAAGCTCCGACCGGGTGCCCTGTCCCGAACTCCCATGCGAGAGTCCCAGATTGGCGGCGTTTTGCCCTTGACAAAATTTCGGCCTCGCAGTGGGTGAGGGCCGAGACGGCCTTCAAACGCGCCGCTGGACGTGCTCCATGGTCGCCCCGATGGTCTTCGGCATGTCTTCGGTCCTCATTTGACCTCCGAGAGCGACTTTTTCGCCCGTGCGCTAACCTGAGAGGTCGCCCAACCCCCTGATTATATTATAGATACCAGATGATCGAACTGTAGCCAGCGGAGGGGATGATGGGGTACCGGAAGCGGAGGGTGGGGGAGGAGGTGGAGCGGGTGTCGGTGGAGGATGCCGAGCGGTGGCCGGGGGAGGAAGCCGAGCCGCGGTCCCGGGCTGAATCCGGACGCGGTGTGCTGAGCACGGGACCCGGCCCCGCGTCCGAAGGCTGGAGCCTGGAGGAGGACGAGGGCTGGCCCACCCTCGTGGCGCGGGAACGGACGAACGAGAGCGATTCCGATGAATCGAACGACGCGCCCGAGTCTCCCGATCCCGCGGAATCGCAGCTGGCTAACTCCGAGTCTGAGCCAGGGCCATCGTCCGACTCCGGTGACTCGAGCGAGTCCGGTGGACCGAGCGCTTCCGCGGAATCGCCACCCGCCGCCCCCTCCGCGCCAGATGTTTCCCTCGACGACCTCTCGGACCTCATGGGCATGCCCGAGGACGACGCCATCGACGAGCTGGGAGACCGGATCATCAAGCTCTCGGCCCACATGTCGGCGGGGGAGCACCGGCTGCTGCTCATGATCGGGGAGTTCGATCGCCGGGAGGGGTGGAAGCCGGCGGGCCACAAGGACTGCGCGGCGTGGCTGGAGATGAACACGGGGGTGAACCGGGTCACCGCCCGGGAGCGGGTGCGGGTGGCCCGGGCCCTTCTCGAGCTGCCCGAGACCAGCGGTGCCATGGCCAAGGGCGAACTCAGCTTCTCGAAGGTGCGAGGCCTCACGCGAGTGGCCACGCCCGAGAACGAAGCCGAGCTCCTGCCGCTGGCCCGGGAGTGCACCGCCCGCCAGCTCGAGCGAGAGCTGCAGCGGTGGAGGGAGCTGGAACAATGGGGCGACGAGGAAGCCGAGCGTCGCCGCTACCAGCGCCGCCGACTGAGCGTCCGACCCGGCGGCGGCGGAATGTACGAGATCCGAGGCCTGGTGAGCCCGGACGTGGGGGCGCTCCTGACGCGGGTCATCGACGCCGCGGGCGACGCCCTGTTCATGAAGGACTGGGCGTGGTCGGCGGAGGGCGGACGCTGGGGCCCGGCCGTGAAGAAGGTGAAGCCCCAGCAGCGACGGGCCGACGCCCTGCGCCTCATCCTGGAGCGGGCCATGGAGGCGGAATTCGAGCTGCCGGGCGGATGCGGGGCGCCCGAGTGCGAGGCGGGGGATGGCGGTGCGAGCGATTCCGCGGAAGCGCGGACGACCCCGGAAGAGGGATCGGGGCCGGCTCCGGACGAGGAACCGAAGCCTGACCTACCGGCGGACGATTCACCGGAATCGGCTGCCTCGCCCGTGACGGATGCACCCTCGTCCGCTTCCGCGGAAGCGGCCCCAACCCAGGACCAAGCTTCGCCGCCGCCCGCGTCGGAGAGCGTTCCCGCGAAATCGCCGGCTCCACCCACGGCCAGCCACGCGCCCGCGACGGAGGCACCCTCGCCCGCTTCCGCGGAAGCGCGAGTCTCCCCGGACGAGGGTGCGGGGGGGCGCCCGCCGGAGACTGCTTCCGCGGAAGCGCCGGCTCCATCCGCCGACACCGATCCACCCATTGCCACCGATCCGCCCCCCAACCCCTGCACCTGCTCCCGCACGCCGCCCAGCGCGTCGGCGGAACGCTACCTGGTGCTCTTCAACGTGGACCAGAAGACGCTGGAGGGGGAGAAGGGGGGCAGGGCGGAGCTGGACGGCGAGGCCACGGTGTCGCTGGAGGCGGCCCGGCGGCTGACGTGCGACTCGGCGGTGGTCCGCATCGTGCGCGGGGCGAAGAGCGAGATCCTGGACGTGGGGCGGAAGACCCGGG
>PWLA01000293.1 GCA_003559555.1 Gemmatimonadota bacterium | reverse complement strand
GCCAGGGGAAGGGTGAACTTCCCCACGTTGGCCCCGCAGTCCAGGGCCACGTCGCCCGGTCCCAGGCGGCCCGCCGCCTCCTGGAAGAGCTCGACCTCCGGCCGGACCTCACGGTCCCGCCAGGCGCTGGCCAGCCGTCTGAAGAAGCGGAGGATGCTCATGGGCGGTGGTGTGTGGGGTAGGGGTTGGGCTTCAGGGGGCCGGGGTGGCCGTGTCGGTGCGTCGTTCCCGCAGCCACGACCGAAGCCGCCGGATGCCTCCCCGGAGCGCGGCCACCACTCCGGGTCCCCCGTAGCGTCCCTTGGTGGCATGGCGGATCCGATGGACTCCGGGGACCGCCACGGCCGTGCCCTGGGTGCCCAGGAGCCACCGGAAGGCCCGGTCCTCCCGGGCCTTCTGCCAGCTTTCGGCGGGCTGCTGGTAGGTGGGGAGGGCGTCGCAGTAACCCAGCGTCCGGGCGGCGTCACCATGGGTAATCTGCATGGGCCCGGTGGCCCGGTCCAGGGAACGTTCCATGAGGGGGCCGGTGTCCAGCTCCAGCACACCGGGCTCGTCGTGCCAGGCCCGAAGCACCGGGTCGTCGTCCGGCAGAAGGGGCGTGACCCACTCGGTGGCGGGGTGGACCAGGGCGTCCGAGCGTCCCTGGAGAGCTCTGGCCAGCCCGTCGAGGCAGCCTTCGTGGAAGATCACGTCGCAGTCGGTGAACCAGACCCAGTCCGCCTCGCTGGCCAGAGCCGCCCGGTTGCGGCCGATGGCCCGGCGCATGAGGTGGGTGCGCTCCATGGCTTCCCAGTTCCAGCGCACCCCCGGGACCTGAATGGCGCCGAAGTGCTCCAGGAGTTCCACCGTGCCCCGATCTTCGGGCGAGTGGCAGACGGTCATGCGCACCTCCAGCTCCGCCGGGGGAAAGCGGACCAGCGAGCTGAGCTGGTACGCCATGAGGTGGGCGTAGCGCCAGCAGTGGCTCACCACCTCCAGCCGCAGGCGACCGGTTCGGGCCGGAAGCTCGCCAAGGCGCGGGAGCCCGGGGACGAACCAGCGGGCGGGAAGGGGGGTGCCGGCCACCAGTCGGAGGAGGGTTTCCATGTCGCATGGTCTCAAGGCGCTCGGGGGAAGTCAATGTGCGCCCGGGCGGTGGCTGGCGAGACGACCGGCGAAAGGGCAGGTTGTAGGGACCGGCTACCACCGGTCGCTACAACACCACACCCCATTCAACCACATCAGGAGACGTCCGTGTCCCAGGAGGATCCCAGCAACGTGCGTGAGCTCATCTCCGAAGCCCGGATCCAGGAACGGGTGTCGGAGCTGGCCCGACAGATCGAGGCCGACTACGAGGGGACCGACGAGGTGGTCCTGGTGGGGATCCTCAAGGGCTCCTTCATCTTCCTGGCCGACCTGGCCCGACGACTGTCGATTCCCCGCCGGATCGAGTTCATGGCCGTCTCCAGCTACCGGGACGGCGACCGGGCCGGAGCGGTGCGGCTCCTCATGGACCTTCGCACGGACATCCGCCAACGGCACGTCATCATCGTGGAAGACATCGTGGATTCGGGCCGGACGCTGGAGTACCTCCTGAACAACCTGAAGGCCCGGGGGCCGGCCTCCGTCGAATCGTGCGTCCTGGTGCGGAAGCCGGACGGTGAGCACACGCCGACGGTGCGCTACCTGGGATTCGAGATCCCCGACGCCTGGGTGGTGGGCTACGGCCTGGACTTCGCCGAGCAGCATCGCCCCCTTCCCTATATCGGGGTGCTGGAACAGCCTCCGGGGGACGCCGCCTCGGATGAGCCCTCCCGGTAGCGGGGACATGACGCCGTCAGACGCCCCCGAGCAGCACGACGCCTTCGTGGAGGAGGTGCTGGAGCGCCTGGGGCGCCGACTGGTTATCGGCCTTCCCCTGGGCCTGGGCAAGCCCAACCGGGTGGTGAACGCCTTCTACCGCCGGGCGAAGGCCGACCCCACCCTTCGGCTGGAGCTGGTGACCGCCCTCTCCCTGGATCCGCCGACTCCCACCTCGGAGCTGGAGCGGCGGTTCGTCGAGCCCTTTGCCAGCCGGCATTTTGGGACGGACTATCCCCGGCTGGACTACGTCGGCGACCTGCAGCGAAAGGAGGTTCCGGACAACGTGGAGGTCACCGAGTTCTACCTCCAATCCGGAGCCGGGCTGGGCAACCCCCTCATGCAGCGGCGGCACATCTCCAGCAACTATACCCACGTGGCCCGGGACCTGGTGGACCGGGGCGTGAACCTGGTGCTCCAGCTGGTGGCGGATTCGGGCGACGGTGCCCTCTCCCTCTCCTCGAATCCGGATCTGACGTTGGAGGTGGCTCGCCGACTGGAGGAGACGGGACGTCCCTACCAACTGGTGGCCCAGCCGCACCCGGACCTTCCCTTCATGTACGGCGACGCGGTGGTCCAGGAGAGCTTCTTCCACCGGGTCCTTCCGCCGGCGTCCCGCCAGCCCCTCTTCGCCGTTCCCCGGACGCCGGTCTCGACCCAGGACTACTGGGTGGGCCTGCACGCCAGCACCCTGGTGCGTGACGGAGGGACCCTCCAGATCGGTATCGGTGCGCTGAGCGACGCCCTGGTCCACGCCCTCCTCCTGCGGCACAGGGAAAACGATACGTACCGAGAGTTGGTGGCGCCTGGCCCTGAAGGCATCGGGGGCCTGGAGCCCTTCAGGGAGGGACTCTACGGAGCCAGCGAGATGTTCATGGACGGGTTCATGCACCTGTACCGCGGGGGCATCCTGACCCGGCGGGTCTATGACGACATGGAGCGGCAGCGGGCGGCGAACCGGGGGGAGCGGCCTCCGGACTCAGGCGGCGGAGCGGACCCCGGCGCCGTCATGGACGCAGCCTTCTTTCTGGGGAGCCGGACCTTCTATCAGTTCCTTCGAGGCCTGGATCCGGACGAACGCCGCCTCTTCCGCATGATGTCGGTGGAGCGCATCAACCAGCTCTATGGCGGAAGCGAGGAGCTGGAGGTCCTGCAGCGCCGAGGGGCGCGCTTCTTCAACACCTGCATGATGACCACTGTGACGGGCGCCGCCGTCTCGGACGGCCTGGACGACCACCGGGTGGTGAGCGGTGTGGGCGGGCAGTACAACTTCGTGGCCATGGCTCATGCCATGGCCGATGGCCGATCGGTCCTCATGATGCGAAGCAGCCGCCAAAGCGGGGGGCGCACCACCTCCAACGTGGTCTGGGAGTATCCCCACGTGACCATTCCCCGGCACCTTCGTGACGTGGTGGTCACCGAGTACGGGATCGCGGAGCTGAGGGGGAAGACCGACGAGGAGTGCATCCAGGCCATGGTGCAGATCACCGACCGGCGCTTTCAGGACGAGTTGGTGGAGCGGGCCCGGAAAGCCGGAAAGCTGGCGCCGGAGTGGGAGGTGCCGGCGGAGGCCCGGGCCAACACGCCGAAGCAGCTCCGAGACCGGCTCCGGGCCCGGTTCGGTGAAACCGGGGGCGCGGCGGAGGCCTTCCCCACCTACCCCTTCGGGAGCGACTTCACCCCCCTGGAGGAACGGTTGGTGGAGGGGCTTCAGCTCCTGGAGCGCCGTTCGGCGAGCCGACGCGCGATCCTGGCCACCCTCCTGAAGGGTCGTCCCAGGGAGCATCCCGAGGCACTGGCCCGGATGGGGCTCCAGCAGCCCCGGGGGCTCCGGGAGCGGTTCTACGCCCGGCTCCTGGCGGGGGCTCTCGCCGACGTCAGCCCTTCTCCCGCCCGTAGCCCGTGGTCACGGCGATGATCATGATGGGAAAGAGCACCATCCCGTAGAAGATGAAGGGGACCTCCTGGGCCCAGGGGATGACCTGGACGAAGTCGTAGCGGAGGGCCAGCTCCCGCTGAATGGCGTCGGCGGCCACGATGGTGGCGGCGTAGGGGAGCATGTAGGGGAAGGAGCAGGAGATGGTGTCCAACAGGTTGGCGCTCCGGTACTTGTGGATGTCGTGTCGCTTGCGAAGAGTGTTGGCCAGGGGACCCACGGTGATCATGGCCACCGTGTTCACCGACACGCAGACGTTGGCGAAGGTGATGAGGCCCACGATGGCGGCTTCGGCCCCCCGGCGGGTCCGGGCCACGCTCCGCTCCAGCCACTCCATGAGCATCTCCAGAAATCCGCCGGCGGCCATGATCCCGATGGCGGTGACCAGGAGGAGGGTGAGGATGGAGATGGGCAGGAGGGCCAGCGCTCCGTCCACCGCGCTGCCGGCGATCTCGCCATCCAGCGTGACCCGGAAGACCTCGCCCATCCCGAAGATCCCGAAGAGCGGGCCCACCACCAGTGAGGCCAGCACCCCTACCGTGAGGGCGGCCAGGAAGTGGCCGCCGGTGACCGCCACGATGAAGACCAGCGCGGCGGGGATGAGCATGGGGAGCCCCGCCGGGTCGGCGGTGGCCTCCAGGAGCTGCTGGGCCTGAACCGCCTCGATTCCCCCTGGCTGGCCGCCGAAGACGAAGAAGAGGACGGCGGCGATGGCGCCGGCGATGGTCACGTACTTGAGCCGCGAGCGGACGACGCCTCCCACGTCGGCCTCCTGGGTGGCCGCCGACACGATGGTGGTGTCGGAGATGGGGGCCAGATTGTCGCCGAAGGCGGCCCCGCTGTAGATGGCGCCCATGACGGCGGCGGGGTGGGCGCCCAGGACGATCCCCGCCGGGAACATGACGGCGGTGAATCCCACCACGGTGCCAAGCCCGGTGCCCACCGAGACGGCAAAGAGGGCGGCGGAGAAGAAGGTGGCCACGGTGAACAGTCCCCCGGAGAACTCCAGGTTCGCTCCCACCCAGACGATGGCCTCCACCAGCCCCGAATCGGCCAGAATGCCGGAGAAGGCGCCGGCCCAGAGCCAGCAGACCACCGCCACCGTGGCCACCCGGTTGGCCATGAGCGAGAAGACCCGCTCCGAGTACTTGGATACGCTCCGGGCCAGTCCCATCCCCAGCGAGATGCCCAGCATGGCCAGCAGGATCATCCCCTCCACCGCCGGTGCACCCAGCACCACCAGGATGGCGGTGCCCACCACGAAGGTGGCCAGGGGGATCACGCTGGCCCAGGGTCCCCCTCGAAAGCCGACTCGCTCTTCGCTCGAAAACACCGCTCCCCCTCCGGTTCGACGTGTGGGTCAACCTGCGACGTCAACCTGAATGGACCGAATCCGGCGTTCGAGATAGGGAACTGCCCACCGGAGCACAAGGGGTGACGCAGGGGTGGCGCAGGGGTGGCGCAGGGGGCCGGGAAGGCCCTGGCGGGTCAGTCGTCTCCGATGGGGTCGCCCAGGTGACACCACTGGCAGGTGACCCGGTTCCGGGCAGCCATGCCCTCGGCGTCGAAGCCGGGGCCGTGGGGATTCACGCCTCGGCCAAGGAAAGTGGAGTGACACTCGAGACAGTCGGTCTGTCGATGGCAGGAAGCGCACGACTCCAGTCCGATGCGGGCCGCCTGCCCGTGGGAGAGGATCCAGAGGGGCTGGGCCGTGTGGAAGGCCACGTTCAAGCGGCCCTCCGATGCCACCCCGGCCGACTCGTGGCAGTCCCGGCAGAAGGCCTCGGTGCTGTGGCATGACTGGCAGTTGCCGCTTCCGGCGAAGACCTCCAGGGCGTGGCGCTCCAGGAAGTTGTCGGGGTGGAAGTCCCGGGAATCGGCGGCGGCGTGGCAGTCGGAGCAGTACTGCTGGCTGTGGCACTCGGTGCACTGGAGCGCGCCGGTCGCGGCGAAGGTGGCGTGCCGATCGTCGAAGTCGGGCGGGTGCACCCGGTCTCCCGCAGAAGCCAGATCCACCCCGGGCGCGCCATCGGGGATGGGGGTGGGAAGGCTGGCGATGACCTCGCTGGCCCGCTCGCCGCCCTCCAGGTGGCACTCGGTGCAGCTGGGCTGGGTGTGGCAGTTGCTGCAGCGGGCCGTCTCGGCGAAGGCCACGGTACCGTGGTCCCAGTCCCAACCCGGATCCAGGTGGGTGGCGGGCACCGGGTATTCGGCCAGGCGCCCCTGCTCAAGAATCGCCACCCGGTCGTCCCGCTCCAGCCCGGCGATCTCCTCCAGCCGGTCGGCGTTCACGTGACAGCGCTCGCAGGTGTTGCGGGCGTGGCAGACGCCGCACGAGATCAGGTCCAGGGAAGTCTCCGGCGCGTGCTGGGCCACGAAGTCCGGGTCCTCGTGGGACTCGGGCAGGGGAAAGCCCGCGATCCGCTCCACGGAGAGCCGGTCGGCTTCCGGGAGGGTCAGGTGGCAGGAGGCGCACTCGGCGGTGGAGGCCAGGTGGTCCACGGCATCGTGGACGTGGCATTGGAGACAGCCTTCGGGGGGGGCCATGGCCACGGCCATCCGGACCGGCGGCGGGTCCGGCGCCAGGGCGGAGTGGCAGGTCTGGCAGGTGGCCGACTCGCCCTCCTCATCCACCAGGTCCTGGTGCTCGGGGTGGAAGAAGCGGAGGTTCGTGGCCCGGGGGCCCGGGGGCGTCCAGTCCACCTCGTCCTCCCGGACTCCGTCATGGCACTCGGTGCAACTTGCGGCATCGGGAAAGAGGTCGGCCTCGACCCCGGTTACCACGCCCAGGTGGCACCCTTCGCATACAGGAAAGAGCCCCTGGTGAGCTTCGTGGGGGAAGTCGTCGGTGCTGTGGAGCGAGGCCATGAGGGCCCCGGCACCCACCAGGAGCACGGCCAGGGGAGCGGTGAGCTTCTTCACGGCACCTCCGGCGGATCGGTGGGCGGCTCCCGGGTGACCCCGGGCTCGGCCCCAACGGTCCAGCGAAGCCTGAGGTTGGCCCGGAGCTGGTTCCAGTCCATGTCAGGCCGGTCCCCCTGGTCCAGGTGGCGGTAGCCGGTGAGGCTTCCCATGGCCTGCACCCGGTCGGTGAGCCGGAGCGAGGTCTCGCCGCCCAGACCCACCACCACGCCGTGGTCCAGGCGGAACTCGTAGAGGCGCTGAAAGGCCAGGCCCCGGAGTGCCACGTGGCCCCGCTCGCCCAGGCTGCGCTGGACGCCGCCATGCCCTTCGCTCCGGGCAGCTCCGAAGCCCACCTCCATCCGGTACCCGCCTTCCAGCCGCCAGAGCTCCCGGGGCGACCAGCTTGCGTTGGCGCCCAGGCCCCATCCATCGGTGCGGAAGCGGCCCACTCCCCGGTCCAGACCCGTGTCGTCGTAGCTGCGGTAGGACGCTTCGCCTCGGACGATGAGGTCGCCCCGGGCCCGGGCCCAGGTCAGATCCAACCGGCCCTCGTCGAAGCCCACCGGTGAGAAGGCCCCCCAGATGGTCCAGAGCTCGAAATATGGCCGATAGCGCCGGACCTCGGCGGCCAGGGCGGTGGAGCGGATCGGGGGGGTGCGGGCCCGGAGGCGAAGCTCGTTGAACTCGCCCCCGGCCAGGTCCCTCTCCAGCGCCCCTTCCACCGACGCACCTCCGAAGCGGAAAACGCCCTCGGCCCGGGCCAGCTCGGAGTACAGCCCGGCCCGGTCGTCCCGGACGTCCCGATGGTAGAGGGCGGCCAGAGAGAGCCGAGGCGAGGGTCGATACCGGACCTGGGTCGAGAGCATGAGCCCCGGCTCGATGGGCGCCAGCTGCTCGATGGCTTCCAGAGCCCCTCCCGTGCGTTGCTCGTTCAACCCTCGCACCAGGCTTCGGCCCACCTGCCCTTCCAGGGCGAGTCCGGTGACGGGTCGGAGGGTCAACCCCAGTCCATCGAAGTTGTAGAACCCCAGTCCGGAGGTGACCCACTGCCGACCGGCTCGGACCCGGAAGCGCTCCCGGTTGAACTCGCCGTAGGCGGTCAGAAGGTCGAAGGCGTCATCAGCCCGGGGCCAGAGCTCCGGGTCGCCCCCCCACGCGGTCCGGCCCCGGAGGTGGGCGAAGGCGCGAATCCCTTCTCCGAACCCCCAGGCGCTGATCTCCAGGTCCTGCATTGCGGGAATCGTGGAGACTTCGTCGGCGGGACGCGTCCCGCGGCAGAAGGTCTGAGCGGCCACGCAGCGCACCACATGGCCGTCGGCGGTCTGGCGCAGCAGTCCTGCGCCGCCTACCTCCTCGGCCAGGACGCTGTCCCGGACGAACGGGCGCATCTCGATGTAGCGGAGGCTGGTGGAGCCGGTGATCCGAACCGATTGGGCCTCGGCAACCTGGGGAGCGGCCATGCTCAGGGCCACGAGTCCCACGATCACGAAGCCCAGCAGGCCCCCGCGACTCACGACAGCTTCCGGATGGATGAGACCGGGGCGGGACCCCGGCGCAGGGAGGTCTCCATCTCCGGCGCGCCCCTGGGTACGCCCCTCACCGGGGGTTCGTCCGGGACCATGTGGCAGCTCTGGCACTGCAGGCCAGGTTCGTGATCCCGCTGATCCTGGTGGCAGGTGAGGCAGACGGTACGGGTCAGGGTGGGGCGCTCGCCGGCGGTGCCGGCATGGCAGCCGGAGCTGGTGCAGGTGAGGTGAACTTCCAATCCGTGCACGTCCGGTTCGGTGGGGACGTGGCACCGAACGCAGTCGGCCTGTGGACGATGGTGGTCGTCATGACAGGCAGCGCATTCCTGCTCCACCGCCAGCATGACGGGGCCGGTGTGGCACTCCTGGCACTGGAACTCCTCGTGGAGCTCGTGCTCGAAGGGAAGCTCGCGGGTCCGGGGCTCGTCCCAGACGGTGAGGTCCATGGTGGCGGCGACGTCGCGGAGGACGTGGCGCTCGACCTCTGCATGGCAATCCTGGCACTCGTAGCCTCGCTGGGGGTCGTGGTGGCAGGCCGCGCACTGCTCGGGCGTTCGGACCGTGACGACCCCGTGCTCCTCGGCGGTGCAGTGGCACTCGGCGCACGAGATGGTCTGGTGCTGGCGGTGGAGAAGGGGGCGGGGAAGGGTGTCGGTCGATGCCGGGGCCGGTGCGCTGGCCGAGGCTCCTCCCCCATGGACCGCCAGGCGGGCCGAGGGCGACCCACCGCTGGCGGCGGATCCCGAGGCTGGCGGTCCGCCGTATTCCAGGTCCAGGTCTCCCGCCCCGTGGTAGGGATCGGGGTTCGTGCGGGTAGGGTGCGAGGCCGGACGTGGGGAGGTGGTGGAGCGCCCACGCTCCCACGAGAGGTCGCCCGGGATGTCCTCCATGATGGTTTCGTGGCAGTCGAGGCACTGGTCGCCCTGCACCCGCCAGCTGTGGGCGTCGTGGCACTCGGTGCAGTTGGGCATCACCGGCGCATGGGTACCGGTGTGATAGATGGTCAGCGTCTCCACATCCTCGTGGCAGCCCATGCAGGTTTCCACTGCATCGTAGGGGGTGTCCTGAGTATGGGGGTTGTGGCAGGCCCCGCAGACGGCGCCGTGAGGATCCTGATCCAGCTCGCCCGCCGCCATGATGGCGTCCATTTCGTGGCAAGACACGCACTGGGTTCTCTCGGGGAGGAGGGCGATGCCCTCCGGCACGCCCTCGAGCACCGCCGGCTCCTCGCCCAGGAAGTCGTGACAGGCCACGCAGTGGAGTTCGGTCTCGGCGGCCATCCGGCCCAGGCGGATCTCGGCCTCGGCCTCGTGGCACTCGCCGCAGGTGGCGTCCACGGGGGTGAACTCGTGGACCGAGACCCCATGACAGGTCACACACATGAGCTCGCCCAGCTCCGGGTCGTCGGACTCGAAGTGGATCCGATGGCCCATGGAGGCGGCGATCTGCGGCCACTCATCTTCGGGGTCGTCGTCGATGTGGCACGAGGTGCAGCGGGCGTTTGGGGTGGGCGCATGTGGTCCCACCTCCTGGGGTCGCTCCAGCACCCACAGGTAGAGCTGCCGGGCGCTTTCGGTTCGGGGCTGCGCGTGGCAGTCCTTGCAGCCCAGCGTGGAGTGGGCACTCTCCTCGAAGCGGACGTAGGCTTCCGCCATGACGTGACACCCGGTGCAGAACCGGTTGTCATGCTCCACGAAGTCGTAGACCTGGTAGCCTGCCACCGAGGCCACAGTGCCTCCGGCCACCACGACGGCGATGGCCGTCGCCTTCACCACTGCGGGCAGGCCCCGGACCCACGCCACGATCCGCTTTCGGTGCTTCCATCCGAGAACCACCGCCACCACTGCCGTCACCGCCCCCACCACCACGCCCCCGATCTGGATCCACTGGGGCACGTCCATGAAGAAGCGGACGATCTCGGCGGCGCCTCCAGGCAGGGGCGGAGCGTCGGGGTCCGGATCCACGGCCCCGACCTGCCCGTTGTGTACCTGGAGTAGTCCGAACAGCATCAGCCACCTCGGTTGGCTTCGCGG
>PWLA01000306.1 GCA_003559555.1 Gemmatimonadota bacterium | reverse complement strand
GGCGTGCAGGTTCCGGATCGTGAGAATGGGGGATTGGCTCATCCGTCGGTCCACCTTGATCGACTGGGGTTGGAAATATCGTTATCAAGAATGATTCTTGTTTTCGTAACGTAGACCCAGCAGGGGGGAGCGTCAAGGGCGCTGGAGGCCTATCTTTCAGTGGTTCCAGCGTCCGTCGGCCCTCTTGCCGAACGCCCCGGTCGGGGAGCGTGTCCGAGGCACGCTCCAACCCCGTCCCGGAAGGCGGGTTCCCGGCCCGGAAGGCGGATTCCCGTCCCGCCGGCCGGTCTCACCGGCCAGTCTCGCTGGCCAGTCTCGCCGGAGCGGCGAGGGCAGCCCCGGCGCCGGAGAGGAACGGACCGTTCACCTGAGCTCCAACGGAGAGTCGATGTTTCGCTTCTGGCGACGCGACAGCGAGAAGGACGAGGAAGGCCCGGTCCTGGGCGGCATTCCCCTGGGGCCCAGACCCTGGCTGGTGCTGGGCGGGGGAGGCCTCAAGGGGCTGACCCATCTGGGTGCTTGGAAGGCCCTGCAGGCCCACGGGTTCGAGCCCTCGGGCATCGTGGGGACCAGCGTGGGGGCGCTGGTGGGGGCCGCCCTGGCTGCAGGCCGGGACGTGGACGAACTCATGGCCCGGGCCCGGGAGCTCACCCGCAGCGACATCGCCCGGGTCCAGCGACGGGCGCTCTGGGTCAGCGGCTTCCGGGCGGAGGCCCTCTTCCAGGAGGAGCCCTTCCGGGAGTACCTGGGCGAAGTCCTGCCCGAAGACGGATGGGAGGCGCTGGAGATCCGTTTCCAGGCCAACGCGGTGGAGCTCGCCAGCGCCCGCACCGAGTGGTTCGGCATCGGTGCCCGGACCGACGTGCCGCTGAAGGAGGCCATCTACGCCTCCGCGGCGCTGCCGGTCTTCTACCCGGCCGCGGCCCTTCCGGGAGGGCTGTACGTGGACGGCGGGGTGGAGTTCGCCCTTCCCCTGGAGCGGGCCGCGGAGCTGGGCGCCACCGGCATCGTGGCCATCGATCCCGGCGCGGCGGAGCAGGCCGATGCCCGGGAAGTGGTTCTGGGCGGGATGCTGGCCATGCACCAGCGGGTCTACTCCATCATGTCGGGTCGCCTCCGTCGGGAGGCGCTACGGAACTGGAACGGTCCTCCCCTGCTCTACCTTCGACCCCGGCTGGACGGCTACGGCACCTTCGACTTCGACAACATCAGGTACTTCCTGGAGGAGGGCGAGCGGGGGATGAACGAGCTGCTGGACCATGGCGCGGCTGATGGCACCGCCGGCGGCCCTCAGTCTTCCACCGGCTCCAGGGTCACGGCGGTGCCGTAGCAGAGGATCTCCGAGGCACCGGACATGATCTTGGAGGTCTGGAACCGGGTAGTGAGGACCGCGTCGGCTCCCAGGGCCCGGGCTTCCTCGATCATCCGATCGATGGCCTGCTCCCTGGACTGGGCGAACATCTTGGTGTACTCCCGGACCTCGCCGCCCACCAGGTACCGGAGCATGGCCACGATGTCCTTGCCCACGTGCTTGGTCCGGATGGTGTTGCCCCGGACCAGTCCCAGCGTCCGGGTCACGCGATAGCCCTGCACCTGGCTCGTGGTCACCACGATCATCGTTCCACATCCCGGTAGGGGTCCGATCTCCACTCCAGCGCCCGGTCGTGGATGACCGAGGCGAACAGGAGGAGCACTCCGATGACGATGGCGCTGGTGGCCGCCTTCTCCCACGACGGCGCCGCGGAGGTGAGGTATATGTATATGACGTGCGCCATCCACGCGCCGGCCCCCAGTGCCATGAGGAGCCACCCCATGGGGCGGCCCAGCCGACGGTGGACCCGGCCCCAGATCGAGCTGCCCGAGGGCGGGTCGGGGAGGCGGAGCTGCGAGAGGTCCCGGTGGAACATGCGGTAGACCGCCAGCTCCCGTTGCAGCTCGGTGGAGCTGGCCAGCCCCGATTCCACCTTCCGGCGCTCCTCCGGGCTCAACTCGCCGTCCAGGAATCGCATGAGGGTCTCCCGGTCGATGGTGGCCTCAAGGGGGATCTCGTCGCCGGACGGCAGGTCGCCTCCGGCGGCGGGGTTCGAGTTCAGGTCGTTCAAGGGTATTGCACTCCCATCTCGTCCAGCGCCTCCTTCAGCGCTCTGCGAGCATGATACAGGCGACTGGCCACGGTCCCTTCGGGGATGTCCAGCACGGCGGCGATCTCCTGGTAGCGAAGGCCCTGGAGCTCCTTCAGGACCAGGACCTCCCGGTGCTCGTCGGGGATCCGTTCGAGCCCCTTCCAGAGGATCCTCCGGGCCTCGCCCCGCTCCCGCTCCCGGCGGGTGCTTCCCGGGGTGGTGTCGGGCTTCAGCTCGCCGATCCCGTCGTCCACCACCTCGACCCGGAACCGGGACTTCCGGCTCCGGAGCAGGTCCCGGCACTGGTTCCGGAGGATCTGGAAGAACCAGGGACCGAAGGGGCGGCGGGTGTCGAAGCGGCCCAGCGACTGAAACGCCTTCACGAAGGCCTCCTGCAGCGCGTCCTGTGCATCCTCCATGTTCCCCATCATGCCCAGTGCCAGGCGGAGCCCCTGGGGTTCGTACGCCCGGACCAGGGGCTCGTAGAACCGGGCGTCCCCGGCTCGGCATTTCTTCAACAGTTCCCGTTCTACCTCGGGCTGCAAGTCGGCTCCTTCGAGGGGTCGTCTGGAGAAGATACGGACCGGGCCCAGCGAACCTTCACCGAGCGCCGTCCCCGGCCAGCAACTCGGCCAGGTTCTCCAGAGCGACGTCCAACTCTTCGGAAGTGTTGAAATAGTGGGGCGAAAGGCGGAGTACCGACTCCACCCCTTTGTCGTCGAAGTCCAGGACCGCAGAGCTGCGGCTCACCGAGGAGGTGTGGATGCCCCGCTCCCGGAGCGCCAGGACCAGCTCCTGGCCCTCCCGGCCCTCCACCGCCGCGGTCACGATGGCGCAGAGCTCCGGTCCCCGGTCCATGACCCGGACGCCGGGCAGCTCCGCCAGCCCCTCCCGAAGGTGGAACGCCAGCGAGGCGTTTCGCTCCTTGATCGCCTCCAACCCCACCCGACGGGCGTAGTGGGCGGCGGCGCCGGTGCCCAGGACCAGGGCCCAGGCGAACTCCCAGTTCTCGAAGCGGCGGGCGTCGGGGGCCGGCTGGTAGAGGTCCCCGTCGATCCAGTCGGCTCCCCTGAGGTCGGGGAAGAGGGGCTCGAGGCCCTGCTCCAGCGCCTCGGGCGCCACGTACAGAAATCCCGAGCCCCGGGGTCCCCGGAGGAACTTCCGGGAGGTGGCTGCCAGGAAGGTGCAGGGGAGGTGCTCCACGTCCACCGGGAGCTGTCCCACCGTTTGGCACGCATCCAGGAGGAAGGGCACCTCCCGGTCGCGGCACGCCTTCCCCACGGTGTCGGCGTCCTGCACCAGACCGGAGCTGGTGGGGATCTGGCTCATGGTGACGAGGCGGGGACGGCGACGGTGCACCAGCTCGGCCATGGCCGCGGCGTCCACGCCCCCTTCCTCCGCCTCCGGGGCGTGCTCCACCCGG
Source organism: Gemmatimonadota bacterium (assembly GCA_003559555.1). Lineage (GTDB taxonomy): Bacteria > Gemmatimonadota > Gemmatimonadetes > Longimicrobiales > Gaopeijiaceae > PWLA01. The sequence goes on along the minus strand of PWLA01000306.1, from coordinate 6,735 downwards.
ATCCCGAAGCGGTCCCGGAGCGCCAGAAACATGATCTGGTTCGAGACGTAGTCGTTGCGGGTGGTGAGGATGAGGTCGCCCTCCCGGAAGGGGATGGCCGAGAGGGCCTGGGCGAAGGCCACGGTGGCGTTCTCCACGAAGGCCACCGTGCCCCGGGGTGCGCCGATGAGCTCCTCCACGTCCAGGTAGGCCCGGTCGATGGCCTCGGCCCGGGCATCGGCGGCCTCGTAGCCCCCCAGGGAGGCCTCCAGGTCCAGGTGCCCCTTCACCGCGTCCAGGACCGGGGTCGGCATGAGAGAGGCCCCGGCGTTGTTCAGGTGGATCCGGCCGGTACAGCCGGGGGTGTCGGCCCGGAGGCGGGAGATGTCCAGAGCAGGCATGGCCGGCTACTCCTCGGTTCAGGCGAAGGGGGCTCGGGGCCCCTTGCTCGGCGACGCACCCAAGATAGAGGTTGAACGGGCTGCGTCCAGCGAAGCCGTCCGCCGGACCGGCACCTGGATCCCTTTCAACCTTACGAACACGAGTCGAGATGAGCCGGACCAACCGGAAGGACGAGACCTCCAGCGACACTGATTCCCTTGCCGGGGTGGACCTCCCCTTCGACCCGGACCGGGATGTGGAGACCCTCTCCCGGGACCAGGCTCGGGGCCAGGCCGAGGCCCTTCGCCGGGAGCTTCGCCGGCACGACCACCTCTACTACGTGGAGGGGAGCCCGGAGATCTCGGATGCCGCCTACGACCAGCTCTACCGACGCCTGGAAGCCCTGGAGGAGGCCCACCCGGAGCTGGTGAGCGCCGATTCGCCCACGCAGCGGGTGGGGGCCGAGCCCCGGGACGACCTTCCCACCATCGCCCACGCCGCCCCCATGCTCTCGCTGGACTCGAGCCAGGAGCCCGACGAGGTGAGCCGCTTCGTGGATCGAGTGCGACGGGGGCTGGGAGAGCCCGAGGCGGAGCTGGAGTTCGTCCTGGAGCCGAAGTTGGACGGGGTCTCCATCGAGCTGGTCTACGAGGACGGGGTGCTGGCCCGGGGGGTGACCCGGGGCAACGGCCGGGAGGGCGAGGGGGTCACCGACAACGTCCGCACCATTGCCTCGGTTCCCCTCCGTCTTCGGGAGGAGGAGCGGCCGGCGCCTGCGTTCCTCTCGGTCCGGGGCGAGGTCCTCATGAGCCTGTCGGCCTTCGAAGCGCTGAACCAGCGGCTGGTGGAAGAGGGAAGCGAGCCCTTCGCCAACCCTCGGAATGCCACCTCCGGCGCCCTCCGCCAGTTGGATTCGTCCATCACGGCCCGGCGGCCCCTGGAGTTTCAGGCCTTCGACATCCTCCGGGTGGAGGGGCTGGGTCATGGGTCCGCGGGGCCGGCGTCCGATCCGGAAGCGGCCTCCCCGGAGGCAGGTCAGGGGACCGAGGACGGCGACGGGGCCCACCTGGAGGGCCGGGCCGGGGCCGGCTTCCGCACCGACGAGGAGGGGATCCGGGCCCTTCGGGGCTGGGGGCTGCCCGTCGTGCCCCGGGTGGAGCTGGTCCGCTCGGTGGAGGAGATCCTGGACTACCACGAGGCCTTCCACCGGGAGCGGGACACCCTGGACTACGAGATCGACGGGGTGGTCATCAAGCTGAACGACCTGGAACGGCGCGGCCGGCTGGGCTCCACCTCCCGGCACCCCCGCTGGGCCCTGGCCCTCAAGTTCGAGCCCCGCAAGGAGGTCACCCGGATCGAGCGCATCGCCGTGCAGGTGGGCCGGACCGGCGTCCTGACCCCGGTGGCCCTCCTCCGGCCCGTTGAGGTGGGGGGCGTCACAGTCTCCCGGGCCACGCTCCACAACCGGGAGGAACTGGAGCGGAAGGACGTGCGGGAGGGCGACCGGGTCCGGGTCCAGCGAGCCGGTGACGTGATCCCCCAGGTGGTGGAGGTGGTCCCCGAGGAGGGCCGGGAGCGGGCTGCCCCCTTCCAGATGCCCGAGCGGTGTCCCAACTGCGATACCCCGGTGGAGCTCCGGGGACCCTTCACCCTCTGCCCAAACCGCTTCGGATGCTCCGCCCAGCTCAAGGGTCGGATCGTCCACTTCGCCTCCCGCAACGCCCTGGACATCGAGGGGCTGGGCGAGGAGACGGCGGCGCTCCTGGTGGAGCGGGGCCTGGTGGAGGGGCTGGCCGACCTCTTCGACCTCACCGCCCAGGAGCTGGCCGAGCTTCCCCGCTTCGCCGAGAAGTCCGCGTCGAACCTGGCCGAAGCCATTGCCAGCCGCCGCTCGGTGGCGCTGGAGCGGTTCCTCTTCGGGCTGGGCGTGCCCGAGGTGGGTGTGACGGTGGCCCGGGACCTGGCTCGTCACTTCCGGAGCATGGAGGCCATACGGGAGGCGGACCAGGAGGCGCTCCAGGCCGTGCCCGGGATCGGTCCCCGGATGAGCGAGCTCATCACCGCCTTCTTCGCTGACGAGCGCAACGCCCGGGTCATCGACGAGCTCCTGGGCCGGATGGAGGCGCTGGAGCCCCCTCCGGGGGAGGAGGAGCCTGGAGCCGGCCCGCTGGCGGAGCAGACCTTCGTCTTCACCGGAAGCCTCGAGACGATGAGCCGAGCCCGGGCCCGGGAGCTGGTGGAGGGGCTCGGCGCCCGTACCACTTCGTCGGTGAGCGGCGAGACCGACGTGGTGGTGGCCGGCCCCGGAGCGGGCTCCAAGCTGGAACGAGCCCGGGAGCTGCAGGTCCAGGTGCTGGACGAGGAAGGGTTCCTGGCGCTCCTGGCCCGGCACGGGGTGGAGCGGCCAGAGGGCTGACCGGCTGATCGGGAAAGGGGGTGGGCTCGGAGGGCGGCTCGCCTTCCTTCCCAATCAGGTTCCCGAGGGACCCCAAGCCCCTCCGTTCTGTCTGCAGGACGTGTTGGTGGCAGGGAACACCGCGCGGGTTCAGGGGGAATTGAAGGAAAGGCCCGGCCCCGGGCCGAAGCCCTCCTCCCGCCTGGAGACTCCCGTGCGATCCGCACCATCTGCAGCCCCTTCCCTGGGACCGCAACCCACCCTGGCTCCTCCCCGCCCCATCGCCGTGGCGGTGATGGCCTTCACTCTTTCGGTGCTCCTGGCCCTCACCGTACCGAGCGCCGCCCACGCCCAGAACCAGGAGAACTGGCTCGAGGTGGAGCTGGCCACCGTGGGAGTGGACCTGGCCACCGGGGCCCCTCTGGCCCTGGTCCACGAAGGTTGGGACGAGGTCCTGCCCATCTGGATCGGCACGGTGGAGGCCGAGGCGATCATGCGGGTTCTGCAGGGACAGGCTCCCCCCCGCCCCATGACCCACGATCTCATGGCTTCCATGCTGAGGAGCCTGGCGGTGGAGCTGGAAGAGGTCCGGATCCACGATCTGCGGGACGGGACCTACATCGGGAGCCTGCACCTGAGGGAGGAGGGCCGGGACGGGCTCCGGGAGGTGGACACCCGTCCCTCCGACGGGCTGGCCCTGGCCGTGCGGACCGGGGCCCGTATCCGGGTGGCCCGGCACCTCCTGGGCGGGGTTCCCGACGTGGACTTCGTCTCTACCGAGCGGAACCGGACCATCGCCCGCATTCGGGGGGTGACGGTGGCCGAACCCGGCGAGGAGGACCGGAGCGACTGGACCGTCCCCGCCGACGAGGGCGGTGTCGTGGTCCTGAATCTGGGCGTGGGAATGGCCACCCGGGGACTCGAGCCCGGCGATCTCATCGTGGAGGCGGACGGCACTCCCGTGGAGAGCGTTCTCACCTTCCTGAATGCCGTGCACGGGACCCCGGACGAGACACCGATTCCGGTCACCGTGCTGCGGGACGGCCAGGAGGTCGAGGTGGAGATCCCGACCCGGCGGACGCCGGGTCGAATCGGGCCCTGACGTCTTCCCGTGCACAGATTCCCGCGCACAGAATCGCTGCGCACAGGGCGCGCGAGAGGCCTCAGCGAAGGAAAGGGGTGGCCCTCCTTTCCTTTTGGAAAAGGACAGATATGGGGGGCTCCCTCACCGGCTACCTTGATGAGGTCCATCTCGTCGAAGGCTGGGGGACCCTCGTACGGCAGTTGATGGGGGAAGGCGGGTTCGAGGTGTTCGTTTCCGGCTCGCCGGAAGGCGGTGGACACCTCCCCACGTGTTGGCTAACTTGTCTGGGCCAACTTGTCACAAGCCCGGAGGGTGCGCATGTCTCGGAAGAAGCCTGGCACGGTGCGGGAGGCCGCCATCGGCTACGGGGAGACCGAGGTCTCCGCCAGTGAGCTGAAGAACGCCTGGCATCAGTGGCTCCAGCGGGTCGCCGAAGGGGGCCAGAGCATCATCGTGACCCGCTACGGGAAGCCTATCGCCCGGCTCTCGCCGGCGGGAGCCGAGGAGCAGGAGCGTCGTCTCTTCGGCGCCCTTGCCGGCTCCGTGACCCGGTCGGAAGACCTGGTCTCGCCCACTGACGAGCGCTGGGACGCGGAAGGGTGAGCCGCCCGGGCCGGCCCTCCGCGTCGGGCGACAGCCTGCCTTCGCCCGGTGGGGACACACCGCTCCTGCTGGACACGCATGTATGGATCTGGGCGGCGGACGGGGACGAGAGTCGGCTCCGCCCCAACGTTGTCGAGCGGATCGAGCATGCGGCCAGAGCGGGCCGGATCCTCGTTCACCCGATGAGCGTGTGGGAAGTGGGGACGCTCGTGAGGAAGGGCCGCCTCGGCCTCGCCATGGCTCCGGAGGAATGGGTGCAACGGGCTCTCTCGCTGCCCGGAGTCTTCCTCCTGGACCTGTCGCCCGAGTCCGCGCTCGAGGGGGCGCTCCTGCCCTCGGAGGAGCTCACGGATCCCGTGGATCGCATGCTGGTCGCGGCGGCGCGACTCGAGCAGGCTTGCCTGGTGACTGCGGACCGACGGATTCTGGCGTTCGCCGAAGCGGGCCGCGCGCGAGTCCTCTACGCGGGGTGACGTCCCTCGGTACCCCCACGGATCGGGAGGAGGGCGAGCATCAGGGGGCGGAGCCGGTCGGTGTCGGATCTCATGTGGGCAACCTGCGCTGAGCCGCGGGCTGTCGCATCCCCAGTCCGAGGAGGACCATGAAGGAGTACGACCGGACCTACTTCGATCGCTGGTACAGGGGGCCGGATGCGCCCCGGGGAGAGGCCGAGCTGCGTCGAAGCGCGCGCCTGGCGGTGGCGATGACCGAGTCCGTTCTGAACCGGGACATCCGAACGGTCCTGGACGTGGGGGCGGGCGAAGGTCGGTGGCAGCCCATCCTGCACGAGCTTCGCCCGGAAGTGACGTACCTGGGAATCGAGCCCAGCCGGTACGCGGTGAAGCGGTTCGGCGAGGCCCGCAACCTGCGTGAGGGTACGTTTGAGGAGCTCCACCTCCACGTCTTCGACGATCCCTTCGACCTCGTCCTGTGCGCCGACGTCCTCCACTACCTCTCCCGGGCCCGGGTCCTGGCAGGCATCGCCGAGTTGGCGGACCTGGTGGGCGGTGCGGCGTTTCTGGAGGTCTTTACCGACGAGGACCCGGCCCTGGGCGACCGGGAAGGCTTCCAGCAGCGACCGGCGGAGTGGTACCGGACCGTCTTCCACCAAGCAGGGCTCCGGCCCCTGGGGATGCAGATGTGGGTCCACCATGAGCTCTACGGCGACCTTGATGAGATGGAGCGGCTTCCGCGGGGGCCCGATCAGAACGCGGCTCCCTCGCCCCTCCGATCAGACTGATGGACCGCGTTCAGTACGAAGCGACCTGACCGCCCCCACCCTCGGAGTTCCCCTCCGGGATGGAGGCGGCCGGCCGGACGGGACGAAAGCGCCGGTGCGCAGCGGAACAGGCTTCCTTCCCCGCGCACGGCCTCCCGTCAGTTCAGCGCCTTGTCGATGCGCTCCAGCGCGTCCTCCAGGTGGATCCGGGTCATGCGGTGACCCACCCCGGCATCCAGCGCCTGGCTGAGCTCGTCCCGCAGCAGCCGGAGCTGCTCCCGGATGAGGGGCCGCATGTCGGATTGGCTGATGTGCAGGTCGGCGTTCAGGGGCGGGTCGTTGTTGGAGCTCACCCGAAGGTTGCCGCTCCCTGGCGGTGACCAGTGGTTGGACTCGGCCTCGTGCAGGAGGTAGTGGGCCTGCTCCAGGTAGGCCCGCTGCTGGTTCCGGCGGAAGGTGTCCACGGCGTCGCCCTGGATCGCTTCCCTCCAGATCATGTCCCGGGCGTCATCCAACATCTCGGCGGGCCGGTACGTCTCCTCGCCCATGAAGGTCTCGTGCTCGATCATCCGGGCCAGGCGGGCGTGGTTCAGCAGCCGCTGCACCGCCAGCTCCTGGTAGGCCCGGATCCGCTCCACCGCCCCGGCGTGCTCCAGCCGCCGGAGGGTCTCCAGGTCCAGCGCCCAGTGGGGGGTCTGGAGGACGTGCTCGTCGATGAAGGCCATGGCCTGGAGCTGGTAGTCCCGGTCGATGGGGGTATAGACCCAACCCTCCTCTCCGTGGGCCCTGTAGTGGGTCCACGAACCGCCCACCGCCGAGGCGGCGTGCTCCGCGTACCGGTTCCACTGGGTCAGGTTCTGCAGGTAGTGGGTCTCCAGCTCGTAGAAGTCGTCGCCCTCGTCCAGCACCCAGTCCCGGAGGCTCTGGGTGGCGGTCCTGAGGTTTCGCATTCCGTACTCGGCGGCCCGGACCGGATCATCGCTGATGCCTTCCGTCATCCGGTACGGATCCCACTCCACGTCCATTCCGAACTGGGCGGTGGCCGAGAGGAACCAGGGGGTGTCGGCCCGCTCC
>PWLA01000325.1 GCA_003559555.1 Gemmatimonadota bacterium | reverse complement strand
CTCGCGGATGCGCTCCGGGGTGAGCCCGTTGGCCACCGTCACGGCCTGGGAGTGGTCGGTGATGGCCATATACTCGTAGCCCCGCTTCCGGCAGGCCTCGGCCATCTCCCGGATGGAGTTCCTGCCGTCACTCCAGTTGGTGTGCATGTGGAGGTCGCCCCGGATGTCCTCCGGCTCCACCAGCTCGGGGAGCCGGCCGGCCTCCGCCGCCTGGATCTCGCCCCGGTTCTCCCGGAGCACCGGGGGGATCCAGGGAAGCTCCAACGCCTGGAAGACCTCCTCCTCGGTGGCACCGGCCACCCTCCGGCCCCGCTGGGGATCGGGGTGGGACTCGCCCGACGCTTCGGGGTCCGCCCCCTCCGCCTCCGAGCTGCCGTTCCCGTCCTCCTCATCGTCCGAGACCTGGAAGACCCCGTACTCCGACACCCGGAGCCCCCGGCCCTGCGCTCGCTTCCGGATCTCCACGTTGTGCTCCTTGGAGCCGGTGAAGTAGTGGAGCGCCGCGCCCCAGCTCTCCCGGCCCAGGAGGCGAAGGTCCACTGGAAGCCCCGAGCGGAGCACCACGCTGCCCCGGGTCTCTCCGGCCATCTCCACCCGCTCCACTCCGGCAAACGAGGTGAACCGTTCCATGACCGCCGGGGCCTGGTCGGACTCCACCACGGCCAGGAGATCGATGTCGCCCACCGTCTCCTTGCCTCTCCGGTAGCTCCCCGCCACCTCCAGCCGCTGGATCTCCGAGGCCCCCTCCAGGTGCTCGAGAAGGGGGCGCAGATACTGGACCGCGTCGGCCCGCAGAAAGCGTTCCTGGTGGCTCCGGTAGTCCTGGATGGCCCGGAGCATCTTCTCCACGCTCCGGGCACCGAAGCCCTCCAGCTCCTCCACCCGTCCCGCCTCGGCGGCCTCCTCCAGGGCGTCGACGGTGGTGATGTCCAGCTCCTTCCAGAGCTTTGCCGCCTTCTTGGGGCCCACCCCGTCCAGCCGGGTGAGGGTGGCCAGCTCCCGGGGCACTTCCCGCGTGACCTCCTCCAGGACCTCCATCGTCCCCGTCTCCACCATCTCCCGAATGTGACTGGCCAGGTCCTTGCCGATGCCCGGCAGCTCGGTGAGGTCCTCCTCCTGGGCCACCATGACGGCCAGGGAGCGGGTCTCGCCGGCCACCGTCCGGATGGCGTTGCGGTAGGCCCGGATCCGGAAGGGGTTGGCGCCCTGGATCTCCAGGAGGTCCGCCAGCTCCTCCAGACTCCGGGCGATTTCGATGTTCTCCATGCGTCTCCGAGTTGCGAATTGAGAAGAGGACCGGTCCCGTGCGGGAAGAGCGCGACTTCGGTGCCGCAAGGCCGCGACTTCCGTGCGGGACGAGGGCGACCCCCGTGTGGGGGCGGGCCGCGTCGCCAAAGCGCCGAAGCATGGGTACCAGCCGTCACCGGCCCACGCAAACTTGCATGAAGGCGCCGGGAAGCCCAACCTCCATGGACATTCAACACGCCTGCCGAGCCTCGTCCTCCGGATCCGGTCGCCCCGGTGCCGGGGCCCGAGTCCGCCCCGGGCCGTCCCGTTCCGTGCGCCACCTCCCATCCCGGAGATCGCTTCATGAGTCCCTTCTCCTGCGGCGGCACCATCGCCGCCATTCTTCTGGTCCTGGCGGGCCCCGCCCTGACCACGGGTGCGCCAGCGACGCTCCCGGGTTCGGCGCCCCTGGGCCTCCACCTGGACTGGGCCCTGAACGCCCAGGAGCGAAGCTACGCCGAGGTGGTGACCACCGACGCCGACTCCCAGGAGGGGCTCTTCGGCGTCCACCGGGTGGACGACCAGCTCCTCTTTGAGATCCCCGACTCGATCCTGGGCCGGGACATGGCCATCATGAGCCGCTTTGCCCGGGCCCAGACCGGGCTGGCCAACGGGGGCGACCGGATGGCCCCCAACATGGTGGTCCGCTGGGAGCGCCGGGACGACCGGATACTCCTCCGGGCCGTGTCCCACAGCGACACTGCCGACCCGAACGCCAACGTCCACCTGGCAGTTCAGAACTCGAATTTTAGTCCTATTATTGCCTCGCTGCCCATCGAGACCCGGGGCCAGGGCGCGGGCCAACCCACCTGGGTCGTGGATGTCACCGAGCTATACCGGGGCGACCACCCCACCTTCTCACTTCCGAACAACCGCCGCTCGCAACTGGGCATCCAGCGGCACGAGCCCGATCGGGGGTGGCTGGAATGGGCCCGGGCCTTCCCCATCAACGTGGAGATCCGGGTGGTCCGAAGCTACGCCGCCACCCAGCCCCCCTCCAGCGGACGGGGCGGGAGCGTCTCCTTCGAGGTGAACCACTCCATGATCCTCCTGCCTGCCGAGCCCATGATGCCCCGGCTCTACGACGAGCGGGTGGGCTACGGCTCCGTGGCCCAGACCGACTACTCCCGGGACTGGCAGGGAACGCGCCCCTACCGCTACATCCGCCGCTACCGGCTCGAGCCCTCCGACCCCGAGGCCTTCGCCCGGGGCGAGCTGGTGGAGCCGGTGGAGCCCTGGGTCTGGTACATTGACCCGGCCACCCCCGAGG
>PWLA01000338.1 GCA_003559555.1 Gemmatimonadota bacterium | reverse complement strand
AGGCGGCGTCGGAGCGTCTCACCGATGCACTGGGGCATCGCTTTCGACACTCCTCCTACCCTGACACCGCAAGACCCCGTCCCGGTGGTCCCTGCCCTTCTTCAACGGCCTTCTGGGCGAGCACATACTTGCGCGTACAAGTAATTCCTTGCTTCGGGCAAGTATGTTCGTGAGCTGCAGCTCCAGCAGAAGACAAACGTCCCTGATGGACTACTGCAACCGCACGAACCGGAGGTTCAGGACCCGGCCTGCGTCGATCCGGAGTTCCGCGACCGTTCCGTCGCTCTCGCGGAGGAAGCGCAGGGTGTAGTTTCGGATGCGGAAGGAGTCGTCCTCGATGTGCGCGAGGGTGCCGGCGTGGCTGGAGGGATCGGCCAGCCGGAGCTCGCCCTCCTCCACCCGGAAGCGGTAGACCACCCCCAGCTCCGGGCTCCGATAGTCACCTGCAAAGGCCGTCAACTCGTCGGGGGTCAGGGGCGGGACCTCTTCCTGGATCTCCGCCTCGTCCTCTGCGGCGTCGGCCTCCTCGTCGGCGGTGGGCTGATCCTCCTCCGGTGGGAGGGGGTCCATCACATCTTCCAGGAGGACGCCCGCGACCTGCCTGGCCCGGCCCCCAGGGTCTCCATTCGTGACATTGCAGAAGACGGCGATGGACGTTCCCTGGTCGGGAAAGCGCAAAAAGTCGGCGCGGTATCCGGCCCACGATCCCCCGTGTCCCAGCGTCCTGAGGCCCCGGAACTCCCCATGGCTGATTCCGAGGGCATAGTCGATGGTGTCGCCGTTCGCAAGCACGCCCCGCCTGAGAAGCCGGTCCACGAACTGGGGCCCGCCCACCTCACCCGTCGCCAGGTTGCGCGACCAGCGCGCAAAATCCTCCACCGTGGTGAGTAGCCCCCCCGCCCCCACCACGTCGAGCGGGCTCATCGAGATCCGGAATCCCTCCTCGGGGTGCGGGGTGTAGCCGACGGCACGGCCCTCGATGATCTGGTTCGGTTCATCATGAAACAAAGTGCTGGTCATCTCGAGAGGCTCGAAGATCCGCTCGTTCGTGAACTGGCGCATGGACTTGCCCGTGGTGCGCTCGACGACGTCGGCGAGCATGAGGAAGCCGGAGTTCGAGTAGAGGTAGCGCGAGCCCACCGGGAAGTTCAGCTCGTCCTGATCAGCCATCAGGTCGAGCACGTCCTGCCGTTCGTAGAGCGTGCTGCCCTCTCCCCGGAGGCTCATGAGCCCGAGCCAGTCGCGAAGCCCGCTCGTGTGGTTGAGCACATGGCGGAGAGTGAGCGATTCGCCGAAGTCGGGGAGTTCTGCGATGTGAGTGCGGTACTCGTCGTCGACGGAGAGCGCTCCGTCGAGCTCGAGGAGGACGATCGCGGCGGCGGCAAACTGCTTCGACGTCGACCCGATCCGGAATACGGTGTTCGCGCGGATCGGGACCCCCTGGTCCAGATCGGCCATCCCGTACCCGCGACCGAGAACGAGGCGTCCCCCCTCCTCCACGCCGAGGGCGCAGCCTGGCGAGTGGACGCTGTTCAGGTCCGAGAAGATCGAGTCGATGCGGGCCGCCCGCTCGCGAGTGAGGTAGCGGCTGCCCGGCGCGAACCCGGCGGAGCTCTGTGCCGCCCCGGGGACGGCCCCGATGACGGGCCCCAGGGGGGAGGCGAGCCCCGGTGGCAACATCACCGGAACCAGGGTGAAGCAGAGGGCCGGGGCGAGCGCGAGAAGCGTCCACCGGAAGAAGGGCCGAATGGGGGGCGTCGTGTTCATGAGTCGAATCTGGGGAGACGGACGCGCTTTGGCGAGTCGGCAGCCAGGGCCGGCACCCCCTTTCCGGTGCCTTGCCGGTGTCTTGCGGGTTACGGCACCGGCCTTCTCTACCTCCGGGACCTTCCCTCCCTGTGAGGAAATCCGTAGGTTTTCCAGCATGATGGCCAGTCCGCGGCAGTGGCGATGTCCCGCATCGATCCTTCCCTCCCGCCCCTTCCGGCGAACCCTTGCCGGGTGGGCTCTCGTCGCCTCGTGCATTGCCCTCCTCGCGGTTCTTGCTCTCTTTTCGCCCCTTTCCGCCGGCGCCCAGACCCAGGCTCCGCAGGCCGGCTCGGCGGAGCTGGGGCTCCTTCTGCGCCAGCTCGACGGCGAGAAGCGGGTGCTCATGATCGCCGCCCATCCCGACGACGAGGACACGAGTCTCCTGACCACTCTGGCCCGGGGCTACGGGGCCCGGACCGCGTACCTCTCCCTGAGTCGAGGGGAGGGAGGCCAGAACCTCATCGGTCCCGAGTTGGACGAAGGGCTCGGGATGGTCCGGACCGGTGAGCTCCTTTCGGCCCGGTCACTGGACGGAGCCCAGCAGTACTTTGCCCGGGCCTTCGACTGGGGTTTTTCCCGGAGCGCCGAGGAGACGTTTCGCCACTGGCCCCGGGAGGAGTTGGTGCGGGACGTGGTGTGGGTCGTCCGGACCTTTCGTCCCCACGTCATCGTCTCGGTGTTCACGGGAACTCCCCGGGATGGGCACGGACAGCATCAAGCGGCGGGAGCGGTGAGCCTGGATGCCTTCGAGGCTGCAGGCGACCCCTCGCGTTTTCCGGACCAGCTCGGCGACGGCGTGGAGCCGTGGACCCCCGTCAAGCTCTACCGGTCCACCCGCTTCCGACCCGGCGACACCACTCTGGAGGTCCCCACGGGACGCATGGATCCCCTGCTGGGTCGGTCCCACTTTCAGGTGGCCATGGCCAGCCGGAGCCAACATCGGTCCCAGGACATGGGCGCTCCTCAGACTCCGGGCCCGCGGAGTACCGGCCTGGAGCTGGTGGAGAGCCGCGTGGAGGCGGACGCGGGGGTGGATCGACCCGATCCGGCTGGAGACGAGCTGTTCGCCGGGGTCGACACCACCCTGGTCGGGATCGCCGGTGCCGCCGACCTGGCCGACGAGCAGGAGGTCCTGCACGCCCTGGACGCCTACCGGGAGGCCCTCGCTTCGGCCCGCGACGGGCTCCTGGCTGAGGCCCCCGAACGGGTGGCCCCGGACCTGCAGCGAGCGCGGCGTCACCTGGACGCGGCGCTGGAGGCGAGCCGGACCGGGCCATCCACATCGGCGACCACTCCGGCCACCCGTGAACTCGTCCGGGTCCTGGAGGCCCGTCTGGAAACGCTGAGCGAGGCCCTTCTGGCTGCGGGCTCGGTGGTGGTGGACATCCGGCTGGCCCGGGACCGGGCCGCACCGGGAGAGGAGGTGGAGGCGCAGGTGCTGGTGTGGAACGGGGGACCCTTCTCCTGGTCCGTCGAGGAAGTGGAGCTCCCCGTGCCGCCGGGCTGGGACGTGGTCCCCCTCGAAGACCCCCGCACCGCCGCCGACGAGGGACTCCGGTCCTTCTTCGCCGTGGACCCCGAGACCCTGGCCGCCGCCCCGCCGTCGTCCTCCCGGCCGGCGACGGTGGACCCGGGATCCATGGTTCGCTGGGCGTACCGGATCCGGGTGGCGGACGACGCCGAGCCCTCCCGGCTCTACTACCTGCGGGAAGATCGCGAGGGGAGCCTCTACCGGTGGCCCGAGGACCGGAGCGTCCACGGCCTGCCCGGCAACCCTCCACTGCTGAAGGGCGCAGTCCGGCTGGCGCTGGAAGGGGAGGCCCCCGGACGGGTGATCCGGGAAGCCGTCCACGTGGACGTGGACAAGGCCCTGGGGGAATTTCGGGTCCCCTTTCTGGTGGTTCCGGCGCTCTCGGTGGCCGTGGACCTGGAGAGGATCGTATGGCCGGCTGACCGGACCGAGCCCCGCTCCGTCACCGTCCGCGTCACGAACCACTCGGCGCGGGAAAGGGAAGGGCACGTCGAGCTCCATGCCCCCGAGGGTTGGACCGTGGAGCCGGCTTCCCACTCCTTTGACGCCGCCGCCGGCGGGGGCGAGGCGGGTCACGACTTCCGGATCCGACCCGTGGGCGGAGAGACTTCCGTGGGTGGAGGGACCGCGGGTGGAGGGACCGCGGGCGGAGAGTCCGCGGCCGGGGAGACCGCCATCCTCAGGGGCGAAGCCGCGGCTCCGGATCGGGCCCGGATCCAGGCCGTCGTCCACTCGGGCGACCGGACGTACGTGGAGGGGCTCGACATCATCGACTACCCCCACATCGACCCGGTCCCGCTGTACCGGGACGCGGTGGTGGAGATCTCGCGGTTTCCCGTGACGGCGGCCTCGGGGATCCGGGTCGGGTACCTCATGGGGCCGGGCGACGGGGGCATGCAGGCGTTGCGGGACCTGGGGATCCAGGTGGAGCCCCTGGGGCCCGAGGAGTTTCGGGGCGGGGAGCTGGACCGATTCGACGCCATCGTTCTCGGGATCCGGGCCTACGAGACCCGCAGCGACCTCCTGGCCGCCAACGACCGGCTCCTGGACTTTGCAAGGAGGGGCGGCACGGTGGTGGTCCAGTACAACAAGTGGGAGTTCCCCGAAGGGGGATTCGCCCCCTACCCGCTCCAGATCCGGCGGCCCCACGACCGGGTCACCGATCCCGAAGCCCCGGTGACCTTTCTCCGGCCCGACCACCCCGCCCTGGCCGGGCCCAACCGGATCACCGGCGAGGATTTCCAGGGCTGGATCCAGGAACGGGGGCTCTACTTCCTGAGCGAGTTCGACCCGCGCTACACGCCCCTCCTGGAGATGTCGGATCCGGGACAGGAGGCGAACCGGGGTTCGCTGGTGGTGGCAAGGGTGGGTGAGGGCGCGTACGTCTATACGGGCCTGGCCCTCTTCCGGCAGTTTCCCCACGGAGTGCCCGGCGCCTTCCGGCTCCTGGCCAACCTGGTCTCGCTGTCGGGCGACGACCTGGACGGAATCGCCGACGGGGCCCCGGAAGCGGAGGAAGGCGGATCCGGGCCGGAGGATGACCGGTGAGGCGACGCAGCTGTCCGGCGGGCCCCGCCTTCTCCTCCCGACTCCTTGGGACGACGCTCTGTCTCCTTCTTCTTTCGGCCTGTGATCCGGGGGGACAGGCTCTGGTGGTCTACACCCCTCACGGCCGCGACCTCCTGGAGCACTTCGGCCAGCAGTTCGAGGAGGCCAACCCGGGCGTGCGGGTGGAGTGGCTCGACATGGGGTCCCAGGAGGTACTGGAACGGGTGCGCTCCGAGCGCGCCAACCCCCAGGGAGACGTGTGGTGGGGTGCGCCGGACGACATGTTCATCCGGGCCGCCGAGGGGGAGCTCCTGGAGGCCTTTCGTCCGAGCTGGGCCGACCACCTTCCGCCGGATACCTACGACGCCGAGGATCGCTGGTTCGCCACCTACCTCACGCCCCAGGTGATCGCCTTCAACTCCGCCACGGTGAGTCCAGAGGAAGCGCCCCGGGACTGGGACGACGTGCTGGATCCCCGCTGGCGCGACGAGGTCCTCATCCGCGAACCCCTGGCTTCAGGGACCATGCGGGCCATCTTCGCCTCCATCATCTACCGGGAATCGGAGGGCACGGGGGAGCCGGAGGCCGGATACGAGTGGCTCCTCCAGTTGGACGCCCAGACCAGGGAGTACGTGCTGAACCCCACCCTCCTGTACCAGAAGCTGGCCCGGCAGGAGGGGCAGATCACCCTCTGGAACATGCCGGACATGGAAACCCTGAAGGCCACCACAGACTTTCCGGTGGACTACGTCATCCCCGAGGGCGGCACCCCGGTGGTGGTGGACGGAGTGGCCGTCATTGCCGGCGCCGGGAATCCGGAGCTGGCCCGAGCCTTCGTGGAATTCGTGGGAAGCGAAGACGCCCTCCGGGACGCCGCGGAGCACTTCTTCCGGATTCCGGCCCGCACGGATCTGGACCCGGAGGGGCTCCCCGGCTGGCTGCAGGAGGCCCTGCCCCGGATCCAGCCCATGGAGACGGACCGGGAGCTCCTGCTGGAGCGCACGCCGGAGTGGATGCGGCACTGGGACACCCAGATCCGCCGCCGAGGGCGGGCCATGGGGTACGACTGATGCCCGACTCCCCGCGTCCATGATCCTGGAGCTGGACCGGGTCACCCGCCGGTTCGGGAGCGTGACGGCGGTGGACCGCCTCTCGCTGGCCATCCAAGAGGGGGAATTCGTCACCCTCCTGGGTCCCTCCGGCTGCGGCAAGACCACCGCGCTCCGCCTCATCGCCGGCTTCGAGGTCCCCGATGAGGGCCGGGTTCTCTTCCGCGGCCAGGACCTGGCCCGCCGCTCTCCCCAGGCCCGCGGCTTCGGGATGGTCTTCCAGAACTACGCCCTTTTTCCCCACCTGAACGTCTTCGAGAACGTGGCCTTCGGGCTCAAGAGCCGGGGAAGCCCCCGTGAGCTCGTGGCCGACCGGGTTCGGGCCTCCTTGAGTCGCGTGGACCTGGAGGGCTACGGCGACCGAGCCGTCCAGGCCCTCTCGGGCGGCCAGCAGCAGCGAGTGGCACTGGCCCGGGCCCTGGCCATCGAGCCCCCTCTCCTCCTCCTCGACGAACCCCTCTCTAACCTGGACCAGGCGTTGCGCATCCAGACCAGAACCGAGCTCCGGGCCCTGGTGAAGGAGCTGGGGATCACCGCCCTCTTCGTGACCCACGACCAGGAGGAGGCCTTCGACCTCTCGGACCGGATCGCCGTGATGCAGGCGGGGCGGCTCCGTCAGATCGGCTCGCCGCAGGAGCTCTATCGGGAGCCGGCGGACCGGTTCGTGGCCGGCTTCGTGGGCCGGGCCAACCTCCTTCCGGCTCAGGTGGAGGACGCCTCCGGCGACGGATCTCTCCAGGTCCGGACCGCCGGAGGAGCGCTCTGGCCCGTGTCCGGGTCCGACCCGGGGGACACCCCCGCGCCCGGCTCGAAGGGGACCCTCCTGGTCCGCCCCGAGGAGCTGCGCTTCGGGGGCGACGGCGAGGACGGCGCGCTGGAGGGGGTGGTGGAGGACCGGAGGTTCCGGGGCGCCGTGACCCACTACCGGGTCCAGGTCCCGGGGCTGGTGCTGGAGGTCGCCGACTCCGCCCGCGGTCCGGATCGAGGGGCCCGGGTGCGACTCCTTCCCCGTCCCGACGCCCGGCTCCGCTTCTTTCCCGGCGAGGGCGGTGCGCCTGACGATGGGGGTGCGCCTGGCGAGGGAGGTGCGACTTGAGCCGGAAGACTTCCCTCTGGCTCCTCCTCCCTGTCTTCGGCCTTCTCGTCTGGCTGGTCCTCTACCCCCACCTCTTCGTCCTGGGCGACTCCCTCTGGATCGACGGCGCTCTCTCCCTGGACGGGTACCGGACCTTTTTCACCACCCGCGCCGAGCTGGAAGCCCTCTGGGGAAGCGTCTGGATCAGCCTGGGGAGCGTGTTCCTCTCGGCCCTCATCGGGATCCCCCTGGCCTTCCTCTTCACCCGCTTCGACTTTCCGGGCCGGACCGTCTTCGGAGCCCTGGCGGCACTGCCCGTCCTCCTGCCGCCCCTGGTGGGGGTCATCGCCTTCCTCTTCCTGTACGGCGAGAGCGGGATCTTCACCCGGGTGGTGCAGGCCGTCCTGGGGTTGGAGCGGCCGCCGTGGCGCCTGGTGGGAGGGTGGGCCATCCTCCTGGTGCACGCGTACTCCATGTACGTGTACTTCTACCTCTTCACCGCAGCGGGGCTGGCACGGCTCGACGGGGCGGCCACCGAGGCGGCCGAGTCCCTGGGGGCGAGCCGCTGGAGGATCTTCTGGCGGGTGACCCTTCCCATGCTGAGCCCGTCCCTCATGGCGGCCTCCGTCCTGGTCTTCATGACCTCCATGGCCTCGTTCTCGGCCCCCTACATCTTCGGTGGCGGCTTCCGCGTCCTCACCACCCAGATCTTCAACAGCAAGATGAGCGGAGAGCTCACCATGGCCATGGTGGAGACCGTGGTCCTGGCGTCGGCTTCGCTCCTCTTTCTCTGGATCCTCCAACGCTTCGAACGAAACCGGGAGTTTGCCGCCGTGGGCAAGGGGGTGAGCGCCCCCCGACGGGAGATCCGCTCGCGACTGGCCCGGATCCTGGTCCCTGCGCTGGGGGTGGGAGGCGTCTTCGTGCTCCTCCTTCCCCACCTGACCCTGGTGCTGGTGTCGTTCGTGCCCGAGGGGGCGTGGACGATCCAGATCCTCCCCACCCGGTATACGCTGGACAACTACCGGGCCCTCTTCTCCAGCCCTCAGCTCTGGACCCCGGTCCTGAATTCCCTCCAGATGGCCACCCTGGCTACCGCGGCCAACCTGGTCTTCTGCTTCGTGGTGGCCTACCTCCTGGTGCGGGGCCGGTTTCGGGGGAAGGGATCCCTGCTGACCCTCACCATGCTCCCCTGGGCTCTCCCGGGTACGGTCATCGCCATCGCCCTGGCCACCACCTTTTCGGCCCACGAGCCCTGGTTCGGCCGGGTGTTGCTGGTGGGGTCCTTCTGGATCCTGCCCCTGGCCTACTTCATCCGGAACATCCCCCTGGTGGCTCAGGCCGCCGTGGCCTCCTTTCGCCAGTACGACCCCGAACTGGACGAGGCCGCACACTCCCTGGGGGCCAGCTGGTTCACCACCATGCGGCGGGTGGCCGCCCCCCTCGTCCTCCCCGGTCTCATGGCCGGCGGCCTGTTGGCCTGGGTGGCGGCGTTGGGAGAGTTCGTCTCCTCCATCCTCCTCTATACGCACCGCTCCCGGCCCATCTCCATCGAGATCCTCTCCCAGCTCCGGGCCTTCGACTTCGGAGCGGCGGCGGCGCTCGGCGTGGTTCTCGCCGCCCTCATGACCGTGGTTTTCGCCCTGGGAGGGCGCTACGTCCGGGGCGGACTGGCCGGTGGAAGGGGTGTGGCCGCCACCTCCGGGAATCCGCCCCCGAGCTGAGGGAGAAGGCGCTCCCCGCCAGGGTTGGCCGGGCCGCTGCAACCCACCGCGCTCCCGGGCGGCCTCCTGCTGATCCAGGACACCAGCGTGCCGACCTACTTCTGCCCGACACCCCGCTCCGCCGGGCCCGGATCTCCGTAGATGTGGTCCATGTCCGGCTTCTCGGTGGCGAAGTAGTGGACCCAGATGTAGAGGTGGTTGAAGAGCGCGACGGCCACGGCGGCCGCCGAGCCGAACCAGAGGCCGGGCACCCAGAGGATGAGGAACCCGTACACGTACATCCCGTTGCTCGTGTAGCGAAAGATCCCTTCCCTCACCAGGGGCATGGACCGGTAGTGGGGATCGAAGTGATCGGCTCCGAACGCGCGTCGGAAGCCGAAATAGCGATGGACGGAATAGAACAGGTACAGCGCGGGTCCCAGGGCCAGGACGGCGAGCCCCTGCCCGACCCACGCCGGACCCGGCAGGGTCTGCTGGTTGGCCACCGCCAGGACCACGACCACCGCCACGCGGGAGAGCCCCAGCAGGGCAAAGCCCATGGCAAAGAGGGGGAAGGCCCGCTCGCCCAGGACCCGGCTCAGCCCCTTTGCGTGCAGCTCCAGGCGCCAGCAGAGCCAGACGTAGCTCTGGTGGGCCACGGCGATCCCAGCGGCCAGCCAGAACCAGGTGAGCGTTCCCCAACCCCACAGCGTGCCCTCCTGCACCGACTCCAGTCGCGCCATCGCCGCAAGCCCCGGGAGGAGGACCAACAGCCCCAGGAGGTGTAGCCACTGGCGGCCAAAGACGGCTCGTCGCGCTCCACGCTGCATCGCATCCCCTCCTCGGTCAACACCCTTCGAATCCCCGGGATGGGAGTGGCCGGACCGGTGCTTCGTGCCATTCCGGAACCCCTTTCGGTAGCCCGTGGGCACCTCCCCGGTGGTCTGTTCCCTTGCCCAGGGGGTAGGGCCTCATGGTATGGAACAGAGCGGAAAGGTGCATCTCACCTGAGCTGGGTTTGGAGTACAGCCACTCCTGGGCTATCGTTCGACTCTTCCCATCGGCCGGAAGCCTTCCCGTGTCGCCCCTGACACAACCCGCGCCGCAGGCACGTTGTAATCAGGTAGGATGCCTTGGCTCCAACCTGCTTCGCCCTCCACATCGAGGCACCATGACTTTCAGGACCCTTCTCGCCTGCGCCCTCCTCTTCTGGCTTCCCTCTGTTGTGTCGGCCCAGGAGCCCAGTTGGACCTTCGAGACCGACGGCCCGATCTGTTCGTCGCCCACGCTCGATGACAACTGGATCTACGTCGGAAGTGGCGATGGACACCTCTATGCCCTCGACCGAGGTGGCTCCCTGCCGCCCCAAACCCAAGGGCGACGGGGGGTTGCGGCCCTGGATGCGGACGAGGTCGAATGAGGTCTTCCTCGCCCCGGGTTGTGGGCGCCCGTCGCCCACCGGCTGCCAAGCCTCACCACCACGATGCTCCGGGGGCCATTTCGGGTGGAACAGGGGT
>PWLA01000163.1 GCA_003559555.1 Gemmatimonadota bacterium | reverse complement strand
TTTTGTCTGTAAGATGGGATCGTGGGGGGCGGGCTCCTCCGGCCCCTTCAGTCGAGATGTTGTGATCCCCTCCTTTCTTCTGGGGTGTGCAGGGCCGAGTGCCGAAGGCACGAAGGTCTCGCCCGCTCACGCGGCTTCTCCCAGCTTCTCTTCGGACTCGCTCTGACGGGGTCGCTCGTGGGCCTCGAGCAGGTCCATGCGCAGATACCGTCGGCCCGTGATCCAGTCCTCGTGCCACTCCTTGAGCAGGGCCGAAGCCAACCGCAGGCAGCTCGCCCGGTTCGGGAAGATCCGGACCACCCGGCTTCGCCGCTTGAGCTCCTGGTTGACCCGCTCGTTGCCGTTCGTGGTCCGAAGCCTTCTGCGGTGCGCCGGCGGGAAGTGGAAGCACGAGAGCGTCTCGGGCCCTTCCACCTCGAGCCAGTCGGCCAGCTCCGGGTGCTCCGCCTCCAGGCTCGCCGCCAGGGCCCTGAGCGCGTTGTCTGCCTCTTCGTAGCTCTCCGCATCGTCCCAGACCCGCCTCAGTGCCCGGTGAAGCTTCGTCTCCATGGACTTGGCGACCCGGTCCAGGGCGTTCATCAGGAAATGCCGCTGACACCGCTGCCAGGGGATCCCCGAGAAATGCTCCTTCCTCGCGTCCGACAGTCCCGCATGGGCGTCCGAGGTGATCAGCCGCACTCCTTTGAGCCCCCTCTCGACCAGGTTCCCCAGAAATCCGCTCCACGTCGCCTTCGACTCCCCGTGGGCTACGTCCACCCCCACCACCTCCCGGCGACCCTCCCGGTTCACTCCGATCGCCACCAGCACCGCCATGTCCACGATCCGCCGGTCCACCCGGACCTTCTCGTAGCGGGCGTCCAGAAACAGGTACGGGTACTCCCCTTCCAGCTCCCGCCTCCGCCACGGCTCCAGCTCTGCGTCTAGTCGGGCCGCGTACCGGCTCACCGTCTCGTGGCTCACCTCGTCCCCGAACAGTTCCTGGCAGATCGAGGCCACCTTCCGGGTGCTCACTCCCTGTACGTAGCACTCGGCCAGCGTCGCGATCAGTGCCCCCTCGCTCCGCTGGTATCGATCCAGAAGCGACGGGAAAAACCGCCCGTCCCGGGTCTGGGGGACCCGCAGCTCCAGCGTCCCCACCCGGGTCACCAGCTTCCGGGGCTTGTAGCCGTTCCTCTGGGTCCTCCTCACCCCCGTCCGCTCGAACGGGCCCACTCCCACGTGCACGTCCCGTTCCGCCTCCATCAGCGCCTGCACCCCCGCTCGCACGATCTCCGCGAACAGATCCTCGTCCTCGGCAAGCGCGGCTTGCATCCACTCCGTCGTAGCCTGAGATTGGTCCTGACGGGTCACGGTTCCCTCCTCGGTCAAGTGAGTGTTTTGCGATTCTCATCTCAACCGAAGGGGCCGGGGCCCGTTTCTGCAAACCGACCCACCACCCTCCCTTAACCCACTTTTACAGAAAACAACTTACACAGCGAGGGCAGTACGGCCGTCCCGTAGTGGGTGGCGAGTTCGTGGTAGGTGGGGTTCACGTCGGGCTCGTAGCGGCACGCCTTCGTGACGCCCGAGCCGAGATTGTCCGGGACGATGAGCTCGGGCACCCCGCCGAGGTACTCGAACATGCGGACGTGCGAGCCGATCCAGTCGGGCAGGCTCTGGCTCGCCGTCGCCTCGGCGTACGTGAGGTTGCTCGCGCCCAGCACGCCCACGAAGACCTGGGCCTCCAGGACCTCGCCGGTCTCCCGATCCACCACCGGCACCGTCTGCCCGGCATAGTCCACGAACGCCTTCTCCCCCGCGCGATGCTCCTGGCGAAGCACGGGGTCCAGCGAGCCCTTCCACTCGCGGAAGAGATCGCAGAACCGGGAATATTGGTAGCCTTCGGGATGGGCCGACTTGTACTCGAGCCACAGGAGCTGGAGGGTGACCCCCGGCCGCCTGAGCTCCTTGGCGACGTGCTTCCAGTCCGGCATCCCGCGAGGCGTTCCTGCCGGCGGCGGCGGGGGAAAGAGCCGGGCCTCGATCTCGCTCTCGGTCAGCTCCGGAGGCAGAGGCCACGACAGCCCTGCTCGGGCCGCGCGATCCCGATACCTCTGTACCGTCGTGCGACCGAGCTTCAGGCTCCGGGCGATCTCCCGGGACGAGAGGCCCGCGGCCCCGAGCCGAAGAACTTCCTTGATGTTGCGCATGGACAACCTCCTCGCCGCCATCCCCCCTCCTGGTTCGTGTGGAACGGAAGGGGGAGAAGTGACGGCTTCAGGGAACGGTTATCCAGCGTCGGCTTCAGCTCCTGCCCGGGGGGTGGCCCACATCGGTCGGAATGGCCGGCCCACATCCTCGGAACGGGTGGCCCAGTTCCATCGGAATCGGTGGCCCTCTTCCGTCGGAATGGGTGGCCCGCTTCGCTCGGAACGCGTGGCCCACTTCAGTCGGAATCCGCAGTTGTCCAGGGACACCCAGATTTACGCAGTTGGGGGACACCTAGTTTTACGCACCTCCTTCCTCAGGATGTGGTTTTCTCTCCTCCTTTCCCGGGGGGTGCGGAGCCTGGTTGCTGAGCCAGG
>PWLA01000348.1 GCA_003559555.1 Gemmatimonadota bacterium | reverse complement strand
CTGGTCGTGCGGGTGGTGGACCGCCACGACAGCGGGGTGTCCGGCATCGAGGTCGCCTTCTCCGTGACCTCCGGTGGAGGGACTCTGGCGCATGAGTCCGTGCTCACCGATGCGGACGGGTACGCCGAGACCCAGTGGACACTGGGTCCGGTGGAAGGGGAGCAGACGGTTCAGGCCCAGGTCCAGGGTCTGGGCGGGTCGCCGGTGGAGTATCGGGCCACCGCGATTCCGCAGGTGGCCACCGGGACGGTGGCGGGGGTGGTGACGGCGGCCAACGGGACGACACCGATCCAGGGAGCCCTGGTCCGCCTGGCGGATACCGGTGATGGCGCGCCGATGGGAGCCCCCACGTCCAGCTACGACGGTCCGGAAACGGTCACGGACGCGGAGGGTCGATACACGCTGGAGGGGGTCCCTGAAGGAGATCAGATGTTGGTGGCGACCCGGGGGGTGTTCTCCGCCGAGATCCCCGTCACGGTCGTGGCCGGGGAGACGGTAGAGGCCGAGACCCTCGCCCTCGACGCTTCGGGACGTCTGGCCTACGTCGAGGGCGACTTCGATGCCATCCAGGACATCGTGCGCGACGAGCTGGGCACCGAGCTGGACCGGATCACCGGCCCGGAGCTGGCCTCAGCCGAGATCACGTCCCGGTACCGTCTCATCTTCATCAACTGCGGTGTCTGGGACTGGGATTTCGACACCATCATGGACGTGGTGGAGAATCTCCGGAACTACGTGGCGGAAGGGGGTGCGCTGTACATGTCCGATCTGGAGCTCCCGCTGCTGGAGTTCATGTTCCCGGACGATGTGGAAGGGGATGGGGGAGGGGACGAGGGCACCGTCACGGCGCAGGTGGTGAGTCCGGAGCTGCGGGCGTTTATCCCGGGGAGCCCGGCGACGGTGGATATCGCCTTCAACCTGTCCGGCTGGGATGCCGTCACCGGCATGTCGTCACGTCCCGAAGTGCTGCTGCGGGCCGATTACCAGGGTTGGACCGGGCAGGTCCATGACGGACCCCTGGCCATCGCCCTGGAGCACGGTGACGGGCAGGTCGTCTACACCAGCTTCCACAACAACGCCGTCGCCACCTCGGATCAGGTGGCCGTGCTCATGTACTTCATCTACGGCTTCGGCGATGCCGGGGCCGCCGGGATGCCCGCCGTAGACCTCTCCCGGCGGGGGGTGAGCTTTCAGAGCTGGGTGGCCGGCCGGGACGAGGCGTCCCACAGCCACCGGTCCCGTTGGCCGGAGCGTCCCTGAGGGACGAGGAAAAACTTCCTCAGAAGTTCTTCCGGTTGAAGCTGCGCATGCCCAGCGCCAGGGGGGCGGCCAGCCAGGCGGCCAGGGCACCGATGGTCACCACCTGCCCGAGGCCGCTTCCGAAGAACTGCTTGAAGACGGCTCCGGTGAAGCCCATGAGGGCCGAGATGTCGAAGTTCAGAAGGAGCAGGATCCGGCCCAGGTCCACTGGATTCAGCAGCGACAGGGCGATGACCGGCTTCTCCATGGGGTAGCCGTCCAGGGTGTAGATGGCCAGCAGGACCAGCCCGTTGAAGACCACGGTGAAGAACACCCAGATCCCCAGGCTGAAGCCCAGCCCCTTGATCCGGTCCTCGGTGGCCAGCGCCACCACGAAGGCCAGCGAGGCGAAGATGAGGGTCAGCCCGACCCCCGTCCCCAGGAGCATCAGGATGGGACCCCAACCGCCGTCGACGATCCCCCCGTGGGCCCAGAAGGGGAGCCCCACTCCCAGGGCGAAGGCCAGGGAGAGGGGGACGGCCAGCCCCACGAAGAGTCCGCCGAAGAGGCTCCGGCGACGCACCGGTTGCGACAGCAGGAGCTCGGTGAATTCCCGGGAGCTGTACAGGTACATGGTGCCCAGCACCACCGCCACCAGGGGCACGGCGATGAGGACCACGTTCATGAGGCTCAGGATGACCCGCTCCCCGGAGCCTCCGAAGCGGAAGAGGGCATCGGTCATCAGGAGGAAGAAGATCCCGTAGACCAGGATCCACCGGCTCCGGAGCACGTCCTGGAGCTGGTACTTGGCGATCTTGAGCGAATTCATGCCACTACCCTCGCGGTCATACGGCGGGCGATGGCCCGCTCCAGGTTCATCTCGCCGGAGTCGCCCACCAGGTCGGCCACCGACTCCTCGAAGTGGATCCGCCCCTCGAGGAGGTAGACCACCGTGTCGGCCAGCTCCTCCACCTCGCTCATGACGTGCGAGGTCAGGATGATGGTCCGCCCCGCCTCCTTCTCCTTCAGGATCCGGTCCTTCAGCACGCTGCTGGAGACCGGATCCAGCCCTGCGGTGGGCTCGTCGAGGAAGAGGATGTCGGGGCGGAAGAGGAAGGCCAGCACCGCGCTCACCTTCTGTCGGTTCCCCCCCGACAGGGTCCGAAACGGCTTGTCCAGCTCCGCTTCGACCCGAAGGTCGGCGATGAGCGATTCGTCGGCGTTGCTGGGATTGCCCCTCAGGTCCCGGATCATCTGGATGATCTCCCGGGCCGTCAGGTTCTCGGGGTAGCGGGCGATCTGGGGCATGTAGCCGATGCGGCGCCGGT
>PWLA01000096.1 GCA_003559555.1 Gemmatimonadota bacterium | reverse complement strand
CGGGCCTGCCGGACTGTGACGGATTGTGACAGAGCGGCCCGCAAGAAGAGGGATTGCCCTGTCGAGGCGGTCGGACAGCAAAAAGCCCGACAAGGCGAAACGCCTTGCCGGGCTTGGGGTTTCGGGCCTGGGTGCGGTTCAGGGCAGGAGGTGCCTCCGCCGAGGGGGCCGCCGGTTCAGCGGGCTGTCCGGCGGATGCTTCAGATCGGCCAAACGCTTACTCGCACAAGGACTATCGGCCGATAGTCAGCAGGTGACCTAGTCGGGACGGCCGGATTCGAACCGGCGACCCCTGCAACCCCATTGCAGTGCGCTACCGGACTGCGCCACGTCCCGAGAACAGGGAAACTAACCTGGGAGGTGGGCGGCCTCAAGGTCCGGGTCAGGAATTCGCAAATCGGATTCGACCCGCTTCAAGCCGGTACCCAATTCCCCGCACCGTGGTGAGGATCGAGGGGTCGGCCGGGTCGGACTCCAGCTTCCGACGGAGCCGATGGACGGTGGCGTCGAGGACCGCATCGCTATCCTGATCGGAGCCCCAGATATCCGAGAGGATCGTGTCGCGGGGAACGACCTGACCGTTCGCCTGAAGGAGTCGCTCCAGGAGTTCGAACTCCCGCCCCGTCAGTGTCATGGATTCGTCCTTTCCCAGAATGGTCCGCGAGAGACGGTCCACCAGAACCCGCCCCGCGCTCTGGGGGGCGCGTTGTTTGTCATCGCCACGGGCGTTGCGGGCTGAAATGAGACGAGCGCGAAGCAGAACGGTGCCCACCGAATGGGGCGGGGGAACCACGTCGTCGGCTCCGTGGGCCAGCGCCTGGAGAGCGGGGTCAGGCTCGGTGGTGGGACTCAGGAAGAGGATGCAGGCATCCGGGTGGACTGTCCGCAGTTCATGGATGGACGCCATGGAACTGGGGGCGTGACCATCCCCAACCAGAATCAAGACGGGACGAAGTCTCCAGGCCAGTTCCACGGCCTCCTGCCCGTTACGCGCCTCCCGGGGACTCAAGCCCGCTTTCCCGAGGCCCGCCTGAAAGACCCCCGAAAGCCGATCCAGGCCGACGAGGAGGATGGAGTGTTCCTGCGGAAGATCCTGCGCTTCGGCTCGGCGGAGGGCGTCCTCTTCGTCCGTGGCTTTCGGTGCGATCATTGGGCCTGCGATCATGCGATCTATCTCCTGGTCCCATTTTGGGAATGAAAGGCGACCTGGAGGCGCAGCCGCGCCTGAGGCCCGCTCCGACTTTGGAAGCAAAGGCCCGGCAGCGAACTCGCGCCTCCTGTAGGTATGACGAACAAGCATGCCAAAATGTTGCGGATGTCCCTGAGAGAGTGGCATCCTGTAGTTCCACAGACGCACTGAACTCCATGAGGCCAGGCCGGACGTAGCAGCCGCGGAGAGACCTCGCAGGCGAAGCCAAGTCCGGTTGAAAAGGGTTGTTGGCCGGCGCGTACCCGTGGTCCCGCTGACGCCCGTGCCACAGCCCCTCGAGAAGGGTTGACACCCCCTGGCACCCGGAGTATACTTGGTGTCCTTGTTGCGGGGTGGAGCAGTCTGGTAGCTCGTCGGGCTCATAACCCGAAGGTCGCGGGTTCGAATCCCGCCCCCGCTATTGACGTTCGCTGAGATGTGGAGCGCCGCCGAAGGCGGCGTTTGCGCGTTTCGGGAAGCATGAGCACGGTTTTGGGGTAGGAATCACCGGGTTCGCAGGCCATTGGGAGCGGAGACCATGGAGGAACATCGGTTGGGGGGACGGGCTACGGAAGAGTTGCTCCCGGGTGCGTTCCGTGTGCCGGCGTGGCTCGTTGCCGATACCTGGTCTAGCGCCCTTCGAGGGGAGGGTGGGGAGCTCGGATAGAGACGGACTGGCAGTCTCTGGCCCAGGATCCCGCCCGAACCCTTCAGGGTCCGGGCGCTTTTTTTTGGCCAGGTAGCTCAGTTGGTAGAGCACACGACTGAAAATCGTGGTGTCGGCGGTTCGATTCCGCCCCTGGCCATGCAGGACCACCGGGATCTTGGCTTCAGGAGACCCCGGTCACAGATGGACACGGTGAAGGTCCGTAGCTCAACTGGTAGAGCACCGGTCTCCAAAACCGGCGGTTGGGGGTTCGAGTCCCTCCGGGCCTGTGGGCGGAGCGGTGCCCGATTGCCGGTGGAACCGGAGTGATCGGGTGGAGTCTGGGCGAATGTGTACGCCTTGGCCCCCATCGTCTAACGGCTAGGACACCACTCTTTCAAGGTGGCGATCGGGGTTCGATTCCCCGTGGGGGCATGGGCCTCGAGGGCCCAGCAGGAACTGGCAGCAAGTGCGAGGAAGGCGTTGCCGGCAAACAGTTTGAAGGGGCTGTAGCTCAGTTGGTTAGAGTGCCGGTCTGTCACACCGGAGGTCGCGGGTTCGAGTCCCGTCAGCCCCGCTTGGCTTTTTGACAATCTCGGTTTTCTGGTTGGAAGCGGGGCCGTAGCTCAGTTGGGAGAGCGCCTGAATGGCATTCAGGAGGTCAGGGGTTCGATTCCCCTCGGCTCCACTCCAGTTCATTCTGGAGCTCGGGTGGCGGAATTGGTAGACGCGCAGG
>PWLA01000332.1 GCA_003559555.1 Gemmatimonadota bacterium | reverse complement strand
CGGTGGTGGTGAGGTGGTACGACGGACGCCGCTGAGCCAGAAGCAGACTCAGGACCTGGCGATACGCCTCACCCGCCTCCGTCCACTCCTCGTCGGAAGAGAGCCCCACATCCGATGGGAGCGTCCCCACAGCCCTCTCCGCTTCACCATCCAGCTCATGGTCATCCGCACTCTCGTCCAGCGCCGCAGGCTGCCATTCCGGGGTGAGCGCCATTGCCACCGGCCGGGCCAGCCCCGGCAGTTCCTCGGTGCCGGCCTCTTCCGCCCGCTCCCGGGCCGCCTCCCAGAAGGTGACGGCCCGCGGGGCGCCGGGAGGCAGGATCTCTCCGGGCAGGGGGATGGCCCCCACCCGGCCCGCCTCCACCCGCGAGAGGAGCCAATTCAACCGCACCACGTCCGCCCCATACCAGGCCCGCAGCCCCTCGGCCAGACCCAGGATCTCGCCTTCGCCCCTGATCGCAGCCAGGGGCACCGAATTCAGGTAGTCCAGGACGATGCGACGACGGGTGGGAAGCGTCTCCTCACCGTCCAGGTACGCCCGGAAGGAGGCGGACGCCATCTGCAGGAGTTTGTCCCTGGGACCCTCGGTGATCCCCTCCGGCTCGTGCCGGAACTTCTCCATCTGGGTGGCCAGGGTGCTGGCTCCCGCCACCCGTCCCTCGCGCCCCAGGTAGCGAAACCCCAGGTCGGCAGTGCTCCGGAGTAGACGACCCCACTCCACTGCCGGATTTCGCTTGGGGTACTGGGGGTCCAGGGCCGTGCGATTCTCCACGAAGAGGAGCGTTTGCCAGACCAGCGGGGGCACCGCTTCAAAGGACGGGTAGACCAGCTCCGGCCGATGGTGATCGTAGATGGGGTCGTTCCCCCGATCCGTGACCCGCAATCCAGCCCGGGTCTTCTCGTGGTAGATGGGGAAGAGATCCCGCTCCTCCACCAGCTCCAGGAGCCGTTCCGAAGGTCGAGCCTGTTCCACCACCCTGAAGCCTCGCTCCTGGGCCCGGGCCAGTCGCTCCGGAAGTCCGGCATAGCCCAACCGCAGGTCGTAGGGGCCGCGGGCGGCGGGCAGAAAGACCTCCGCCGGCCCCTCCTCCACCGTCCAACTGATCTCCTGGGCCAGGGGCGCCATGAAGCGGGCCTGGAAGTGCGAGGTACGCATCTCCCAGACGGCCAGACCCAGACCACCCCCCAGAAGGACGGCCAGGGTGGCCAGAAAGGCCAGACGCCAGGGATGACGACGAATCAAGCGGCGCATCAGAATCAGATTGGGACGATCGGGGGTTGGTCCATGCCCTTACGTTGACCCCGCGACGCCCCTCAAGATCCCTCAGGGCCAGCGCCACTCCCCGGCCCGTTCCAGGGGGTCCCGTACACCCAACTCCTCCAGCCGGGGGCCGATCTGCTCTTCGGGCCACCGCTCCAGGCCCAGATCCGGGGCATTGGCCGCCGCCCACAACAGAGCGGCACTCACCGCGGCGCTCCTGGCAATCCCCGGTTCGTCGATGACGTCCCGGGTATCGTGAATGGTATGGCTCACTCCCGAGGCCTCCGGCCGCTGCCGGGACCGGACCGTGAGCACCGGCACTCCCTGCATGAGGAAGGGCTGATGGTCGGAGTAGATGCCGCCACCGGTGCCCATCTCCTCTTCGAGATCGATGCCCGCCCGGACGACCGCCTCCAGCACCTGCTCGAGGAAGGGCCCGGCCTCGGGCCGGCCCATGGCGCCCAATCCCACCGGATCGCCCACCACGTCCAGGTTCAGTATGGCGGCGTAGCGCTCGATGCGCCCATCCTCCAGCCGTCTCTCCACGTAGTGCCGGGAGCCGTAGAGCCCGAGCTCCTCGCCCATCCAGAACGCGAAGCGGATGGATCGGTACGGCACCTCACCGGTCTCGGCCACGTGGGCCGAGAGCGCCCGGGCCAGATCCAGCACCGCCAGCGACCCCGACCCGTTGTCCACCGCACCCTGTGCCAGATCCCAGGAGTCCAGGTGCGCCCCCACCAGGATGATCTCGTCGGTCTGACCCGGGATCTCACCCAGCACGTTGTAGGCCTCGGCCCGCTCCATCCAGTTGTCCACCTCCAGGCGGACCACCACCGGCTCGGCTCCCTCCAGTGCGCCCCGGAGCGCCTGGCCCGAAGCCAGGTCGGCGGCCACAGCCGGAATCCGGGTCTCCTCGTCGCCCAGAGTGGCCACCCCCACCGGAATCCGCGGTCCCTCGGTGGTGTTGAGCTGGATGAAGCCCACCGCGCCCGCTCCGGTGGCCAGTGTCACCTTTTCGGTGCGGTGGACCCCCCGGCCGTACCCTTCCGGCGCCCCCACGTCAGCCAGGACGATGGCGCCCTCCACCGCATCGCCCAACGCCTCGATCTCCTCGGCGGTGCCGTAGCCGGCGTCAACGACGGGCGCCTCCACCTGGTAGCTTCCCACATGGCCCAGTGAGAGAATGTTCAACCTCTCCGCCACGGCCCCTTCGGGAGAGACCACTTCGAGAGAGGCGTCACGCCGGTCCCAGGCCAGGAAGTTGAAGGACTCGCGCCACACCCGGGGCACGCCGTACGCCTCCAGCCGGCGGTCCACGAAAGCCTCCGAAGCATCGCCGGAGGGCAGGGCTGAGATCCGGGCCCCGATGACGTCCAGGAGAGTGTCGGCATTCACCTCCACCTGGGAGCCCTCCAGCGAACGCTCCACCAGCGCCGCCAGCTGCTCGGTCGTCGGCGCCTCCGGGGCCGCCTCCACCACCGGCGCCTCGGCATCGGCCGGGAGATCCTCAGGGGGTTCGGTACACCCCGCTGCAAGGATCAATAGCCCGGCCGCCACCGACCCCCTGAGCACAAGGGAGGCGCAGTCACGCCATCGACACACCCGAGTCCCGGCGAACGTCACAGCCATCCGAATCCCTCCCGGGGGTCAGTTCGGGGAGTCGTCATCCACCACCACCGGTCCCTCGTCCACCAGGTAGTAGCGGAACCAGTCCATGTACTCCTGTAGACGCCGGACCAGAAGCCAGGGCTCACCGCCTCTGGAGAGTCCGTGGGAAGAGTCGGGGAAGAGCACCATCTTGACCGGGACGTCGTGCTTCTGCAGCGCCCGGTACCACTGCTCGCCGCCCTCGAGAGGCGTCCGGTAATCGTTGATGGAGTGGACGATCAGGGTGGGGGTCTCCACTCGGTCGGCCCACACGATGGGTGAGAGCTTCATGACCAGCTCGTAGCTCCCCTCCTCGGCGCTCCGGAAGGGCCACGGCATCCCGCCGAACTCACGCTCCACGAGCCCCGAGGCGTCGGACACCCCGTAGAAGGAGAGCCAGTTCACGATCCCCCGGGCGGTGAGCGCCGCCCGCCAGCGCTGGTCGTGGGCGGTGATCCAGCTCGTCATGAACCCACCGTAGGACCCTCCGGTCACGCCCAGACGCTCCGGGTCGACCAGCCCTCGCTCCACCACGTGGTCCACACCGTGGAGAATGTCCTTCATGTCGTCGATGCCCCAGGCCTCCATGGTAGAGTACTGGAACTCCATCCCGTAGCCGGAAGACCCCCTCGGGTTGGTGTAGAGGACGAACATGCCCTCGGCGGCCAGCATCTGGAACTCGTGAAACCAGGTGTCGGCATATCGGGAGTGGGGTCCGCCGTGGATGGAGACCACCATCGGATAGAGCTGCCCCTCTTCGTAGTCCACCGGGTAGACGAGCCATCCGTCGATCTCGAAGCGCTCCCCATCGGGGGCGTCGTTGGCCAGCATGTACTCCACGCCACGTTCGGCCAGCTGGTCCAGCCACTCCCGGTTGTGGGGGACGCCCTCGTAGGTGAAGTACTCGACGTCCGAGAGCCGCACCTGGGCCAGCCAATCTTGGTTCACCGAGCTGACCTGCTCCTCGCCCGAGCCATCGATGTCGGCGACGAAGACCTCCCAGGGCCGCTCCGCGGTGCTCTTCACGTAGGCGATCTTGTTCTGCTCCAGGTTCATGTCGAAGCCGGAGAAGGTATGCCGGCCCTCGGTGACCCGCTCCACCGGACCACCGTCGGCGGCGACCCGCACCAACTGGTCCTGACCGCCAATGGCCGATGTCCACATCAGGTGAAGCCCGTCGCGGGACCAGGTGGGGCTCCCGATGGAGTAGACCCAGTCGTCGGCGGCCAGCTCCCGCTCCACCACCCCGTCGGCTACCGAGACGATCCGGATGTAGGGGTCGGTCATGGACTCGGTCACGGTCACGTAGGCCAGCCGCTGGTTGTCCGGCGACATGGTCACGCTCCGGACCGCCTGGTCCGTCTGGTAGAGGAGCTCACCCTCGCCCCCGGAGGAGGGAAGCCGGAAGATCCCGGTGTCTTCCTCGTCCTCTTCCTCGTCCTCCGATGGCTCGGCGGCAGGCACCGAGGCGGTGTAGAGGATCCACGCCCCGTCACGGGAGAACTCCCGGAAGTTCTTGTCCATCTCGTCGTGGGTGAGCTGGACCCCCTGGTCGTCCTCGTCCTCGAGTCCGTCGGCCGGAACCCGGAAGAACTGCACGTAGGACTCGTCGTCGTTGTTGCCCCAGCCGCCCTGGCCCGGTCGGACGAAGGAGAGGGTTCCATCCCGCTTGTAGCTGCTGTGCGTGATGACGTAGACGTCCCGGTTCCGCTGCTCCTCGGTCTCACCCCGCTGGGTCCGCTCGGTGGGACCGGTGAGTGCCGGGGTCCCCGAGGGCCAGTACGAGGTGCGTCGGTCGGTGGGGGGAACCGGTCCCTCCTCCTCGTCGTCGTCCGTCTCCTCGACCTCGTCTCCTTCCTCCCCTTCGGTTCCCTCCCCCGGCACGCGGCGGGTCACCAGTACCCAGGACCCGTCGGGGTGGAAGTTCGGTGAACCCGAGATGCCGGGGATCTGGTAGGCCTCCCCGCCGGGCTCGGCGAAGTTGAGGAAGTGGAGCCCGCGCTCGTCGCCCCGGGAGGTGTTGAAGTACACGCGCCGGCCGTCAGGCGTCCAATTCGGGTTGGTGGAGTTGATTCCCCGGGTGCTCAGCCGCTGGGTCTGGCCGGTCTCCAGGTTCGTCCACCAGATGTGGCTGATCCGATCGTTGGACTCCTGACGGATGGTCTGCACCTGGTAGAGCAGGTGCTGCCCGTCGGGAGAGAGTGCGGGACTGCTCACCGGCTGGACCTCGTAGTAGTCCGCCGGCTCGATGGTTCGGGTGTCCTGTGCCACCACGGCAACGGGAGCCAGGACCAGGAGGGTGAGGCCGAAGAGAAGTCGACGCATGGAGATCTACCTGCTTCGATGGGCGGCCGGGACCGCCGATGGCGAAAAATGGGCAGCAGAACCGAGCCGCCCCGGATGGGCCGGCCCCTTACCTGCCGCCAGTTTCGGGCTGTTCGGAGACATGGCTCCGGCAACCCACGTGTGGATGATCCCCCAACCTAGAGACCCCCCGCTCCCAGGGCAAGAAACCGGACCACCAAAAAAGGGCCCGGCAGTTGCCTCAGCTCACTCCTCACGGGTCGAAGAGGGGAAGGCCGTCGGCGGGGCCGCCGGGAGGCTCGAGGCACCCGGGGTCGTCGTTCCCGGGAGAGTTCACCCGGATGGACACCTCCCGGGCCGCTAGCGGGCCGGCCGAGAAGCTCCCCAGGAGGCGTCGCAGATCGTCCACCGGGGTGTCGGGATCCAACCACCGCTCCCGATCCTCTGCCGAGAGTATCACCGGCATCCGGTCATGGATGGGCCTGAGGAACTCGTTGGCGTCGGCGGTCAGGATGGCGAAGGTCTCCAGGGGCTCTTCGCCCTCGGCCGCGGTCCACCGCTCCGCCAGTCCAGCGAAGGTGAAGGGCTCCCGGGACTCCATGTGGATCCAGAAGGGTCGCTTCCCTCCCGGCGTCTTCTTCCACTCGAAGAAGCCGTCGGCCGGGATGAGACAACGACGTCGCCGGAATGCGTTGCGGAAGGAGGGCTTCTCGTGGGCCGTCTCGGAACGGGCATTGATGAGCCGGTGCCCGATGGAGGGATCGTCGGCCCAGAACGGAACGAGGCCCCACCGGAGGGTCGTCCCCACGGCCCCCCCTTCGGTGTCCGAGGAGGCCCGGTGGATCACCGCCGGCACCTCCTGAGAGGGGGCGATGTTGTACCGGGGGCGTGGATGCACCAGTCCCTGGACCCCAAGGGCCACCTGCAGTGCTTCCTGGTCCACCGTCAGCGTGTATCGACCGCACATCGTGACTCCTCTCCGTCTATGAAGGAACCCGCCTCCATGAAGAAACTCTCCAGCCCACCGCGTAGTATTCAACAGATCATGTCCGCCCGGACGGCCCATGGCCGCACTTGGCCTTCCCCCGAGCACACAACCGCCCGCCCATGACCTTCACACACACCCTGCCCCCGGCGTTCCGCAGTGCGTTTCCCGTGGCCCTCCTCCTCACACTGGTGCTCTGGCCGCTCCCGGGCCAGTCCCAGGAGACAGCAGCGGCTGCAGGCGACATCACCTTCGTGGACTACGAGCTGGCCAACGGCCTCCACGTCATCCTGGCTCCGGATCCCGCGGCCACCGCCGTAGCGGTGAACCTCTGGTACGACGTGGGAAGCCGCCACGAGCGTCCCGGCCGCTCCGGCTTCGCCCACCTCTTCGAACACCTCATGTTCCAGGGATCGGAGAACCTGGAGGCGGGTGAGCACTTCCAGTACGTGGAGCGGGCCGGCGGCAACGCCAACGCGTCCATCACCGAGGACCGGACGAACTACTTCCAGACCCTTCCCCCCGAGCGGCTGAATCTGGGGCTCTGGCTGGAATCCGAGCGCATGCGAAGCCTCCGGATCACCGCCGAGAACATGGCCCGGGAGGTGGAGGTGGTGAAGGAGGAGCGCCGGCGGAGCTTCGAAAACGCGCCCTATGGCACCACCCAGCTCCAGGCGGCCTACTACGCCCCGTACGACTCGGTGTCGTGCTTCGCCTACGCCCACTCCGTCATCGGATCCCCCGAGGATCTGGATGCGGCGGAGCTCCCGGACGTGCAGGAGTTCTTCGATCTCTACTATGCGCCGAACAACGCCACGCTCACCGTGGCAGGCGCCTTTGACCAGGAGACGGCCCGGGACCTCATCGAAGGGTACTTCGGCTCCATCCCGCGCGGGAGTGACCCGCCGGAGGTGACGTGCCAGGACCCCTTCTCCCAGCTCCCGGTGCAGATGGATGAGCAGGACCCGAACGCAACCCTCCCCGGGGTCTGGATCTCG
This sequence comes from Gemmatimonadota bacterium, assembly GCA_003559555.1. GTDB lineage: Bacteria > Gemmatimonadota > Gemmatimonadetes > Longimicrobiales > Gaopeijiaceae > PWLA01. Next base: position 3,146 of record PWLA01000332.1, on the reverse strand, counting down.
TACGGGGTGGTGGAGCGCCGTCACCCCGACGCCCCGGCGCTGGAGGTACTGGGTCAGATTCTGGGGGCAGGCGAGAGCAGCCGCCTGCACCAACGCCTCGTCCGAGGCGAGCAGGCCGCCCTGGACGTAGGGGCCGGCGCCGCCACCCGGGTGGGTCCCGGACTCCTCCAGCTCATCGCCATCGCCAACCAGGGGGTCGAAGCCGAGCACCTGGTGGCGCTGATGGACGAGGAGGTGGAGCGGGTCATCGCCGAGGGGGTGGAAGAGGACGAGGTGGAGCGGGCCCGCAACCGGGTGCGGGCCAGCACCATCCTGGGGCGCCAGTCCGTCATGGGGCGAGCCGAGGCCCTCCAGTCGGCCAACCACTTCTTCGGAACCCCGGAGGCCGTACGCACCACGGTGGAACGCATCGGGGCCGTCACCGCTGTCGATGTGCAGGAGGTGGCCGAACGCTACCTGAGGCCCGAGAACCGCGCAGTGATCATCACCCGCCCCGGGAGCCACCAGGAGGAAGACCGATGAACCGCCCTGCCGCAGGATTCCGTCCGTCACCCGGACCGGCCGCTCCAGGGGCCTCGCGCCCCGCGGCCCCGGTGGCTGCGATCTCGCTTTGCGCGGCCTTTCTGTGCGTGGGGCTGGGGTTCGCCCCTCCCACCCCGGCAGCGGCGCAGGTGGGTGGGCCGCCTCCACCCATGGAGGAACGGCCCATCGAGTTCCCCTCCTTCGATGAGTTCAGCCTGGCCAACGGGCTCCGGGTGGTGATCCTCCCCTACGGAACCCAGCCGGTCATGAGCGCCCGCCTCTACCTGCCTGGCGGAAGTGCTCGCGACTCGGCGGAACGGGCAGGGCTGGCCTCCCTGGCGGCCAATGTCCTGACCCGGGGCACCACGGAGCGCACCGCCGACGAGATCTCCGCAGCCATCGAAGGGGTGGGAGGCTCGCTCAACGCTTCGGCGAGCCAGGATTTTCTCACCATCTCCACCACGGTGCTCACCGACCACATGGAGCTGGCCTTCGACCTCCTGGCCGATGTGACCCGGAACGCCACCTTCCCCCAGGAGGAGGTGGAGCTGACTCGCCGGCGGACCCTATCCAGTCTCCAGGCCGAGCTGGGTCAGCCCCAGGCCATCGCCCAGCGACGCTTCGACGCCATCGTGTACGGAGACCACCCCTACGGTGTCCGCTCGACGCCCGAGACCGTCCAGGCCATCACCCGGGACGACCTGGTCCGCTTTCGGGACGAGGTCCTCCATCCCGGCCAGGGGCTCCTGATGGTGGCAGGCCAGGTGGAGCGTCGCGAAGTGGAGGAGCTGATCCGCCGCCACCTGGCCGACTGGGAGCCCGCTGACACCCCTGAGCTGACCCTTCCAGCGGTCCCCCTGCGGGACGAGACCCGGATCTACCTGGTGCACCGACCCGGATCGGTGCAGTCGGTCATGGGCGTGGGTCACGCCGGGATCACCCCGGACGACCCGGACTACTTTTCCCTCCAGGTCATGAACCGGGTCCTGGGAGGCGGAGCCGACTCCCGGCTCTTTCAGATCCTGCGTGAGGAGAAGGGCTGGACCTACGGCGCCAACTCCCAGGTGACCCGGCCGGCTGATCGCGGGGTGATCCGGGCCATCACCGAGGTTCGTACCGAGGTCACCGACTCCGCCCTGGTGGAGCTCCTGCACCAGATGGAGCGGATCCGGCAGGAGCCGGTGCCCCCCCAGGAGATGGACGCGGCCCGCAACTACCTGGCCGGAAGCTTTCCCCTGCGGCTGGAGACCGCTTCGCAGGTGGCGGGCCAGCTGGCCACCCAGCTCCTCCTGGACCTTCCGCTGGACGACCTCACCGGCTATCCCGAGCGGATTCGAAGGGTGTCGGCCGACGACGTGCAGCGGGTGGCCCGGGAGCACCTCCATCCCGACCGGGCCGCCGTCGTGGTGGTGGGCGATGGCGCCCGGATCCTGGAGACCCTGGAGGGGATCGCCCCCATCCAGATCTTCGACGTCCGGGGCGAGCCCCTCACCCGGGACGACGTCCTGGGCCAGGGGGAGGTGGGCCAGTGGGACGCGGACCGACTGGAAGAAGGCGTCCGGCGCTACGACCTGCAGGTCCAGGGTCAGCACATGGGAAGCGCCGAGTACCGCCTGGAGCGGGACGGCGTGGAGTGGGTCGCCTCCAGCTCCATGACCGCCCCTGGAGGCAGTCAGGAGACCCGTCTCCGATTCTCGGCCGTGGACTTCTCTCCCATATCCCTGGAGCAGGAGATGGACCAGGGTCCGGCCCGGATCCACGCCGACATCCGTGTAGAGGCAGGGCGACTACAGGGTCGGGTTGAGCTTCCCGATCAGTTGGGCGGTCCCCGGGACTACGATGAGGAGCTGGCGCCGGGCGTGCTGCTTCCCGGGATGGAGGAGTTCGTCATGGCGGCAGCCGAGCTGGAGGACGGGGTCAGGGTCACCATCCCCCACATGGATCTCATGCGGGGAGAGCAGGTGCAGATCCAGGCCCGGGTCACCGGCCGGGAGGAGATCCGGGTCCCGGCCGGCACCTTCGACACCTGGCGGGTGGAGGTGACCGGCGGCGACACGGCCCTGGTTCACTATCTCCGGGTCGAAGCCCCCCACGTCCTGATCCGGCAGGAGTTCCAGGGTCAGCCGGTCCAGTTGGAGCTGATCTCCCTGAGCCCGCTCTGAACCGGGGCGGGAACCGGGAACCTCAGCGACCTCCTGGGGGTCCCCCCCCGGCCCGATTGCCGCGCCCGGGCGGACCGCCGCGTCCGGCACCGGGCGGCTCCTTCATCCGCGTGGGCCGGGCATCCCGCGAGGGAACAGCCGGGGCCGCCTGGCGTCTTCTCAGTGGCGGTGGCGCGGAGCTGACGCCGGATGCCCCCCGGTGGCCGGCATAGTGCGCCTGGATCCGGGAGTAGGCCATCCCCTGATCCCGATATCCGATCACCTCGTGGACGGGACGGCTGTGGTACGCTGCGATGAAGCGGACATTCACGAAATCGACGATCTCCCGGTCGCTGAGATGGCGCAGATACCGGGCCTCCCGCTGTCTCCAGTAGCCATGGGCCTTCCCGTACGGGGGCCCCGTTCGCCGGGGAAGGTGCGCGACGAAGACCGAGGGCCCGAGCCCCAGGTGGCCGGCTACGT
>PWLA01000192.1 GCA_003559555.1 Gemmatimonadota bacterium | reverse complement strand
AGGGCCTCAGGAGGCCAGGCGACCCTCGGTGTAGGGTTCGACCCGACGTCCGGGGCCCTCGGTCCGGGCTCGCTTCAGTGCCGTGTTGGCCCGGCGGACCATCTTCTCGGCATCCAGGCCCTCCTTGCGGATGTCCTGGACGCCGAAGCATCCGGCCTGGAAGACGATCGGGTGGCTCGGAATGAGCGGATCGCTCTCCAGCATCATGTCGAAGACCTCGATGAGGCGGCGAGCGAAGATGGAGGCCCCCACGCCGTCGGTGGAGGGCGCCAGGATCCCGAAGTGGAGTCGCCCCAGTCGGGCCAGCACGTCGGAACTCCGCATTTCCGAGCGGAGGGTCTCCGAGACGCGCCGTACCAGCTTCAGCTCCAGCTCCTGGTCCTCCAGGAGTCGCTTCTCGCTCTCCGGGTCCGGCGAGAGCGTCACACAGGCCAGGGGCGTGCTGTAGCGCCACGCCTCGGCGCTTTCGTCCCGGGCGCGGCGCAGGAGCCCGCGGAGGTTGTAGAGCCCGGTCTCGGGGTCCAGCAACCCTTCCCGCAGCCCACGCTCGGCGGTGGCCTTGGCCTGGGCGAAGGTCTGCACCTTCACCAACAGCTCGGGCACCTGCTCGGGAAAGCTGATGCAGTCCCAGGCGCCGGCCTCGAGAAATTCCAGCCGCTCGGCCTGGGAGACCTGGAGCGAGGTGAGGACGACGATGGGGGTGACGGGTCCGATCTCGGCGATCCGGCGCAAGTCGCGGCAGATCTCCACGCAGTCCTTCCCTGGAAGCTTGGCCCCCAGGACGATCACGTCCGGCATGCGCTGCCGGGTCTCCTGCAGGATGTCGTCGGCGGTGAAGGCGTGGAAGATGTCGAATCCACGGGGGGCGATCACCGAAGCCAGCGAGCGCGCCATCCATTCGTGGCGCTCGCCGATGAGCACCATGGGCCGGTCTCGCAGGGTTCGTCGCTGGGAGGGCGGTGGGACGCGGTCGTCGATGTCGTCGTCCAGGGGGAGGTCCATGTCCGACCTCGGGCTCAGTATGGCCATTCCAGGTTCCAGGTGATCGGCCCGGGCGGGTCGATTCGCCAAAGTACGTTGATTCGAAAGTGGGCCCAAGGGCCCGGATGCCTCACTATGTTTGTTCCTGTGTCTGTCGGTCGTGCTCCGTGCAACTCGCAACCGGATGCCCATTCTCGGCATCGACGCCGGTAGCGGTGGCGCTCGCTTCTTCGCTGTTGCGGCATGGGCGATGGCACGCTCCGATCACGGTGATGCCTCGTGCACGTTACATGCCGTGCTGCGATCCTCTTGCCGTCACCCTGTCAAACATCCGCGGGGCAAGGGATTGAGGCGTCTTTTCCCGTCTTTCGGGGGCGTGCCCGTGAAAGTTCCTGACGTCGTTCTTCGGCGGGGTGCTGTTGCGCCTCCGCACCGATTCACCCATGGGCACCGGATGGACGGAGATGCCCTCACATCGCCTCAGGCCCCTTCATCTACCTTCCCGGAGCCCCTCCGTCACCTCGTACACGAGGAAGCCGTGTCCGACGGAGTCCGGAAGCGTCATGGGGCGGGCCCAACCCGGTGGGCCGTCCTCCACCAGCCTCCAGAAGATCGAACGCTCACCTCCCCGCCCCAGGAAGCCCTCGTCGGCCTCCGGGCACACAAGAACAAGACGCACGTCCCGTGCCGCCAGCACGCGCCTCACTTCGGGGCCGTCCGGTGAGGTGAACACACGGTGTATGTCCAGGATTCCCTCTCTGTTGCGGTGGTACGGGCCGGCCAGCACCCGGTGGGGAGTGCGGAAGAGGATCTCGGGGCCACGGTCGAGGTGGGTGAGTATCGTCAGCGGGCCGTTGGCGTCAGGCTCCAGGTCTCGAAGGAAGGGCGCCAGGGAGCGGAGGTCGCAACGCTCCTCTTCCCCCGCGGCACGGTCCGCGAGATGGCCATCGCCGGCCTGGGCCTCCTCCACCTCTCCTCCGAGGGCCTCCATGGCCGTCCCCACCCCTGCCCCCACCAGCAGGAAGCCCGGCACCAGAAGGACCACGAGCCCCATGTGGAGGAGACGACTCGGGAGAGGCAGCCCCGGCGGCCCTTCGCCGATCTCCCTGAGTGCCGCTTCGGCGGGCCCCTTCTCACCGGTGGCGTCCTTCCCATCGCTGGCGTCCTCCTCGGCTCGACGCTCCAGGGCCATCCGAGCCCGGTCCAGGATCGCCACGACCCCGATGGCCAGGAGGGCGCCGACATACAGGCCCCAGCGGAGCTGCGCCCAGGTCATGACCACAAAGAGCAGGGGGGTGCCCCCGAGGAGGAGCCATCCGGCCCGTCGCGCCGTCCGGCCGGGCCCCGAGGGAGACCGGAGCGCCCTCCAGCCCATGAAGGGAAGGACCAGGACGGCGGCGCCCAGGGTCGAGACCAGTCGCGCCACCTCGGTGCCGGACCAGACCCGCGGCCAGGTGGGTTGCAGCTCCCGCACGTGCCGGAGCCAGACCTCGTTCACCTGGGGGTCCACTGAAATCCAGGGCCCCCGGAAGAAGTCGGGGTGGATGAGGTGGAGCACCGCCGCCGCTGCCAGGCTCCCCCCGCCCACCACGGCCCATCT
>PWLA01000309.1 GCA_003559555.1 Gemmatimonadota bacterium | reverse complement strand
CACACGATCCGGGCATACGACCCGGAGCGTTCCCGACCCTCTTGAACCTTCAGACTGCCTGCTGATCGGGCAAGCGCCTTGTCCCCACGTCGACTCCTTCCGCTGCTCTGCCTGTCCGGGGCCCTCCTGGCGATGGGGGCCTGGATCGGCGGCGCCGGTCCGTGGTTTCTGGCTCTGGCCACTGCCGGGGTGGGGGCCGCCCTGCTGGTGCGCCCGCCCCGGGGGCGGCCGGCGGCCATCGGTCTGGGTCTGCTGGTGGTGGGGATTACCCTGGGCTTCGCCGCCGAGGGAGACCTTCGACGGTTTTCGGCCACCTGGGACGAACATGTGCAGGACTGGGAGACCCGGGTTCAGGAGCACCTGGATCGGGACCTGGACGCCCTGCTCCGGAGGGCTGAGGCCGCAGTGGAACGGGTCGGCGGGGTCTGGAGGGCCGCAGGGGAAGAGGGGCCGACCCTGCCTGGAGGGCTTGTCAGGGAGGGGGTGAACGGGGTGGCGGTGTTCGGACCCGAAGGCGAGCTTCTGGCCTGGGATGGACTCCACCAGGGCCCCTTTCCCGAGCGGGCCCGGTTCGGTCAGGAGCGATATCTCTACGAGGATGGTGCCCTCTTCGGGTACCTGTACGTGACCCACCCCCTTCCGGAGCAGCGGGGCACGGCCGTGGCGGCTGTACTCCTGAGTGCCGATCTTCCTCCTGGGTTGGATCAGGATCGGGACGACTTCACCTCCCGGTTCCTCGAGCGGAGGGGTGCCCGGATCCACATCTCCCGGGAAGACCGGGTCGAAGGCGAGAGCGTCTGGGACCTCCGCTGGGAGGACCGGGTGCTTTTCAGCGTCACGGTAACCCCGCTGTCGGAGGCGGACTCGCTGGAGGCCCGTGCCCTCTGGTGGGAACGGGCCGTGGCGCTCCTCATGGCCCTGGTCTGGCTCATCGGACTCCGGTGGGTTCAAGGGTCCCGGGCCGGACTGGCGATCCACAGTGCCACCCTTGCGGGACTCATCCTGATTCTTCCGCTGGGCGGGCTGCTGGGTGCCCCGGAACTCTTTTCTCCGGGCGGGCTTCTGCTTCCGGGGGTCCCCGGCGTGACTCTGGGCCACCTGCTGGTGCTGGCGGTCTCGGCCGTCTTCCTCCTGGGCGTGGTGCACCGGGAGCGCACGCCCTCCCTCCCTCCCTGGCTTACGCTTCCGGGAGCGATTCTTCTGGGCGTGGCCATCATGGCCGGGATGGACGCGGGCGTGTCCTACGAGCTCCTGTCGGAGGGCGAACGGGGGTGGGTGACCTTCCAGGTGGTGGCCGGTCTTCTGGTGGGTCTCCTCTTCACCGTGGCCCTCCTCCTCACCCGGAGCGAGGGTGACCGGATTCGTCCCGTCCTGTTGGCGGGGGGTCTGGGGGTGGCGCTGGTCCTGGCGATACTGGGTGCATGGCGAGTTCGGACGGGACCGGAGATCCCAGCCTGGTCCGCGGTCCTCTGGATCGTTCCCCTGGCCATGGCCGCTCTCTCGCTTCCGGCTGGACGACGATGGGGGGACGGGGTGGTCCACCTGGCGCTGGGATTCATTCTGGCCGCCGGGCTCACGCTCCCGTGGGCGTGGTCTCTTCAGGTGGAGGCCCGGATGGTGGTGGCGGAGGAGGAGGTGGAGCGCCTGGGAACCCGCCCGGACCCCTTCCTGGAATTTCTCCTGCTCCGGGCCGGAGAAGAGGCCCGGGAGCTGGCCGCCACCGGTCGAAACGCGGTCGAGACCCTTTACGGTGCATGGGTTCGAAGCGGACTTGCAGCAGAAGGTGTGCCGGTGTGGCTCACCGTCTGGTCCCCCGATGGTGAAGCACAGGAGGAGTTGCGGATCGGAGTCACGGGGGAACGTCCCGACCTTCCCCTGGACCTGGTACAGCAGGCCATCATGGAAGCTGACGTCCGACTTCGGGGATTCGACCTGGCCGATGTGCATTACATGGCGGTGGCGCCCCTCTCCCGGGGTGCCGCAATCTCGCTGGTGGCGCCTCCCCGGAGGACTCTGGCGACCCGATCGCCGTTGGGCCCGCTGTTCTCTCCGGCCCAGGACGAGCCCGATCCGCTGGTCCTGATCCCTCTCATGCCCGGGGAGGCTCCCGGAGCCACCGAGGGGATCGAGTGGGTGAGAGCCCCGGACGGGTGGCAGGGAGAACTGTACCTTGCGTTTCCCGACGAGATCTACCACGGACACTACCTGCTCGAGCTTCCCGGCCATGCGCTGATCGTGGCCCGAAGCACCCTGCTCCTCCTGCTGGCCCTGGGTGGAGGGCTCGTGGTCTGGGGGTTGGGGAGAAGGGTGGCTCGGGGCGATGGCATGATTCCGGGGGCGTTGGGTCCGTGGCTCACGTCCTTTCGGGGGCGGGTGACCCTGGCGCTCTTCGCCTTCTTTCTGGTCCCGTCGGTGGCGTTTGGAACCCTGGCGTACCAGACGCTTGCCGGAGCCGCTGTGCGCACCGCGGAGACATTGGCGGAACGGGCGGTGGAGGAGGCGGCCAGTTGGTACGGTGAGGTGGGCGGTGCCATGGACGTGTTGGCCCGCCGAGCCGGGTCGGATCTCCTCCTCTATGAGGAAGGAGAGCTGGTGGCCGGGTCCCTGCCGGAGCTGGCCGATCTGGGACTCTACCAGGGATGGCTCCCGCCCGAGCTGCACCGGCGGATCGCGGAGGGAGAGGAGTTGATGACGACCACGACGGCTTCCCTTGGCGGTTGGGACTACGTGGTGGCCTACAGGAGGATCGCCGGGGGTCAGGTTCTGGCGGCACCGGCTCCCCTGCAGGCCGGCGCCACGGCGCTGCGGCAGCGAGACGTGGCCGACCTCATCGGGTTCGCGGTGGTATTGGGCGCAGGGCTCTCGGTCCTTCTCTCCTTCCTGGTGGGACGTGCTCTGACCCGGCCCATCCAGACGCTCCGGGTGGCATCGGAGCGCGTCGGAGCCGGGAACATGGGCGTTCACCTGCCGGAGGACCGAGCCGACGAGTTCGGGGCGGTGTTCGGGGCCTTCAACCGGATGGTGGACCGGTTGGGACGCACCCGGAGGGCCCTCATCCGAAGCTCCAGGCGGACCCAGGCCATCATGGAGGAAGTGGCGACGGGGGTGGTGGCGCTGGATCCGGACGGAAAGGTGACGCTGGCCAATCCCCGGGCCGAACGACTCCTGGGGGTCCCGTTGCCCCGTCGGCAGACGCTGCCGGCAGGGGAGGGGCCGGAGGACCCCAGGTCGGTGCTGGCCCACTGGGTCGAGCGGTATATGCGCGACGGACTGCAGGAGGCGGCCACCGAGCTCCAGTTCGGCGATCGACGGATCCGGGTGCGGGCCCGGCGGGTCAGCCGCCGGGGACCACCGGGAAGCGCGGTGGTGAGCCTGGAAGACGTCACAGACGAACTCCGGACGGAACGGATCCTGGCCTGGGGGGAAATGGCTCGCCAGGTGGCGCACGAAGTGAAGAACCCCCTGACCCCCATCAAGCTGGGTGTGCAGCACATTCGTCGGGCCTGGCAGGACGAACACCCCGACTTCGACCGGATCCTGGAACGGAATGCGGAGGCTATCCTGGGTGAGATCGAGCGTCTGGCACGGATCGCCTCCAGCTTCGCTCGCTTCGGTGCACCGTCGGCCATGGGCGGAGAGCCGCCCGAGGCGGTGGACGTGCAGGAGGTCATGAGGGAGGTACTGGCCCTCTACCAGGCTGGCGATGGACCGGTGAGCTTCGACTTCCGCGGGGTAGGGGAGGTGCCCCGGGTCTCTGCACGGGAGGGAGAGCTGAAGGAGGTCCTCATCAACCTCCTGGAGAACGCCCGGGAGGCGCTGCCTTCGGGAGGTGCGGTGGCGGTGGAGGCGGAGCAGATGGACGGTGACGTGGAGCTCCGGGTGATCGATGACGGTGTCGGGATTCCGGAGGACCTTCTGCCCCGGATTTTCGAACCCCACTTCTCGACCCGCTCCGGTGGATCGGGACTCGGGTTGGCCATCGTGCGCCGCCTGGTGGAGTCCTGGGGCGGACGAATATGGGCGGAAAGCATGCCCCGCGAGGGTACCACCATGACCGTGAGGCTCCGACCGTGGAGCGCCGTTGCGAGCCAGGGGGCTGACGCGGCGCCCGTAGAAACCTAAGTTACATATTCGATCTTCCTCATCCCTCGTGGAGGACTATGACACAGTCCACTTCGCCTCCGTCCGATCGTCGGGGCATGCCGGGTCAGCCCCACCTGCACCGGGAGCCGAAGCCTCGGCAGCTCTCCCCGGAACAGCTCGTGGAGTGGTTGAGCTTGCAGCAGGGGGCGGTGGCGGATCGCTGGCTCCTGGAGATCCGATCCAGGGTCGAGACCCTGGAGGAGGGCGAGGACGAGCTCCTGGGCGAATTCCTGCACCTGCTCACGTCCTTTCTTCCTCGGTCCCTGGGTGTCTACAGGGAGCAGGTCAGCCCCATCTTCCAGCAGGCTGCGGAGCTTTACGGGCACCTGGCGGCGGTGCGGGGCTTGGCTGCCGGTGAAGCGGTGGAGGAAGTGCAGCTTCTCCGGGAGGTGCTGCTCCGGTTTCTCTATCGGGATCCGCCGGGTGGAGGGGCCGGCCTGGCACTGAGGGAGCTCCTGCAGCTCTCGCGGCTCATTGATCGGCTGGTGACCCACACCAGCGTGGGGCACACCGACACTCTCTTCTTCAACCTGTTTCATGGCAACGGGGTGCCCGAAGCGGCAACCCGCGAGGTGCTGGACGAGGTTCGGGACCAGCTCCGGAGCCTGGGCCAGGAACTCCGTCAGATCCAGTCCCTGGAAGAGGGGAGGGTGGTTCTGGATTGAGTGGGGCACTCCCTGGGGACGGCCCTGCCGCCGGAGCCTCGGCTGGGGACAGCCTGAGTGCCACGTCCCATTCCACGGGGGACATGCCGCCTGGAGAGTTCCAGCGATGGGCAGAGGAGCTGGCCCGCTGGATCGCCACCTACCTGGACGAGGTGGATGATTATCCGGTCATGGCCCGCACCCGACCGGGAGACCTGAGGGCCCAGCTCCCCGAGCGAGCTCCGGAGAGGGGAGAGTCCATGGACCGGATCCTCTCCGACTTCCAGGAGCTCATCCTTCCCGGGATCACCCACTGGAACCACCCCTCCTTCTTCGCCTACTTCGCCGTCACCGGCTCGGGTCCAGGGATCCTGGGCGAGATGCTGGCCGCGGCGCTGAACGTGAACGCCATGCTGTGGCGCACCTCGCCGGCGGCCACCGAGCTGGAAGAGCATGTCACGGACTGGCTCCGCCGGTTGCTCGGGCTTCCGGAGGGCTTTCACGGGGTGATCCAGGACACCGCCTCCACCTCATCGCTGGTGGCGTTGGCGGCGGCGCGGCATCGGGCCTTTCCCCGAGTCCGGGAGGACGGCCTTTTCGGGACTCAGCCAGGGCGTGTCTACGCCTCCACCGAGGCCCATTCCTCCATCGAGAAAGCCGTGGTCACCCTGGGGATGGGGCGGCAGGGGTTCCGGAAGATTCCTGCCGACGCCGGATTCCGGATGGACCCCGAGGCGCTCCGGGCGGCGATCCGTCAGGACCGGGATCGGGGCGTGCGGCCAGTGGCGGTGGTGGCCACCGTGGGGACCACCTCCACCACCTCGTCGGACCCGGTGGAGGCCATCGCCGAGATTGCCGCGGAGCACCAGCTCTGGCTTCACGTGGATGCGGCCTATGCCGGGGCGGCGGCCATGGTTCCGGAGTTTCGTGCTCCCTTCACCGGTTGGGAACGGGCCGACTCAGTGGTCTTCAACCCCCACAAGTGGCTCTTCACCCCGGTGGACTGTTCGGTTCTCCACACCCGCTACCCCGAGGTCATCCGGGATGCCTTCTCCCTGGTCCCCGAGTACCTGACGAGTTCACCGGGGGAGGAAGCCACGAATCTCATGGACTACGGGGTGGCCCTGGGCCGCCGGTTCAGGGCGCTCAAGCTGTGGTTCGTCCTGCGCTGGTTCGGGGCCGAGGGCATTCGGGATCGGATCCGGGAGCACGTGCGCCTGGCTCGGTACTTCGCCCAGGAGGTGGATGGGGCGTCGGAGTGGGAGCGGGCGGCTCCCGTGCCCTTCTCCACCGTGGTGTTCCGCTTCGCCCCCCCAGGGGTGGCCGCTGACGCCTGCGACCGCTGGAATCGGGCCATCATGGAAAAGGTGAACCGGACGGGAGAGGCCTTTCTTTCGCACACCGCCCTGGACGGCCGCACCTGGCTCCGACTGTCGGTGGGCAACCTGCGGACCCGTGCATCCCACCTTGATCGGGCCTGGACGCTCCTTCAGGAGGCGGCCGAAGGGGAGCAGTTCTGACCGTGAAGGGGGCCCGGCCGGCGAGCCGTGAGCGTATGGGTGCGGAGATCGCGCGGGCGTGAGCGGGTGCCGTCCGGCTTCGCGGCGAGGCCTGCGGCCCCGCTACAGTTCCTTCACCTCCCGGGCCAGATCCGAGATGGCCTCCCGGGCGTCGCTGAAGAACATGAGGGTGTGGTCCATATAGAAGAGGGGGTTGTCGATGCCGGCGAATCCCGGACTGAGGCTCCGCTTGATCACCACCACGTTCTTGGCCCTGTCCACGTCCACGATGGGCATTCCGGCGATGGCGCTGTCGGGCCGGCGGGCCTCCGGGTTCACCACATCGTTGGCGCCCACCACCACGGCCACGTCGGTACGGTCCATGGCGCCGTTGGCGTCATCCAGGTCCAGGAGGCGCTCGTAGGACACATCGGCTTCGGCCAGGAGCACGTTCATGTGTCCGGGCATACGGCCGGCCACCGGATGGATTGCGAAGACCACGTCCACGCCACGATCACTGAGCAGGCTCGTGAGCTTCTTCACCTCGTGCTGGGCCTGGGCCACCGCCAGGCCGTAGCCGGGGACGATGACCACCCGGGAGGCGTAGCCCAGGAGCATGGCCACTTCCTCGGCCCCGGTTCTGCGCACGACCCGTTCGCCGTCGTCGCCGGCGGCCACTGCGGCTCCCCCCCCGAAGGCGCCGAAGGCCACATTGGCAAGCGAGCGGTTCATGGCCCGGCACATCAACTGGGTCAGGATGAGTCCGGCAGCCCCCACCAGGGCGCCCGCCAGGATCAGGAGCGGATTGCCCAGCACGAAACCCGCAGCGGAGGCGGCCAGTCCGGAATACGAGTTCAGGAGCGAGACCACCACCGGCATGTCGGCACCGCCGATGGGGATCACCAGCAGGATCCCCAGGAGGAAGGCCAGCCCGCCCATGGCCATGAGCATCTCCGGTCCCACCTCACCCAGGGCCATCATGACGGCGCCGGCCAGGAGGGCCAGGAAGACCAGTCCGCTCAGGACCTTCTGGAGGGGGAAGGTGACCGGGCGCTGGGTCACCAGGTCCTGGAGCTTCCCGAAGGCCACCGCCGAGCCGGAGAAGGTGACGGTTCCCACCAGGATCCCGATGGCCGCCGCCGCGGCCTCCGCAGCGCCCGGATTGGCACCGCCCTCCCGGAGGAGCTCCGCTGCGGCCACCAGGGCCGAAGCGCCTCCCCCGAACCCGTTGAAGATGGCCACGAGCTGAGGCATGGCCGTCATCTGAACCAGCCGGGCCAGAAGTGCGCCGATGACGGTCCCCGCCACCAGCCCCGCCGCCAGGGTTCCGTAGCTGATGATCTGCTGGTCCAGTAGGGTGGCCACCACGGCCAGGAGCATGGCGCCGGCGGCCATGGCGTTCCCCTTCGGCGCAGTGACCGGCGAGCTCAGCCGTTTGAGTCCCAGGACAAAGAGGAACCCGGAGACGACGTAGGCGAACTCCACGACGAAGGGTGGCACGGTGGCGCTCCCGAGGGTGAGAGGTCAGTCCTGCTTTCGGAACATGCTCAGCATGCGGTGGGTCACGAGGAAGCCTCCCACCACGTTGATGGTGGCAAAGATCACCGCTGCGGTGCCCAGGATCACGGTCCAGCGGCCGCCTCCTTCGCCTACCACCAGGAGGGCACCCACCAGGGTGATCCCGGAGATGGCGTTGGCCCCGGACATGAGGGGTGTGTGAAGAGTCGGCGGCACCTTCCGGATGAGTTCGAAGCCCACCATCATCGAGAGGACGAAGACGTACAATCCCAGGATCCACACGCCCATTCGGTCTACTCCTCGTTGCTGTTGTCCCTGTCGCCCCTGGAGCGGGTCGTTCCGTTCCGGGCCACCAGGGTCGAGTCCACGATGTCGTCGTCCAGAGGGAGGCTCAGTTCGCCGTCGGCGGTGAGGTGCTCCAGGAGCGCGGTGACGTTTCGGCCGAACATCTCGCTGGCGTGCTGGGCCAGCTCCGAGGCCAGGTGGAGTGGCGCGGCAATGGTCACGCCTTCGTGCACGACCGTCCTGCCGGGTTCCGAGAGCTGGCAGTTCCCCCCGGTTTCGGCGGCCAGGTCCACCACCACCGATCCGGGGCTCATCTCGCTCACCATCTCCCGGGTGACCAGGATGGGCGCGGGGCGCCCGGGGATCTGGGCGGTGGTGATCACGGCGTCGGCGTTGGGTACATGCTGGCCCAGCAACTGGAGCTGCCGCTCCTCCTCTGTCCCGCTGAGCTCCCGGGCGTACCCCCCCTCGGCCTCGGCCTCGCCTGGAAGCTCGGCCTCCAGAAAGGTGGCGCCCAGGCTCCGGACCTGCTCGGCCGCCGCTTCCCTGATGTCGTAGCCCTGAACCCGGGCTCCCAGGCGGCGTGCGGTGGCGATGGCCTGCAGGCCGGCCACACCGGCGCCCATGACCAGGAAGCGGGCGGGCCGGATCGTTCCGGCGGCGGTGGTGAGCATGGGCAGAAAGCGGGGAAGGTGGTGGGCGGCCAGGAGCGCTGCCCGGTAGCCCGCCACCGTGGCCTGCGAGGAGAGGGCGTCCATGCGCTGCGCCCGGGTCGTGCGGGGGACCCGCTCCAGGGCGAGTCCGTCGATCCGGCGGCGGGCCAGCTCCTCCGGGAGGTCGTCCGGTGAGGGCGACAGGAATGCCACCAGGAGGATCCCGGGAGGAAGGGCATCCAACCGGTCGGGGGTCGGCGGCCGTACCTGAAGCGCCACCCGGGCGCCGTCCAGGAGCCGGTCCCGGTCCGCTTCCATCCGGGCGCCGGCTTCACGGTAGTCCCGGTCGGTCCAGCCGGCCCCCTCGCCGGCTCCGGACTCGATCCGGACACTGAGTCCGGCCTTGGCCAAAGCGGAGAGGTTGGACGGGGCCAGAGCGACCCTTCGTTCGCCTTCCGCCTCCTCCCGGAGTACCGCGATCTCCATTTTGTCTCCTGATCGGGTTCCCGAACCCCGGAAGCCGGTCTCAGCACCATGCTTCCCGACCCCGGGGTTGCCGTTCTCCCCGCCGCCCTCGCCACCGAGAGTGGCGTTCGGATCGTGACTTCGCAAGGCTATGCCTTCGACGAACCGCCTGCGCTCGGGGCCCCTGGGGCTCCCAACGGTGGCGCCCTGGCCTTCGTTCAACGGCCGTCTTGGAGCCCTGGTGTGTTCTTTGACTGGCATCACGGCCCGGGACCACGCACCTTGGGTCTCATCTTCCATTGCCAGATTCACGATTCCGGGTGAGCCCGACCACGACGTTTCACGAGGGTAGCACTCGGTCTGCCGAACGATCCATCACAGCTGCCGTGAGGTGTCCCGTATGACGCATCCCCATCCATCCCAGAAGCCGGTGGCCGAGAGAGCCGTCTCGACCTCCCAGTCAGGCTCGACTCCATCTCCCGAGGGTAGGGGCGGGCTCGACGGCTCACCGAACGGGGTGAGTGCGACGACGGATCGCAGGGGTTTCCTCGGAGCTCTCTCCATGGTGGGGATCACGGGGGGACTCTTTCCTGGAGTGCTCTGGGCCCGGGTGCAGGAGACGCAGGAGATCACCGTAGAGGTGGTAGCCGAGGCGGAAAAACTGTCGGGGCTGAGCTTCTCACCGGAAGAACGAACCATGATGGTGGACAACCTCCGCTCCCACCGGGGGGCCTACGAACGGCTTCGGGAGGTGTCCGTTCCCAACCACGTGGCCCCGGTGCTTCACTTCGATCCCCAGCCCATGGGCAGAAGTCTCCCCACTGGCCCCTCCCGGATGCGGCCCGCCCGGCCACGGGAGCTTCCCGACCCGGATCGCCCGGAAGATCTGGCCTTCGCTTCGCTCACCCAGTTGGGCGCTCTTCTCCGTCGCCGGGAGATCACTTCGGTGGAACTCACCCGCCTCTACCTGAATCGCCTCGAACGACATGGGCCAGAGCTGGAGTGTGTGGTGACCCTCACCGAGGAGCGAGCGCTGGAGCAGGCGGAGAGGGCGGATCGGGAGCTGGAGGCGGGCCGAGTCCGGAGTCCCCTTCACGGTATCCCGTGGGGTGCCAAGGACCTCCTCTCGGTTCGGGGCCACCCTACCACCTGGGGGGCTGAACCCTACCGCGAACAGATCCTGGAGATGGACGCCACTGCGGTGCGGCGACTGGACGAGGCCGGTGCGGTGCTCGTGGCGAAGCTCACCCTGGGCTCGCTGGCCATGGGAGATGTCTGGTTCGGCGGCCGGACCCGAAATCCGTGGAATCCGGAACAGGGTTCCAGCGGTTCGTCGGCAGGCTCGGCGGCGGCAGCGGTGGCCGGCCTGGTGGGGTTCGCCATCGGGAGCGAGACCCTGGGCTCTATTGTGTCGCCGGCGGTCCGGTGCGGGGCCACGGGCCTCCGTCCCACCTTTGGCCGGGTGAGTCGCTACGGGGCCATGGCGCTGTCGTGGAGCATGGACAAGCTGGGACCGCTCTGCCGAAATGCGGAGGATGCGGCCCTGGTTCTGGCTGCCATCCAGGGCCCCGATAATCTGGACGCCACCGTCCGGCAGGTCCCCTTCGACTGGGATGGCGAGGCCGGGCTCGAAGGGATCCGTGTCGGCTACCTGGAGGGCGCCTTCGAGGGCGAGGACCGGCGGCGCGACCGGGAGGTGCTCCGGATTCTCCGGGAGAAGGGGGTCGAGGCGGTGCCGGTGACGCTTCCGGATGAGCTTCCCCTCAGTGCGCTTCGAATCATTCTGAACGCGGAGGCCGCTGCGGCCTTCGACGAACTGACCCGTAGCGGAGAGGACGCCCTCCTGGTGCGCCAGGAGGCGGGGAGCTGGCCCAACACCTTCCGTTCGGCCCGCTTCATCCCCGCGGTGGAGTACCTTCAGGCCAACCGGATCAGGTCCCTCCTGATTTCGGCGCTGGACCGGGCCTGGGAGGGGGTGGATGTGGTGGCTTCGCCCCCTTTCGCCTCGTCGCTGCTGCTGGCCACGAACCTCACCGGTCATCCGGCGGTAGTGGTTCCCCACGGTTTCGACAGCGAGGGCACGCCCGTGTCCATCTCCTTCGTCGGGGGACTCTGGAAGGACGCCGAAGCGCTCCGGGTCGCCCGGGCGTTCCAGGCCGCCACGGATCACCACCTGCGTCGTCCGCCTCTCTTCTCCTGAAGGTTGTGGGAGGGGAGGGCGGAGGGCTGGCGGCCGATGTCCGGCGATCTTCCCCTTGCGGGCTTCCCCTGACGAGCTCCCACGAGGGAGGGGGACCGGTTTCCGCCCGGCTCGGAATGCCTCAGCGGTTGGTCAACCTGCGTCCAGGAGCCGATCCACCGCCTCGGCGAAGGTGCTCGTGGTGGGGGTGGGCCGGAGGAGGTGGGCCCGATCGTGGTGCCATCCTTCGCCGGCGTTCACCCAGATGGCCCGGGCACCGGCGGCGAGCGCCGGGTTGACGTCGGACCGGACGCTGTTGCCCACCATCCAGACACCCGGTCCGGCCCGGGCTCCCAGCGCCCTGGCCGTTTCTCGGAACGCGGCCGTCGTTTTTTCGGGCGTCACCCTGACCCGGGTGGGTGGCACGATCTCCAGGACGCCGGCGTCTTCCATGCACTTCAGCTGGTACTCGGGGAAGCCGGACTGGGTATAGATGCCGGTAGGGACACGTCTTGCCAATTGCTCGAGCGCCTCCAGGGCTCCGGGGAGGGGAGGCGAGGCCTTCTCGACCCCCTGGGCCAACCCTTCGGCCTGCCGGGCTACCGCCAGATCCGGGGTCCGCTGATGAAACACGCATAACCGAACGTACGTATCTCGGAAGGAGGGACCGAGGCGAAAGGGCCCGAAGCCCAGAATGCCCAGGAGCTCAGAGTCCACCACCTTGTGATGCACCCGCTCGATCTCCTCCCGTTCGAACCCCTGGTCTTCGAGAAAGCGGAAAAGGCGGTCCCGACGCTGCGAGAAGCGGGGTCCCGTGTCCACCAGGGTGTCGTCAAAGTCCACCAGAACCAGGTCCAATACCATGCTCCGTGTGCGGCGTGCGTCATTACCCGAAGAGGCTCGAGCGGGGAAATCTATGGGGAAGGCTTCCGGTGCGCATGGGATCGCATGGGCCGGGGGGCGATCGCCCTGTACATCTCCAACGGCCTTTTAACGCCTTGCCCGGTCAGGGTGTCTTCTTTGGATGAGGTGGTCGGCGTGGGCGACGCGGAGCGACTCCGTGAGCTTCATGCCGACCCCTCTGCCTTTCGATCCATGTTCAACATACGGAGTTCGTTGTGGTGATCCTCCAGTTTCCAAGGCCGTCCACGGGCCTGCTAGCCGGGTTGCTTTCGGTTCTCCTTCTGGGAACCGTACCGCTGGCCGTGGCTGCCCAGGACGCCCGGTCCTACGGCTCGGGCGCAGCCGCTGATATCGACATCCGTTCGCTGGATCAGGTCTCGCTGGATGAGGCGATCCGCCTGGCCCACGAGTACAACCCGAATTACCGGGTCCAGGAATCTCAGAGGGATGCCGCCCACCTGAGAACGCGGGAGGCGTGGGGGGACATGCTGCCTTCGGCCAGTGCCTCCCAGTCGTTCGGATACACCGCCTCCGGGGATCGACTCTTCGAGTCGGTGGTGGTGGCCACGGAGCCGGCAATCTACTCCTCCAGCTACAATGTGGGCGTTTCCACCAGCCTGAGCGGCGCCACCTTTCTCCGGCCCTCGGTGGTCCGGGATCAGAACGCCGTCATCGAGGCCCAGATCGATGGAGCGTCCGCGGGACTCGTGGATGAGGTGACCCAGGCCTACCTCTCCGTTCTCGAGGCTGAGGAGCAACTCCGACAGGCGCAGAGCGAACTGGAGCGGACCCGCTCCTACGTACGTCAGGCCGAGGCCCAGGTGGAGGTGGGGGCGGCTACGCCACTGGACATTCGAAGGGCCGAGCTCCAGGAGGGGCAGGCCGAGGTTCAGCTTCTGCAGGCCGAGAACGCGGCCTACACCAGTCGGCTTTCGCTGGGCCGGATCGTGGGGGTGGCGATTCGGCCGGAGACGGAGTTGACCACCCAGTTCCAGCTCTTCGAGCCTGAACTGGACTCCGACGAGCTCCTTTCCATGGCGATGGACCGGAATCCGGTGCTGAGGGCCTCCCGGAGTCAGGCGTCTGCGGCGCAGACCCAGACCCGCATGACCCGCTCCCAGTACCTCCCCTCGATCTCGCTTTCGGCCAGCTGGCGGGGTTCGGTCACCGAGGCGGCCGACGTGGCCCCCCTCATCGACAGCCGTCTCGGTCAGCTTCAGGGGCAGTACGAGTCGTGCGTCCAGGACAACCGTCTCCGGGCCCTCCTGGGCGATCCACCACGGGACTGCAGCCAGTTCGATCCCTCGATCCCTCAGGTCGAAGCGGAAGCCAGGGAACAGGTGAGGGAGCAGAATCGGGGCTTTCCCTTCGACTACCGGCCCCAGCCCCTCTCCTTCTCGGTGGGCGTTTCGATCCCCATCTTCACGGGCTTCTCCCGGCAGCTCCAGATGGAGGAGGCCCGGATCTCGGAGACCAACGCCCAGCGGCAGGTGAGGGCTGAGGAGCTGCGGCTCGAGGCCGAAGTGGAGAGCGCCGTCAGGTCGGTGGAGACGGCTCATCGGACGGTAGCCCTCCAGACCCGGAACCGGGAGACGGCCGCCGAGGAGCTACGGCTCGCACAGGAACGCTTCCGGCTGGGGCTGGCGTCCTCCATCGAGGTCGTGGACGCCCAGGCCAATCTCTCCCAGGCCGAGCAGGACGAGATTTCCGCCATCTACAGCTTCCACATGTTCTTTGCTGGACTGGAGGCCCTGGTGGGGATGTCGCTGAGGGAGTGAATGGTCAGCGCAGCGCCGGGCTGCCTTCAGCGGTAGGCACCGGGACCTGGGGCGGGGTACCACGACGTACGAGGCATGAAACCGGGCGCGTCCCGGGGTTCAATACACGCACAGAACGCCGCCTCCGAGGCAGGAGAGCGGGCGTTTGCACGGACCTGAAAGGGGACCCATAGATGAAGGTTGATACGAAGCGATTTGAACGCCGAGTCACCACCCGGTCCAAGGGTCGGCATCTGCGCCTGGCAGTCCTCGCGCTGCTTGCCGCCACGGCCACCGTCCTGCTGGCTGGTTGCGGGACCGATGTGGACGAGAACGGCGGCGGAGGCCAGATGGCCCGGGCTGCCGAGGGAGGTCCTGGTGGCGAGCGGATGATCCCGGTTTCGGCCCGGATCGCCGTCACCGAGGCGCTGGAGGTGACGCTGCGCGGTTCCACCAACCTGAAGGCCCAGGAGACGGTGGAGGTGATCCCGAAACAGGGCGGGCTCGTGGCCACCATCCACCACGAGGAAGGGGACCGGGTTCAGGAGAACCAGGTTCTGGCCCGGTTGGACGACGAGGAGTGGCGTCTGCAGGCGGCCCAGGCTCGAGCGCGGGCGCAGTCGGCCAGCGAGCGGGCGAGCCGGGCGCGAGCCCTGGCCGAGCTGGACCTCATTTCCGAACAGGAGGTGGGCAACCTGGTGTCGGATTCCGCCGTGGCCGCATCGGACCTGGAGCTGGCGGAGCTCCGGGTCCGAAACGCCGAGATCCGTTCGCCCATCGCCGGGGTGGTGACCCATCGGTACATCGAGCGAGGGAGCCAGGTAGGAACCACGAATCCCGCCTTCGAGGTGGCGGACCTGGACCGCCTGGAGGCACAGGTGGCCGTGCCCGAGCGGCAGGCCGCCCGGGTCCAGGTGGGGCAGGCCGCACGGATTCTCGTCCAGGAGGGAGGGGAGCCCATCGCCACCGGCCGGGTCGAGCGGATCCGGCCGGTGGTGGACCCAGAAAGTGGGACCGTGCAGGTGACCATCAGCGTGTCGGCCCGGGAGGATACCCGGCTCCGGCCCGGCCAGTTCGTGAACGTGGACATCGTCACCGAGACGCTGGGCGACCGGATCACCCTCCCCCGCACCGCGGTGCTGGTGGACGGGGCCGTGCCCCGGGTCTTCGTCGTCCGGGACGGTCGGGCACTCGAGCGCGAGGTGTCGCTGGGGTACTCCCGGGGTGACCGGATCGAGATCGCCTCGGGGCTCGAACCCGGCGATACCGTGGTGGTGGTGGGCCAGGACAACCTGAGGCCCAACGCCCCGGTTCGCCTGATGGAGCTGGACGGCGCCCCCGTGGACGGGAGTGACTAGTGAGGGTCGTCGACTTCTCCGTGGCCCGCCCGGTGGCGGTGTCCATGGCCTTCATTGCGGTCATCGTCTTCGGGATGGTCTCCTATTCCCGACTCCCGATGGACCTCCTCCCGGACATCTCGTTCCCCACCATCAGCATCGAGACCGAGTACCAGGGGGTGGGTCCCCGGGAGGTGGAGAACCTCATCTCCCGGCCCATCGAGGAGGCCATCTCGGTGGTTCAGGGGGTGGAACAGGTGACGTCCCGCTCCCGTCCCGGCCGCTCGGAGATCACGATCCAGTTCTCCTGGGGAACGGACATGGACTTCGCCTCCATGGACATCCGGGAGCGCTTGGATCTGATCAACCTGCCACCGGACGCCGGACGTCCCACCATCGCCCGCTACGATCCGGCCTCCGAGCCGGTCGTTCGGTTCGCCCTGGTCTCGGATCGGGCGCTGGATCCCCGCATGGAGGAGGACCGGGACGAGCTCATCGCGCTCCGCTGGTTGGCCGAGGAGCAGGTGAGACGTGCCCTGGAGGGAATCGAGGGAGTCGCTGCTGTCAGGGTCACCGGGGGACTGGAGGAGGAGGTCCTGGTGGAGGTGGACGAAAGTCGCCTGGCGCAGCTCGGGATCCCCTTCACCCAGGTGGCCCAGCGTCTGGCTGCCGAGAACATCAATCTGGCCGGAGGGATTCTGGAGGAGGGTGACGCCGAGTACGTAGTCCGCACCGTCAACGAGTTCGTCGAGGTCGACGAGATGCTGGACGTGGTGGTGGGAACGGCCGGGGGACAATCCGTGTTGCTCCGGGACGTCGCCGAAGTGCACCGGGAAGCTGCTGAACGGGAGACGGTTTCGCTGGTGAACGGGAACGAAGCGGTGGAGGTCGCCGTCCTCCGGGAGTCCACTGCCAACATCGTGGCGCTCTCCCGGGTGGTACGGGACCGGCTGGACGCCCTGGACGCCGAGCTCCCGCCTGGGGTGACCACCAGCCTCACCACCGACCAGGCGGTCTTCATCGAGCAGGCGGTGGGTGACGTCCGTCTGGCGGCGATCCTGGGCGGGATCTTCGCCATGCTGGTGCTTCTCCTCTTTCTACGGCACCTGCCTACTACGCTCATCGTGGTCACCGCCATCCCCATTTCGGTCATCGCCACTTTCGTGCTCATGTTCTCCCGCGACATCTCCCTGAACATCATGTCGCTGGGCGGGCTGGCGCTGGGGATCGGGATGCTGGTGGACAGTGCCATCGTGGTCCTGGAGTCCATTGCCCGGGAGCGGGAGAAGGGCCATTCGGTGGTGGAGGCCGCTCGCCGGGGCACGGACCGCGTGGGGCGGGCGGTGGTGGCCGCCACCCTCACCACCGTGGCCGTCTTCATCCCCATCGTCTTCGTGGAGGGAGTGGCGGGTCAGCTCTTCGGGGACCAGGCCTGGACCGTCTCCTTCGCCCTGCTTTCGGCGCTGGTGGTCTCGCTCACCCTGATCCCCATGCTGGCGGCAAGGGGGCAGGGGGCTCGGGCCCGGACCGGAGAAGGCACGTCGGCGTCCGCCCCGGGGAAGGTGGGGACGGCTCTGGCCAACGGAACGGGCGGGGTGCTGAAGCGCCTGCGGAAGGGAGGCGGTGGGTTCGCACGCCTCCTGAGTCCGGTGAGCCGTGGTTTCGATGCTGTGTACGGGTGGGTCGACCGTCGGTATCCGGGCATTCTGAAGCAGGCCCTACGCCGTCCCATCCTGATCCTGAGTGGGGCCCTGGTGGCGCTGGCGGTGGGGGTCGTCCTGATTCCCCGGGTGGGCATCTCGTTGGTGCCGGAGCTGTCGCAGGGCGAGTTGGTGGTGGAGCTGGAAGCCGCACCCGGAACGAGCCTCCTCCGGATGGAGGAGCTGGCCCGGAGGGCCGAGGCGGTGGCGCTGGAGAAGCCCGAGGTCCGGGAAGTCTTCACCAATGTGGGGGTTCGGGGCGGCGCCGGTACGCTGGGACGAACCGGCGAGCTGGAGCGGCACGCCGCCACCCTCCTGGTTCGGCTCACCGAGGTGGGCGGGCTCGAAGACCGCTTGGCCGTGGAGCTCACCAATGACCTGTCGACGCTTCCCGGGGTCCAGGTGCGGGTGGATCGCCCTCAGCTCTTCACCGTCAGCGCCCCGGTGGAGGTGGAGGTGCGGGGCTACGATCTGAACCTCCTGAACCAGACCGCCAGCGACGTGCGGGCTCTTCTGCGCACGCTGCCCGGAATCACAGGGGTGGAGGAGGAGCGCCGGCAGGGTTCTCCGGAAATCGCCATCCGCTTCGATCGGGAGCGGCTGGCCCGCCAGGGGCTCACCGTGGCCGATGCCGCGGAGGCTCTCCAGGCCAAGATCCGGGGGGCATCGGCCACCGAATTCACCGAGCGGGACCGGGATCTGAACGTCCTGGTCCGGGCCCGGGCCGAGCAGCGCACCAGCCTGGACGACCTGGAGAACCTTCGCCTGGAGATCCCCGGCGGCGGGAGTGTGGGGCTGGCGGCGGTGGCGGACCTGAACTTCCAGGACGGTCCGTCGGAGATCGTGAGGCGGGGAGGGACCCGTGTGGCCCTGGTCGAGGCTCGTCCGGTGGGAGCGGACCTGGCCGGCACCATCAGTCGGATCGAGGAGGCGGTGGCGGGGCTCCAGGTCCCAAGCGACGTGTTCGTGGCCGTAGCCGGGCAGTCCAGGGATCTTCAGCAGTCGATCCGGTCCATGCAGATGGCGCTTCTGCTGGCCATCTTCCTGGTATATCTGGTCATGGCAAGCCAGTTCGAGTCGTTCCGGCAGCCCGGTGTGATTCTGGCCTCGGTACCCCTGGCGCTTCCGGGAGCGGTGGCGGCCCTCTGGCTTACGGGCCATTCCATCTCGGTGGTGGCCCTCATCGGGATGGTCATGCTTGTGGGGATCGTGGTGAACAACGCCATCGTCCTGGTGGACTACGTGAACATTCTCCGGAGGGAGGAGGGCTACGCTCTGGACGATGCACTGGTGGAGGCTGGGCGGGTGCGCTTCCGCCCGATCATGATGTCCACTATCACCACCGTGCTGGGCCTTCTTCCCCTGGCGTTGATTCCCGGTGAGGGAGCCGAGCTCCGGGTGCCGTTGGCCATCCCCGTCATCGGGGGACTCATCCTGTCCACGATCCTGACGTTGGTGGTGGTGCCCGTTCTCTACCGCCTCTTCGAAATCCGCCAGGAACGAGCCCACCTGGAAGCGCCGGCTGGTGAGGAAGCGCCAGTGGAGCGCCCAGCCCGCGACTCCCTGCCGGCAGGGGCCACCGCCCGGAGCGGACCCTCTCCGGATCCGGCGTAGGCCATGAACATGCACCCCGCAAGAGCCACCAGCTGAGGACAGGTCGAACCATGTCACTTCCCAGATTCGCAGTACGCAGGCCGGTCACCACCGGGATGATGGTGGTCACCGTCATCGTGCTGGGCCTGATCTCGACCTCGCTCATCTCGCTGGACATGTTCCCCAGCTATGAGCGGCCGGTGCTGCAGGTCACGGTGCCCTACCCCGACGCCTCGCCGGCAGAGGTGGAGCGGCGCATCGTGCGGCCCCTGGAGGAGGAGCTGGGCACGGTTCGGTCGCTGGAGACCATCCGGTCCACCGCCTCGCAGAATCGGGGTCGGGTGGAGCTGGAGTTCGAGCCCGGCACCGACATGGACATGGCCGCCCTCGAGGTTCGGGAGCGGGTGGAGCTGGTGCGCCGGGATCTGCCGGCCGACGTGCAGCGGATCGACCTGCGCCGTTTTTCGTCCGACGAGCAGCCGGTTCTGAGGGCCGCCATCTCTTGGGACGGGGATGCAGCCCTCCTGACGGAGTTGGTAGAGCGTCAGATCGAGCCCGCCCTCCTGCAGGTCTCCGGGGTGGCCCAGGTGGAGTTTTCCGGTCTCGAGGCCCGGGAGGTCTCGGTGGAGCTGGACCAGGACCGGATGCGGTCCCAGGGCATCACAATCGCCATGATCAGCAGAGCCCTGAACCGCGGGAACGAAGATTATTCCGCCGGGGAGCTGGAGCTGGATGGGACCCGGTTCCAGGTCATCGCCGAGGGACAACTCCGGTCGGTGGAGGCCATCGAGAACCTTCCCCTCAACGCCGAGGGAGTGCGGTTGTCCGACGTGGCCGAGGTCACCTATGACTTTCCGGAGCGGGACTTCTTCTTCCGGATGAACGGGGTGAACGCCCGGCAGGCCCAGGTCTACAAGGAATCGGATGCCAACGTGGTGGAGGTGGCTCAGGCGGTCAGGGCCACACTCGAAGAGATCACGCAGCGGCCGGGACTGGAGGGCGTGAGCTTCCGGATCTGGCAGGACCAGTCCGAGGGCATCATCGAGGTTCTCTGGCTGCTGGCCAGCGCAGGGGTCGTGGGCGGAATCCTGGCCATCATCGTGCTCTTCGCCTTCCTGCGGCGGATCACGCCCACCTTCATCGTTGCCGGGGCGATCCCCGTGTCGCTCATCTTTACGGTGGCCATCCTTTACGTGTTTGGGGAATCGCTGAACATCATCACCCTGTCGGGGCTGATGCTCGCCGTGGGCATGCTCATCGACAATGCAGTGGTGGTTGTGGAGAACATTTTCCGGCACCGGGAGCTGGGGTCGGGCCCGGAGCAGGCAGCAGTGGAAGGGGCCAATGAGGTGGGTCTCGCCATCCTCTCGGGGACGGTGACCACGGTCATCGTCTTTGCCCCCCTCTTCTTTCTGCCTGCGACCCAGATGGGCACCCAGTTCAGGGCCTTCGGGACCAGTATCTCCTTTACCATGCTGGCCTCGCTGGGGGTGGCCTTCACCCTGGTCCCCCTCCTGGCGGTTCGGCTCCTGGGGGGCAAGATGCCGGATCCGGGCCGGGCCATGACGTGGATGAACGAGACGTACCGGGGAATGCTGGATCGGATCCTGGGGCACCGGTACATCACGGCCGGGGTGGCGGTGGCCCTCTTCGCGGCAGGAGGCATGGTCCTGGTGGATCTGCCTCGGGAGCTCATGCCGGAGGAGGACAATCGCTTCATCCGGATGAGCGTGTCCACACCCCGAGGGGTGTCGGTGGAGGAGCGGAGCCAGATCTTTGCCGAGGCGGAGGATCTGCTCCTGGCCCGGGCCGAGGAGCTGGAGATCGAGAACGTGTCGTCCTTCTCAGGGGCCAACTTCGCCAGCATCTTCATGACGCTGAAACCCTTCTCCGAGGGCGGAAGCAAGTCCACGGCCCAGATCACCGAGGAGATCGAAGAGCTGTTGCCGGTGATCCCCGGGGTGGAATGGCGGCAGCGTCGTGGCTTCGGGCGCATGTCCGGCGTCCAGGTTCGCCTGGTGGGAGAGAGCACCACGGAGCTGGCCCGGCTGGCAGAGGCGGTGGAGTTGCACCTGGAATCCAGTGTCGAGGGGGTCAACAACGTCGACAACTCGCTGGAGTCGGGGAACGAGGAGGTTCGGGTCCGGGTCGACCGTCGGGCGGCAGAGCGGCAGGGCTTGACCTCGCAGGAGGTGGCCCAGGCGGTCTCGGGAGCCCTTCGGGGCTCGGTGGCCACCCGGTTCCGGTCCGGTGAGCGGGAGGTCGACGTCCTGCTGCAACTCCGGGACGAGGACCGGCTCTCCATCGCCCAGCTCGGGAACCTGGCCGTGGGGAGTGTCGACGGCAGCAGCGTCCCCCTGGGTACGGTGGCGGACATCATGGTGGTGGGCGGGCCCCAGGACATCCAGCGGGAGAACCGGCAGACCGCCGTTTCCGTTTCGGCGGAAATCTCCACCGGCTACAACCGGGACGACGTCATCGAGGACGTACAGGCGGCCATGGCCGGCTTCGAACTCCCGGTGGGCTACTCCTGGGACCTGGGACGGGGATGGGCCGAGGAACAGGAGCAATTCGGCGACATGCTCATCGCCGCACTTCTGGCTCTGGTTCTGATCTACCTGGTCCTGGCGGCTCTCTTCGAGTCGCTGGTTCTTCCGCTCATCATCTACTTCTCCATCTTTTTTGCCGTCCCGGGCCTGGGGCTCATCTTTCTGCTCACCGGGTCGACCTTCTCCATTCTGTCGTTCCTGGGGATTCTCATCACGGTGGGGATCGTGGTGAACAATTCCATTGTCATGATCGACCTGGTGAACCAGCTCAGGGATCGGGGCATGGACCGGCGGAACGCCCTCCTCACCGGGTGCACCGCCCGACTCCGGCCCATCCTCATGACCAGTCTCACCACCCTCATGGGGCTGGTCCCCATGGCCTTCTGGGCCACCGAGGGAATGGGGGTCATGTTTGCCCCCATCGGGCAGGCCGTGATCGGGGGCCTGACGACCTCGACGCTCCTGACCCTGGCCCTCACGCCGACCCTCTACGCCTGGTTCGACGACATGGGCGCCTGGCTCGATGCGGTTCGCAGGCAGACCCTGCGGGCGGCCGGATTCGAGGGTGTGGAGATGGCGCCGGCCGCCTCCGCGGGGAGGGCGGCAGCGGCGGGCCAGACCTACCGGACGGCCCGGTCCGGAGAGCCGGGGTCGGCAGTCGAGGGGAGGGAAGCCGGCGGTGCGGATCCCTTGCCTGCCCCGGGAGGGTAGCAACGGTCCCGAACGACCATCCCCCCGGCCCAGCCGGCCCCCAACATTGAGGCGACGAGATCGGAGGTGCCGATCTCGCGTTCCTCACGGGCGGAGGAGGAGATGCTTGCCCGGGTCCAGTCCGGAGCGGTGAGCGGAATCCGGTGCGTGCCGGTTCGCGTGGAGGTGCACCTGGCGTCGGGCATTCCGTCGATGTCGGTGGTGGGGCTTCCGCAGAGTGCGGTGAAGGAGGGAAGGGATCGGGTCCGGGCCGCCCTGGAGCACACGGGGTTCCGGTTTCCGCCCCGGCGAATCACGGTGAATCTGGCGCCGGCCGATCTCAAGAAGGAGGGGAGCGGCTTTGATCTTCCGGTCGCTCTGGGTCTGCTGGTGGCCGCCGGTGATCTGCCGAGGGAGATTCTGGAAGGACGGGCCTTCGTGGGTGAGTTGGGGCTGGACGGCCAGGTCCGCCCGATCCGGGGTGCCCTGGCCATAGCCCGAAGCTGCAGGAAGGAGGGCATCCACACTCTCGTCGTTCCCCGGGAAAACGGGAGGGAGGCGGCGGCCGCAGATCCCGAGCTGGAGGTTCTCGGTGCATCCTCGCTGAGCGGGGTGGTGGGCCACCTCGAGGGCAGCGAGGCCCTTCCCCGGATCACCGCCTCCGCGGCGGCGTCCGGGACCGGAGAGCTGGAGCTGGACCTGGCCGAGGTCCGAGGCCACGAGGGGGTGAAGCGGGCCCTGGAGGTGGCCGCCGCTGGATCTCACAATGTACTCATGATGGGCCCGCCCGGGTCCGGCAAGACCATGCTGGCCCGCCGACTCCCGGGCATCCTGCCACCGCTGGAGCGGGAGGAGGCCCTGGAGGTCACCACCATCCACTCGGTGGCCGGGCTCCTCCCCAGCGATGCCGGCATCGTCCGGTCCCGGCCATTCCGGGCACCCCACCACACCGTGAGCCGGGCGGGACTCGCCGGTGGGGGGCGCCCCGTACGCCCGGGCGAGATGAGTCTGGCCCACCACGGGATCCTCTTTCTGGACGAGCTTCCGGAGTTCTCGCGAGGCGTCCTGGAAACCCTTCGCCAGCCCATGGAGGCGGGGTGGATCAGCCTGGTGCGGGCGCGGGAACGGGTGCATTTTCCCGCCCACTTCACCCTGGTGGCGGCTATGAACCCGTGTCCGTGCGGCCACCTGACGGACCCCGATCGTCCGTGTACCTGCGATCCCACCCGGGTGGGCCGCTACAGGGGGCGGATCTCCGGCCCGCTCCGGGATCGGATCGACCTTCACCTGGAGGTGACGCCGGTTTCGTACACCCATCTTCGGGGAGGGGACCCTGGTGAATCGGCTGAGGTGATTCGTGGACGGGTGGTGGAGGCCCGGCGCCGGCAGCACCGTCGCCTCGGTCCCGGGGGGCTGAATGCCAACATGACGCCGGGTCAGCTGGAGCAGCACGCGGCGCCGGATGCCGCCGGTGACGATCTTCTGGGCAGCGCCTCCCGGAGAATGGGGCTCTCAGCCCGGGGCGTGCACCGGATCCTCAAGGTGGCCCGGACCATCGCCGACCTGGACGGCTCGGACCGGGTCTCACGGGGACACCTGGCCGAGGCGATCCAGTACCGGGTCCTGGACCGGGAACGGGTTCGGGCCTCCCGCGGCTGACAAGCTGCCTGCTTGACCTTCCTCCTGCGGCGCCCTACTCTTCACCCACGAGCCTGTCCGGGAGGCGGCGGGAGGGGGCCACGGGCCTTCGACCTGATTCCCACCGGCCAGGTTCCACACAACTCAACTCTGCGGGCGATGCAATCCGGAAGCCGGTGAGAATCCGGCACGGCCCCGCCACTGTGAGAGGCCCTGCGTTCCGACTCCGAGTCCGGACGCAGGAGCGAGCCCTCCTCGAGAAGCCACTGGAGCGACATGCTCCGGGAAGGTGAGGAGGCGCTTGCCTCGAGTCAGGAGACCTGCTCGCCCCACGCTATTCCCAGGCACTCTTCGAGGGCGAGAGGTGCGGGTTCTTTCATTTCCATCGGTCCGGACATCCAGTCCGCTTCCCCTGCGGGGGAGCGCGTTGTTCCGGTATGGGTGTGGAGCCTTTCTACTCCTTCTGCTCCTCCTGGCCGACGGTCCGTGGGGAGTCGGGGCGACGGACGGTGCCGCCCAGTTTCCCGGTGAGCTTCGAGGGAGGGTGGTGGACGAGCCCACCGGAACGGGGCTCGGCGGCGTCCTGGTCACGGTGGTCGGGGCCGGCCGTCACCTCGTCACCGAGGGCGACGGGAGCCTTCATCTGAGGGGACTTCCCCCTGGAGAGGTGGAGCTCCGCCTGGATCGCTTCGGGTACGAGCCTTTCACCCTCACGCTCGATGTCCGCAACGGGCAGGTCACGCGGTTCCGCGTCGAACTGACCCCCCGAGTCCTTCCAACTGCGGGGGTCCACGTGCAGGCCCAGCGGGACGAAGGTGTGGTGGTAGAGCGAGACGCCATCGCCGCCAGCGGTTCCCGAACCGTCGGCGACCTCCTCGATGGATTGCCCGGCGTCCTGGTGGTCCGGAGGGGACCCGGTGGAGCGCAGGAGATCCGACTCCGGGGAGGGGCAGCGGATCAGGTTCTGGTTCTGGTGGATGGGGTGGTGACCAACGACCCCCTGACGGGCGTGGCCGATCTTTCGGCCATCTCCACCGGTCAGGTGGAACGGATCCAGGTGCTTCCGGGGGCCCGGACGGCACGATACGGAGCCGGGGCGCTCACAGGGGTGGTGCTGGTGGAAACCCGTGGCCGGACCGAGAGCGGCGGGTTGGCCCTCCAGGGGGGCTCGTTGGGAGAGCGGGGTGGACGCGTCGATCTGGTCCACGAGGGGACCCATAGCTGGTTTTCGGTGGGTGGGGAGACCCGTGCCCACCAGGGCGGCTTCACCTACCCGGCCGGTGAGGCTTTGGGGGGTGGGGAGCGCCGCCGCCGGAACGCCGACCTGGCCCAGCATGGCCTCCGAATCGGCGCCGGCGGCGACCTCCTCATGGGCCGAGCCGCCCTCCGGCTCCGCCTGGAGGACCTGGAGCGGGGCATTCCCGGGAAAGCCTTCGCCCCGTCGGACTCGGCCCGGCAGGCCCAACGGGTCCTTGTGGTCAGCGCCCGGTGGTCCCGGAAGCTGTCCGGCGGCCACGTAGAAGGACAACTGCACCACCGGAGGCAGGCGGCCCGGTTCTCGGACCCGGCTCCCCCCATCGGCCTTCCTCTGGACGACCGAACCCGGCTCCTGGAGACCGGTGCGCGTTTTCGCCTGGAAGGCGAGCCGGGCGCGAGCGGCCGGCTCCTGCTGGGTGCCGAGTTGGATGGCCTCCGACGACTCCTTCGGAGCGATGCGCTGGAGGGAGATGCGGCGCTGGAGTCCATCACCGCGGAGACCGGGGTCTACGGGGAACTTGCGGAGGTCCCCCTCCCTGGCGCCCCCCGACTCCGAACCGCGCTTCGCCTGCACCGCGACGGCATCTCCCGGGAGTGGGCCACCGCCCACGCCGTGACCCTGCAGTTCGACGTGGCGGATGTCCTTCTGCACCTGTCCCACCGCTCCTCCTTCTCTCCTCCCTCGGCCGGCGATCTCTTCTTTCGGGAGGGTGTGGGAATACAGCCCAACCCCCATTTGCATGGCGAGCGGGTGCCCCATGAGGTGGAGCTGGGTCTGGATGGCCGGTGGGAACTGGGGCCCACCGAGCTGCATCTGGCGGGAGAGCTCTTCCGGGGGGACATGAGGGACATGATCGTCTGGGTCCCTGACTTCCGGTTCGTCTGGAGCCCGCGGAACGTAGATGTGAAGCGGCAGGGCGGGGAGTTCCGAAGCGAGCTGCGTCACCCCCGGTCCGGACTCCGACTCGGGGGACACCTCTCGGCGAACCGGACCACCTACCGACGAGGCGGAGGAACCCCGGGGGCTCAGGTGATCTACCGCCCCCGCCTCACCGGCGGAGCGAGCCTGGGGTGGAGGGAAGCCGGTTGGCACACCCGGGTGCAGGCTCGCTACACCGGAGAACGCTTTCCCGTCCCTGCCGCGGCCAACGCCCTCCCTTCCTTCTGGACCTTCGAGTTGACCGCAAGAGGGAGCCTCGAGCTTGGAGGCTGGAGCGTCCAACCCCTCCTCCGAATCGATCGCCTGCTGGATCAGCGGGCGCCCTTCATACACCAATTTCCCGAGCCGGGACGCACCTTCGGCCTCGAGGTCGACGTACGGCCCGGGACGGGCCGGTAGATGGTCCGATCCACTGAACCCAAACCATGGAGCATGACCCTGTGATTCGATCGATGCGACGGACCCATTTCTCAGCCCTCTCCACCGCCTGGACCGTCGCGGTGGCGGTCTTCTTCCTTCTGGCCGGCTGTGACGGGTCGTCTCCCACCGAACCGCCCCCTTCGGAGGACCTCCGGGAGGTAGGGGTGGTGTTGAACAGCGTCGAGGAGACGCTGACCATCTTCGACGTGGACGCCCCCCATGACGACCGCAGGACGGTGGAGCTTCAGCTGGGTGGAGACGGAAGTCCGGTGGGACTCTCCACCCGGGCCGGGCTGGCACTGGTGCCCATGGGCGTGTTCCCTGCGGCCCAGGTGGTGGACCTGGAGACGGCCCAGGTGGTTCGCACCATCACTCTGCCCGAGGGTTCGGGAGCTACCGGGTCCACCTTCCTGACCGATTCCACCGCGCTGGTGGCGAATCCCGGACTCGGGACGGTGAGCCATGTGAATGTATGGCAGGGCACCGCCGAGGACGAGGTGGCGGTGGGGCTCTATCCCCAGGGCTTCGTCCACGCGGGCGGTACGGTCTTCGTGATCGACGCCCAGTTGGAGAACTTCGCTCCTGTGGGCCCTGGACGTCTCGTGGCGCTGGACCCGGGAACCCTCGAAGTGATCGGAGAGGTCGTACTGTCGGGAGAGAATCCCGGGTCGGCGGTGGCCGCTGACGACGGGCGGGTCTTCGTGCTGAACGGGGGACGCTGGGGTGCCGACAACGGTTCGCTTTCGGTGGTTGACCCGGTGCAGTTGGAGGAGACGGGCCATCATATGGGATTCGGTGACCTTCCGGGGAGGCTGACGCTGGCCGGAGGTCTGCTTCACGCCAGCTCGTGGAGCTTCGGTGTGATTGCATGGGACCCCGATAGCGGGAGCTTCCACCGGGGTCTGGACAACCCGATCCAGCCCGGTGGCGTGGCGTCGACGGCCGGTCTCGGGGTCGACTCCGAAGGGCGCCTCTACACGGTCTTTCCCGACTGCGAGGGACCGTCCCGGGTCCTCCGGATGGATGAGGCCTACGAGGTGGACGAAGAGATCCCCGTGGGGATCTGTCCCGCTGGAATCAGCTTCATCATGGTGGCGGACCCGTAGGAGCCATTCTGAAACAGGGGGGATGCCGGGGTGTTGTGGCCGTCGGGCGGAGAGCATAGTTTTTCAGGACTTTCCGCCCTCTGCCCGTGTCGTCCGGGGTCGCCCCGGCTCCGGGCGCACCCGCTGGTCCACGAGGAGGCCATGCACTACCTGGACTACGCCGCCACCTCGGCTATTCGCCCTCGGCAGGTCACCGACGCGATCTGTGATTTTCTGGATCAGGTGGGCGCATCTCCCGGACGAGGGGGTTATGCCCGGTCGGTGAGTTCGGCCCGGACCGCCTTCCGCTGTCGCCGGGCGCTGGCCCGGATCATGGGATTGCCCGGGGATCCGGGACGGGTCGCCTTCATGCTCAACGCCACCCATGCGTTGAACACCGCCCTCCACAGCCTGCTGGGCCAGGGCGACCGGGTGGTGGTCACTGCCTACGACCACAACGCCGTGCTGCGGCCGGCGCACCGTCTCTCGGCGATTCGCGGAGTGGAGGTGCGGATGCTCCCTGGAGCGCCGGACGGTTCGGTGGACCTGGAGGAGCTCGGCCGCCTCGTGGACGGCGCTCGGCTCCTGGTGGTGAACGCCGTATCGAACGTGCTGGGCACCCGTCTTCCCCTGCGGGAGATGGCGAAGGTCGCCCACGATGCGGGTGCCCTGGTCCTGGTGGATGCGGCCCAGTCCGCAGGGCACGTTCCGGGATCGCTGGCCGAGGCCGGGGCCGATGTGGTGGCCTTCACGGGCCACAAGGGGCTCCTGGGACCCCAGGGCACGGGGGGACTGTGGAGTCGCGAGGGGCTGACGCTGGATCCCCTCCTCTGCGGGGGCACCGGGGGGGATTCCTCCAGCCGGGAGATGCCGCGGGCGTTGCCGGACCGCCTGGAGGCGGGGACGCCCAACGCCCCGGGGATCGCCGGGCTCCTGGCCGGGTGCGAATACCTTCTGGCAGAGGGGGTGGAGAAGATCCATGCCCGGGAGACCGAGCTGAAGGCCCGTCTTCGCTCCGGCCTGGAACAGATTTCAGGGGTGCGGGTCCTGTCTCCTGCGGCGCCCGACGGCGCCGCGCTTGTGACCCTGGTGGCCAACGGCATTGATCCCTCGGAGCTGGCTCGCCGGTTGGAGGTGGAGTGGGGCGTGATGGCCCGCTCGGGCCTTCATTGCGCGCCGGAAGCCCACAAGCTTCTGGGAAGCGGCGAGTCGGGGGCGCTCCGGCTTTCGCTGGGCTGGGCGTCAACCGAGGACGACGTGGATCGCGCCATCTCGGGGCTCGAAGCCATCGCCGGAAAAGCGCAGGTGGCGGTGGACGGCGCCGCTTCCAGCTGACCACGCGCCTGCGCCAGACGAGTTCCGTTCCACCAATCGACGCTTACCGCACTTCTCGCCCCGGGCCCCCTGACCCACCGACATGCGACTCTTTATCGCGTTGAACCTTCCTCCTGCGGAGCGCGAGCGTATCCACGAGGCGGCGGCTCCCCTTCGGGATGCCGGCTTTCCCGTGCGCTGGCTCGACCCGGAGAGCTATCACCTGACCCTCAAGTTTCTGGGCAACGTCCGCAATGAGATGGCTCCGGTGGTGGAGCGGGTGCTGGAGAAGGTGGCCGGGCAGACCGAACGGCTCTCCCTGAGGCTGGGCGGGTTCGGGGCCTTTCCCACCATCCGCCGCCCCCGGGTGATCTGGGTCGGAGCCGATCCCACTCCGGTGCTCCGCTGTCTCAAGCAGGATCTGGAGTGGGCCCTCACCCATCACGGCTTCGAAAGGGAAACCAGGGCGTTCCACCCCCACATCACGCTGGGGCGGGCTGCTGCCGAGGAAGGAGCAGGGGCGTTTCGGGGACTGGACGAACTGGCCGCCTCGCTGGACTACGAGCGCACGGTGCCGGTGGGGACCGTGGATCTCATGCAGAGCCAACTGTCCCGCAAGGGAGCGACCTACTCCCTGGTCGCGTCCAGCGCCCTCATGGAGGACTAGCGGGGTGCGGGGGTGCGGAGCGGGGTGCCTGGGCCGAATTGCCGCCCTGGTGGTTCTGGCGGTCATCGTGGTGGCGGCCTGGCGCTTCGGACCCGATCTGGTCGATCGCTACGGCCATTACCTGGAGTCGGGAAGCGAACCCGACGTGGCGGCTTCCATCGAGCTGGCCGATGCGGCACTCACCCGGTTCGATCGGGTCGTTGCAGGGGAGCTGGAGACGGCCTCCTTCACCGAAGCGGAGTTGGAGAGCGTTCTCCGCTACCGTTGGGCGGAGCACCTTCCCCCGGGTGTCGACGACCCCACCGTGCGCCTCCGAGGCGGCGAATTGAGGGTGGGGGTGCGGGTGGCCACGGAGGTCCTCCCACGGTTCCCGGAGATGGAGCGAATCCAGGGTATGCTTCCCGATACCGTGCCGGTGGAGTTTCGGGGAACGCTTCTGACGCTGGAGGGTCGGGATGCCGCCTTCCTGGTGCGACGCATCGACGCCGCCGGCATTCCGGTGCCACGCCGGGTCCACGCTTCGCTGCTGGAAGCGTTGCAGTCGCCTCGCCGGGACGGAGTGCCGGAGGAGGCCTTCGTGTTTTCCCTGCCACCGGGGATTGGCTCCGTGCACATGGCCGACGAGACCCTGATGGTCCGTGGCACCCGCTGACCACCGAGCACCGACACCGAGGCAAGCAAGAATGGCCCGAATTCTGATCGTTGACGATGAGGAATCCATCCGGAATATCCTTCGTCAGCTCTTCGAGTACGAGGGGCACGAGGTGAGCGAGGCGGCCACCGCCGACGACGCGCTTTCGAAGGTGCAGGAGGAGGCGCCGGATGCAGTCTTCCTCGACGTGAAGATGCCGGGGACGGACGGAATCGAACTCCTGGGCCGCCTGCAGAAGGAGTTTCCGGGGCTTCAGGTGGTCATGATCTCGGGGCATGGGACCATCGACACCGCGGTGGAGGCGACCCGGCGGGGGGCCTACGACTTTCTGGAGAAACCCCTGGACACCGATCGGCTTCTGGTCACACTTCGCAACGTGCTGGAGGTGAAAGGGCTTTCGGAGTCGGTGGCCGCACTCCGTTCGCAGGTCGAGTCCCGCCACGAGATCGTGGGCTCGTCCTTCCACATTCGGCAGGTGCTGGATCGCATTGAACGGGTGGCGCCCACGGACTCGCGGGTCCTGATCACCGGAGAGAACGGAACGGGCAAGGAACTGGTGGCCCGGGCGCTCCACAGCCTCTCACCCCGTCGGGATCGGGCCTTCGTGGAGGTCAACTGTGCCGCGATCCCCTCGGAGCTCATCGAGAGCGAGCTCTTCGGACACATGAAGGGGTCCTTCACCGGCGCAGTGCAGGATCGGACGGGAAAGTTCGAGCAAGCCGACCGCGGCACCCTCTTCATGGACGAGGTGGGGGACATGTCGTTGGCTGCTCAGTCCAAGGTGCTCCGGGCTCTGGAAGAAGGGAAGGTCACCCGGGTGGGGGGACACAAGCCCCGGCAGGTCGATGTTCGGGTCATCGCCGCCACGAACAAGGATCTGGAGGAGGAGATCCGGGAGGGGCGCTTCAGGGAGGATCTCTACTACCGGCTGAATGTGGTGCCCATCCACATGCCTCCGCTCCGGGAGCGGCGCGAGGATATCCCCATGCTGGTCCGGCACTTTTCCAGCAGGATGGCCGAGCAGAGCGGGTTGCCGGTGCGGGAGTTCACACCCGAAGCGTTGGAGAAGCTGAAGGGTCTGGACTGGCCCGGGAATGTGCGGGAGCTCCGGAACACCGTGGAGCGACTCATGATCCTGGCTTCCGGAGACCAGATCAGGGCCGAGGACGTGGCCACCCTGGTGGGCGAGCACGCCGCAGCGGATGGCCTGGGCGCCGACCTACTGGGGGCTGAGACCTTCAGCGAATTCAAGGATCGGGCTGAGCGGGCGTTCGTGCTGCAGAAGCTGCGGGAGCATGAATGGAATGTCTCCGAAACGGCTCGAGCGCTGGACATGCCCCGTTCGAACCTCTACAAGAAGATCGAGAAGCATGATCTGCAGCGGGAGGAGTGACCGGGTGGGCCTGGCGGCGCTCAGTGTCGGCTGATAATCTGACTTTCACCGGTGGCGCCCAGTGCTTCGTCAAGAGCCTCCTCAACGGGGGGGGATTGGAAGGAGGTTCCACCGGTCCCGAGCCGGGAACGGGATCCGGTTCAGGTGGGTAGAGGGAGGGGCCAAGGGGAGATCACGGACCTTCATGGGGTGGAGCGTGGGCCTTCGCCGATGGATACCCAACCCGCATTGACTCGGTGGAGTTGAGAATCGCATGAGCGAGCCGAACGAGATGTCCCCGAGGGGACGGGGGGACCCAGGACCGCCGGGTGGGAATGCCGGCGGGAATGGACCCGTAGACCAGCCACTGGAGAACGGAGCCGAACCCTGGCGGGGCCGGACATCGCCGGGATGGCTTCGGGCCACGGTGGATGCGGTGCGTTCGGTGATGCTGGCGCTCGTCATCCTCCTGGTGATGAGGGCATTCCTGGTGGAGGCGTTCAAGATCCCCACGTCATCCATGGAGGGGACGTTGATGGCCGGCGACTTTCTTCTGGTGAACAAGGCCGTCTACGGAGCCGAGATTCCCGGCATGGGCTTGAACTTGCCGGCGCTGGCTTCCCCGGAGCGGGGCGAGGTCATCGTGTTCCACCCTCCCCATGAGCCCAGCAAGCACTACGTGAAGCGGCTGGTGGGTATGCCCGGCGACACCCTCAGGATGCGTGACAAGGAATTGTACCGGAATGGAGACCGCGTCCACGAGCCGTACGCCCGCCACGGGGATCCCCATGGCGATGCGGTGCACCCCGGTATGGCCTGGCAGGCCCGGTTTCTGGTGGAGGGGCCCCGGCCTGGCCGCTATCGGCCGTCCCGGGACAATTGGGGCCCCATCGTGATTCCGCCCGATCGGTACTTCGTTCTGGGCGACAATCGGGACAACAGCGAGGATTCCCGCTACTGGGGACTGGTGAAGCGGGAAGATATCCGGGGCAGACCCTGGATCGTGTACTATTCATCCAAGCCCGAGCTGGCGCCGGGCCTTGGATGGCTCCGGGATGTTCGCTGGGACCGGATCGGCGGTCGAATCCGCTGAGCCGAGTCGGAGGCGACGCCTGCTCTCGGGGCAGGTAGGAGAAGCGAAACATGGCGGTCCGCCGCGAGCGGCGGCCGATGCGATAGATGGGGCGGGCGAGGCGTTCGTCCGCGATGACCCTCGGGAGGGAGCTTCGTTCGTACGGCGGCGCCCTCCTCTCCAGCCATGGAATCATGAGCTTCTCTCGACAGGTGCGTCCCGGAAGGGACGGGTCCCTGGATCAATACCTCAGGGAGATCAGTCGGTACCCCCTCATCGACCGGGACGAGGAGGCCCGTCTGGCACGGGGAATCCGGAACGGGGACCCCGAGTGCCTGGACCAGCTGGTCCGGTCAAACCTCCGATTCGTGGTGTCTGTGGCCAAGAAGTACCAGAACCAGGGCGTGCTGCTCGTGGACCTCATCAACGAGGGGAACGTGGGGTTGATCCGGGCGGCCCACCGATTCGACGAGACCAAGGGGATCAAGTTCATCTCCTACGCCGT
>PWLA01000144.1 GCA_003559555.1 Gemmatimonadota bacterium | reverse complement strand
CCACCGGGACGGGGTCTTGCGGTGTCAGGGTAGGAGGAGTGTCGAAAGCGATGCCCCAGTGCATCGGTGAGACGCTCCGACGCCGCCTGACGCCGCAACCCCCCGTCCCCCTTCGGGTTGGCGCCCTTCCCTTCTTCAACGGCCTTCTAAAAATTCGGGCGGTAGTTCAGCATGAAGGAGGCCCCGAAGCGCTGGTAGTACTGGCCACCGATCTCCGTCTCCGCCTGCGTCCACCCCAGCCGCAGCGTGCCATCCAGGTTCCGGGCCAGGCCCCGGTTGAAGGAGAGGTAGGCCTGGGAGGCGCTGTTGGCTTCCTCCCCGGGGATGAGCCGAGCAAACTCCGAAGGGAAGCGGTAGCGCTTGGCGGTGAGGGCCACGTACCCGGTGACCGCCACGTCCAGGGGAGCCGAGGCCGAGACGAGCCCCCGGAGCGTTCCGGAGTCGTACTCGGGCCGCAGCGAATTGGATCGGTTGATCCGGCCTTCCGCTGCCACCTGGGCCAGGAAGGGACCACTCCAGGTCCAGCTTCCCCCGCCATGAAAGGTCCGGTCCCGGCGGTGGGGATCCTCGGTATCGAAGGTCTCCTGTTCGGGATACCGGGAGAGCTGGCCGCCCACATGGAAGCGGAAGCCACCGCCCACGTCCCACCCTGGCCGATAACCGATCTCGACCCCGGCCGACCGCCGGTCCAGGAGCCGGATCTGAGGTGCGAAGGCCGGTGCCAGGAAGTCCCACCACTCGCCGTGGAGATCCACGTCCCATCGACGTCCACCGCCATCCAGAAACTCGCCTCTCACCCCTCCGGAAGCGGCACGGTAGCCGGGCTGCAGGAAGAGGGGCATGGGGGGACGATCCTCCACCTGGCGTCCCCGCAGCCGGGCCCGGGCGCCCAGTACCGCCGACTCTCCGAAGGCGTGAGCATAGCCCAGATCCAGGGTGCCGGACCATTCCCGGGGCGAATAGTCCCGGAGTTCGAACCCCCGGGCCGAGAACTGCCGCAGCCCACCGTCAAAGGCCAGAGTGGCCCGACCTCGCTCCCCGTTGGTGGCCAGGAGATCGCCCCGGAGGGCGAATTCACCCACCACCGCCGAAGCGAACTCGGTGGAGTCCTGAACGGCGATGGCCACCGAAGGAAGGTTCCCCTGATACCCCTCCGACGAGACGCCTCCCGTCACCACGAAGTCGCGCACGGAAATCTGGGCTTCGGCGCAGACCGGAGCCACGCCCAGCAGGGCCAGCACCAGCCCCAGGGTACGCTTCAGGGCCTTCATGGGATTCCCCCTTCGGCCCGGTCCCGGAACACCCGGGCCCGGGTGAGGGCTTCGTCCCTGAGCCCCTGGGCCAGCGTCAGGTACTCCCGGAGGAGGGCCAGCTGATCGGGGAGGGCCAGTTCGGCCAGGTTCACCGGCGTCCCCGGATCGACCGACTCGGACCCCGAGTCGCCGGACGGCGGGTTGAGTCCTCCTCCAGTCAGGGCATCGTCGTCGAAGCGGGAGATCCCGGCGATGAGATCCTCCCGGCCCCGCTCCTGCTGGAGCCTCCGCTCCCGGGAAGTGATCTCCCGTTCCAGGTCCACGATCACCGAATCGTACTCGGCGGCCCGGGACTCCAGAATGCCCGCCTTCCCCCGGAGCTCATCGGGCCCGTCACGCCGATCGATGACCACGTCGGGGAGCGGACGCAGCTCGCCCAGCGTCGGCGACCCCGATTCCCGCTCCACCTCCCGGTACCGGGCCCTCACCTCGCTCAGCTCCCGGTCCAGGGCGGCTCGTGTGCCGGGAAGCACGACCTCCTCGATCCGGTCCAGGAGCTGGTCCTCCCGCACTTCCAACTCGGCCAGATATCTCTGGCCGGCCTCCTGCAGCTCGCCGGCCACACCCCGTAGCTGCTGATCCAGGAGCATGACCTGAACCCCCTGCGCGTGGACTCTCCGCATGGCCTCCTGGGCTCGGTCCTCGTCTCCGGACCTCCGGGCGTCCTCCTGACGATCCATGAGGATGTCGTGCTGCTGGAGCGCCTGGTCCCGGGCCTCCAGAACCTGTCGGTACGCCGTGAGCGCCCTCTCGTATCGGGTTTCCGCCTCCTCCAGACCGGACTGGGCTGCCACGGGCGCGGCGAGTCCGGGCAGGGCCAGGGCGGCCAGAATGGCCAGGACGAGAACGGACCACAGAGTTTGCCGACGGATCCCCCGGCCGGGCACACCCCCTTCAACACCGCGACCGCCGGAGCGGCCGCCGAGCCGAAGGCGTGCAGACTGGCGGGGGGAGAACATGTCAGGCCTCGATGTCGTATTTCTCGAGCTTGTAGTAGAGGGCGCTGGGCTTGAGCCCCAGGAGGCGGGCCGCTTCGGCTTTCACCCCATCGGACTGCCGCAGGGCCTGCCGGAGGAGCCGCTCCTCCATTCCCTCCACCACGTGGTTCAGGTTCAGGCCATCGGGGGTGAGGACCGGATCGCCCTTTCGCTCCCGCTGGTCCTGGCCCTGATCGAAGGGGGGAAGGTCGTCAGCGTCCAGCTCCTGGCAGTCTGCGAGCACCAGGGCGCGCTCCACCACGTTCTCGAGCTCCCGGACGTTTCCCGGCCAGT
>PWLA01000343.1 GCA_003559555.1 Gemmatimonadota bacterium | reverse complement strand
TGATGCACGAGATGGGGCACAAGGATTTCCAACTCATCGCCCGCATCTACGGCCACATTCAGCACGATGGCGTCCGAGGCCCGGAGGTCCGCTTCGACCCACCCGGAGGCAACTCCCCTGAGGAGGGTGCGTGAATCCCCTTTCTACCCCCTCCTGTGACGCCCCCTCGCCGCCCGGTGGGGGGCGTTCCTGCTTTCAGGAAGTAAAGTGGGGCAGTACCACGCCCGTACCATTGGTACGAGATCGGCCTCCAGTGCCTGCACTCAATCATTCGTCCCACGATATTGCTAAACTCAAAAACCCTTGTGGAACAACGTTTTATATCTATGCCGGGGGTGGGATTCGAACCCACACAGGGCGTTAGCCCTAGAGGATTTTAAGTCCCCTGCGTCTACCATTTCGCCACCCCGGCGATCCTCCGTTGTTGCGGAGAGCCGACAACCTCCGTGACGACTCCCCGCATCCCCACCCTCACGGCACTTCAGCGGGCAAAGTCGGAAGGTATGCCAATCTGGGCCCATGCGCCACGCGCAACCGGCCGCAATCCGCAACGCTGGGCCCCGTGAGACATTTTGTCTTGCGCCGCACCCCAGCGGACCCGATCTTGCAACCAATGGAAACGGCCGTTGGGTGCTTCCCCCGGGTAATGGACCCGGCGGTCCACTCACGTTTCCGGGCCCTCTTCCTTTTCTTTTCCTGGAGGTGGCATGACCCAGGGCGACCTCTCCGCCGGCGAGCTTCGGCTCCGGGCTGCCGTTGAATCGGCCCCGAGCGGGTTGCTCATGGTCGACGCCGAGGGCCGCATCGTCCTGGTCAACCGGGAGGTGGAACGTCTTTTCGGGTACCCCCGGGAAGAACTTCTGGGTCGACCGGTGGAGGTCCTGGTGCCGGACGCCTTCCGCCAGGCGCACGAAGGATTCCGTGCGGACTTCTTCGCAAACCCGAAGGTCCGCTCCATGGGCGCGGGGCGGGATCTCTACGGACGCAGGAAGGACGGCTCCAGGGTACCGGTTGAGATCGGGCTCACGCCCGTGGCCACCGAGGAGGGGATGTTCGTCCTCTCCTCCATCGTGGACATCAGCGAACGACGCCGGGCTGAGGCTCGATTCCGTGCCGCCGTGGAGTCCTCTCCGGCAGGGATGGTCATGGTGGACTCCGGCGGCAGGATCGTCCTGGTGAATCGGGAGGTGGAGCGGATGTTCGGGTGGGACCGGGAAGAGCTGATGGGCGAGACCATCGAGATCCTGGTCCCGGAACGATTCCGCGGACGCCACCCCGGCTTCCGGGACGGCTTCTTCCAGGACCCAGACACCCGGCCCATGGGTGCGGGAAGGGATCTCTACGGGCTCCGGCGGGACGGAACCGAGATTCCCGTGGAGATCGGACTGAATCCCATCGAGACCGAGGAGGGGACGTTCGTCCTGTCCTCCATTGTCGACATCAGCGCGAGAAAGCGCGAAGAAGCGGAGCGAGAGCAGTTGGAGCAGCAGCTCCGCCAGGCACAGAAGATGGATGCGGTAGGGACGCTCGCCGGTGGGATCGCTCACGATTTCAACAACATCCTGGGTGCCATCCTCGGCTTTGCCGAACTGTTGAGCGACGCCGTGGAGGAGGGGCAGGCACGGCGGGACCTGGAGGAACTCATCGCCTTCACCCAACGGGGCAAGACCCTGGTTCAGCGGATCCAAGCCTTCGGCCAGCGCAACGAGAGTGAGCGGCGCCCTCTGGCCCTGCAGGATCCGGTGGCCGAAGTCGAGAGCTTCCTCCGCTCCAGTCTGCCGCCCAAC
Source organism: Gemmatimonadota bacterium (assembly GCA_003559555.1). GTDB lineage: Bacteria > Gemmatimonadota > Gemmatimonadetes > Longimicrobiales > Gaopeijiaceae > PWLA01. The sequence goes on along the minus strand of PWLA01000343.1, from coordinate 8,600 downwards.
ATCCGGATCCGAACCAGGATCGATCCGAATACCCCACGGGTTCACGCCGATCCGTCCGCCGTCCATCAGGTTCTCATGAACCTGGGAATGAACGCAGGTCATGCCATGCCCGAGGGCGGAGACATCGAATTTCGGACCGAATCCCTCTACATCACCGACAGTCGGGCCCGAGCACACCCGGATCTTCAAGAGGGCCCTCACGTGACGCTCTCCGTTCGGGATACGGGGACCGGCATCGATCCGGAGCTCCAGGGACGGATTTTCGAGCCCTTCTTCACGACGAAGCCACCGGGACAAGGGAGTGGACTGGGTCTGGCCATCGTTGACCGAATCGTGCGGGAACATCAGGGTGCACTGGAACTGAAGAGCTCGCCCGGGGAAGGCACCACAGTTCGCCTCATCCTCCCTGCAGTGGCCCTCGAGGAACCGGAGGCCGCACCCCTGGGTTCCGACATCCCTACCGGGAAAGGCCAACGAGTCCTGTACGTCGACGACGAGCCAGGCCTCGGCCAGGTGGGCCGGCGGCGACTGGAGGACATCGGCTACCGTGTGGACGTGGCGACCGATGGCAAGGAGGCGCTCAACCTCTTTCGATCCGCTTCCCCCGACTACGATGTCGTGATCACAGACTACCTGATGCCCCACATGAACGGTCTGGAACTGGCCGGGGCCCTCACCAGGATTCGTCCGGACATCCCAATCATCGTTCTGACCGGTTTCATCGACAACCTGCCGGACGACAGCATCCGTGCCACCGGCGTGCGGGAGCTGCTCCGCAAACCCGTGACCACCCGGGAGTTGGCCGAGGCCCTGGCGGCTGTGTTGGAGCGGTCGTAGCGGACCGACACCGGGACGGGGTCTTGCCAGGGCTGGGACCCCGGCCAGTCCCCTGGTAGAGTGCGGCAGTAGGCGGGTAGTCGACCTGACTGGATTGTTCGATCAGGCGATGGAAGAGAAGGCCCCGGGCCCGGGACGCGAAACCGGACCCGCCACCCGAGGGCGCCGCGTCGACACGACCTTCGACCTCACTCCACCTCGCTGCTCCGCTGCACGAGCTCCGCATAGAAGCGGACCATGCTCAGGTACTGCCGCTCCGGGATCGGCTCGGCTTGCACGCCGTGGGACTCTTGCACGCCGTGGGACTCCGGTACGCGCACGCGATGGGCAGAGAATCGGTAGACGGCATCGGCCACCTCCCTGTAGTGCCGTCCCGCGGTAGGCGTCAGCGCGACCCCGGGGGTGACGGCCACGACATCGGGGAAGGTATGGTGGACGGCTGCCCGGATCCGGGTGAAGCCGTCTCCCCGGTAGTCTTCCCCCGGACCGGGCGAGCCCACCTGGTCGGGCTCGATCGTGGACATGGCGGGCTGGCCCCTGAGCGAGACCTCCACGCCCAGACCCCGCAGCCGAGCCCGGATGGTCTCGAGGACGTCCTCCACCGAGTCCCAGGGCGCCAGGTGGAGACGGACCCGAGCCAGCGGCGGGAGCTCCGCCGCATGATCCGGCCCATCTGCCCCGGCACGGATGAAGGTGGGAACCGTGGTGGTCCGGACCAGCTCCATGGACCCCCTCTCCTGGGCCAGAGCTCGCTCCACCGGCCCCCGGAAGAGCCACAGGTTCCGGATCAGCATACGCGTTCCGGGATCCATGTGGGCGGCCATGGTCTCGAGCAGCTCCCGGCCGGGGCCCTCAATACGGGCGTCGAAGGGCTCCTGCAGGCGAGCCACCCCCTGCGCCAGCATCCCTGCGGGCGGCCCCTCCTCCACCCTCCCTTCTCCTATCGTCCCGATCTCGACCCGACCGTATCTGCGAGCCGGCCCACCCGCCGGTGCCCCCTCGGCTTGCACGTCATCGGCCTGCGCCTCATCGGCCTCCCCCGTCAGGGTCAGCTCGATCTCCATGAAGCCTCGCTCCGCCACCCCCACCAACGCCACCGGATCCACGACCCCCGGCACCAGCCCGGTGGTCAGCCCCGTGGCCGATCCAGGACCCAGCTCTCCGCCACCCACCAGGACCCAGGCGGGCTGGATCCCCCGGTCCTCCAGCGTCTCGGCAATGCGACGGGCATCGGGTCCCTCTCCGACGCCCGATAGGGCCAGGAAGATGGTCCGCCCAGGCGTCATTCCTTCGGCCAGGCGTCCTTCCACTGCCTCGAGGAGGGCCAACTGCGCGGTGAGCGACTTGGCGGTGCGCACATCCCGGGCATCGGCCCGGCTGCCCCCATGGATCGCCAGGAGGACCGGCGGCAGGTCCGGGTCCGTCCCCGTCCATGTATAGAGGACCGAGCTCCCGGCCGGTCGCTCCACCCGAAGCTCGTCATGAATGCGGGGGAAGGCCTCCTGGAGGTGGTCGAGGAACCGGAGCCACGATTCCGCGGAATCGGGTGGGTCCGCAGCATCCTGCTCCCCAGCAGACGACAGCGTTGCCGACACCGCAAGCGCATCTGCCAACCGCTCCACCGCCACTGCCTCGTCCACGGAGAAGGGATGGGCTTCGCCCTCCGGTAGCGGATCAATGGGTGAGAAGACGAGCCGGGCCACCACCACCACCGTCACCAGACCCGCCACCGCCACCGCCATCAACCCCGTCCGGAGGAGGAGGTCCTTCAAGGCACCACTCCCGTTCCGGGCCTGGCGCTCCGGTAACGCACCTCCAGGGGGAGGATTCCCAGCTCCTGGATGGGCCCCCGGTCGTCTGCGTCCTCCCGGAGACCGTCCAGGTATGCTTCGATGATCTCCGGGGGGCCAGCCACCCGCCAGATGGCCCCGTCGGGGCCGACACGGAAGTCCACACTCACCAGGATCTCCCGCAGGAGCCACTCCCGGTCCTGATGACGGGCTACCGGAACGTCCCTCGTGAGCGCAGCGTCCAGCGCCCCCGGTGAGACGAACCGGGCCACCACCTCGGCGCCTACCGTGCCGGCGCCGGCCCAGAACCGGTCGTCGACCTCCATCTCCTCCACGGCCTCCGCACCCCGGGGCTCGGGAATCCGGTCTACCGGAGGATCGGGCCGGACCGCCGGGAGATCGACATCGGGCCGGGTTTCCACCTCGTCCGCCTCGCGCTCCTCTACCCAGCATCCGGAGGCGACCAGGCTCAGGAGGGCAAGAAGCCCGAGCAGGGCGACCAGGCCCAGGCGGCCGGCCAGGCCCTGGTGGACGCCCATCGGCCCTCCAGCCCTGGGCCGCCGCCCCGCCGTCCTCGATTCCCTTCCGGCCATCCGCCTTCTCCTGGTCGTCGGTGGTGGAAGACCCGTGTCGCCGGCCTCCCGTGCATCAATCTCCCCCGGTGGCGGCCCCGGGGAAAGGGGGGACGCGCCCGGGATAAGGGGTCACGCGCCCGGGGAAAGGGGTGACGCGCCCTCCCCCAACTGGCCCGACGCGGCGCCGCGAGGTAGGTTGTGGTCCTCACACAGACAGCGGAAGGGACGGACCCAAAGGGGCCGTCCTTCGTCATTTCCCGGTGGAGGTTGGATTCGGATGCGGACACAGCTCAGATGCGTTGCGGTTCTCCTGGTGACCCTGGTGGTGGCGGGCGTCGGCGTTCCGGCACAGGCTGAAGCCCAGGAGGTTCTGGGCCACGAGGCCTACGAGATCTGGCGGACCATCGGAAACCGGGACATCTCCCCCGATGGAGCCTGGGTCCACTACACCCTGAACTACGAGGACGACGACGGCCTCCTGGTCATCCGCCAGGTGGACACCCAGGAGGAGCACCGCATCGAGCGGGGCGCCTCGCCCTCCTTCACCCCGGACGGCGCCCGGGTCGTCTTCCGGATCAGCCCCCGGCAGGAGGCGGTGGAGGAGCACCGGGAGAACCGCAACTCGGGAGCGCAGCCCCGGGATTCGCTGGGGATCCTGGAGCTGGCCTCCGGTGAGGTGACCCGGATCCCCCACGTCCAGGCTCACCGGGTGCCCTCCGAGGCCCCGGAATGGCTGGTGGTGCACCATCATCCCGGCGACCCCGACGAAACCGACGAGGAGCGGGCCGGCGAGGATGAAGCCGAGCACGGGGCGCTGGTTCTGCACTCGCTGGAGACGGGCGCCCGGGAACGCTTCTCCCACGTCACCTCGTTCAGCATCTCGGACAACGGGGTGCTCCTGGTCTTGGTGGACGACCCCCCGGGTGACGACGCGCCCGGCGGCCTCCGGGCGGTGACCCCGGGTACCGAGGGAGTCACCACGGTCATGGAGGCTCCGGGCGCCTTTCGCGGCATCACCCTGGACGACGAGGGCGGCCAGCTCGCCTTCCTCCATGCCGCAGAACCGGACGAAGACGACGAAGCCGAGGAGGGCAACGCCGCCGAACAGGAGGAGGAGCACATCCTCTTCCACTGGCGCACCGGCGAGGACGCGCCCCGGGCGGTGGCCCGGACGGGCACCGCGGGGATCCCCGCCGACTGGTGGGTCAGCCGATGGAGCTCTCCGTCCTTTTCGGACAGCGGCCAGCGCCTCTTCTTCGGGACGGCGCCCCGGCCCGCCGAACCTGCGTCCGACCCCGCGTGGTCTCACCGGCTGGACGAGGACGTGGACGTGGAGGTCTGGCACTGGCAGGACGACGAGCTCATGACGGTGCAGAACGTCCGGGTGAACCAGGAGCGGCGACGGAACTACCAGGCCGTCCTCTTCCTGGACGAGGACCGGATCGTGCAGTTGGCCGACGACGACCTCCGCTCGGTGAACGTGGGCTCCGGCGGTGACGCCGACGTGGCGGTGGGGATCGACTCCCGGCCCTATGCCCTCATGGGATCGTGGGAGTCGCCCAACTACCGGGACCAGTACCTGGTGGACGTCACCACCGGCGACCGAGAGCTGGTGGAGGAGATGAGCCAGGGCACCGGCTCCATCTCACCGGACGAGCGGTTCATGACCTGGTACGAGCCCGCCGACTCGGCGTGGTACGCCCGGGAGCTGGCCACCGGTCAGGTGCGGAACCTCTCCGACGCCATCGGGCATCCGGTCTACAACGAGGAGCACGATCGGCCCATGCCGGCCGGCTCCTACGGCTCAGCGGGATGGCTGGACGACGACGAACGCTTCCTCATCTATGACCGCTACGACCTCTGGGCGGTGGATCCCACGGGCCAGGCGGCCCCGTACGCGGTAACCGGCGGAGCGGGCCGTGAGCAGATGATCCGGTTCCGCCTCATCCGCCTGGACTGGGACGAACCCGCCTTCCCCCGAGATCACACGGTGCTCCTCTCTGCCTTCCACGACCAGGAGAAGGACGCCGGGTTCTACCGCGCCACCCTGGAGGACGACGGCGCGCCCCAGCGGCTGCTCATGGAGGCCCGGAGCTTCTCCACCCCCACCCGGGCCGAGGACGCCGACCGGCTCCTCTTCACGCAGGAGACCTTCCAGGAGTTTCCAGACCTCTGGGTCAGCGACATGGAGTTCGAGGGCCGGACCCGGGTGAGCGACGCCAACCCCCAGCAGGCGGACTACCGCTGGGGCACCACCGAGCTGGTGGAATGGACCTCCACCGACGGGGACCGGCTCCAGGGCGTGCTGATGAAGCCCGACGACTTCGACCCGAGCCGGGAGTACCCCATGGTGGTGTACTTCTACGAGCGCTGGTCCGACGGGCTCCACAACCACTACGCACCGGTGCCCCATCGTTCGCGGATCTCGTTTCCCATGTACACCAGCCACGACTACCTGGTCTTCATCCCGGACGTGGTCTACCGGATCGGGTATCCCGGTGAGGGGGCCATGAACTCCATCGTCCCCGGCGTGCACCACCTCCTGGACCGGGGCTACGTGGACCGGGACCGGATGGCGCTGCAGGGCCACTCCTGGGGCGGCTACCAGATCGCCTTCATGGTGACCCGGAGCCGGGACCTCTTCGTGGCCGGGGCAGCCGGGGCACCGGTGGCCAACATGATCTCGGCCTACGGCGGGATCCGCCGCCAGACCGGGCTCGTGCGCCAGTTCCAGTACGAGCGGACCCAGAGCCGCCTGGGGGGATCGCTGTGGGACATGCCCCTGCGCTACATCGAGAACTCTCCCCTCTTCTGGGTCGACAAGATCGAGACGCCCCTCCTGATCATGCACAACGACGCCGACGGCCACGTGCCGTGGGAGCAGGGGATCGAGCTCTTCACGGCCATGCGACGGCTGGGCAAGCCGGCCTGGATGATCAACTACCGGGGCGAACCCCACTGGCCCACCACCTTCGCCAACCGGAGGGACTGGAACATCCGGATGATGCAGTTCTTCGACCACTTCCTGAAGGACGCGCCCCCGCCCACCTGGATGGTGGAGGGGATCCCGGCGGTGCTGCGGGGCGAGACGCTGGGCTACGAGACGGTGGAAGGGGCTTCGGTGGTGGATGGGGGGCGGGAAGATCCCTGACGGTGTGCGACGACCTGGCCCGGGCCCCTGGCGTGATCGAGCCCCCGGTCCAGGACGGCAGCCTCTGCCAACGATACACAATTGGGTCTTCGTTGGTGTTTTCACGCCAACTAAACCGAACTTGGCTCTTTCAGTACAAGACGTCACGATAGACTGGAGGATCGGGCTGCGATCCAGCGGAGACTGGAGGCGGGGCTCGAAGACGACGAGGGAACTCCCGGGAGCGGCCGCCTGATCGGAATCCTGGAGCGCACCCTGAGTCTGATTCTGGTCCTCGTGGGCCAGTGGGCGGCCATCATGATCCTGGTGGCTGCCAAGTCCATCGCCCGTTTCGACGAGCTCAAGGACCGGAGGTTCTCCGAATACTATCTGATCGGGACACTGACGAGCCTCCTGATCGCGGTCATTGTCGGACTGGCTCTCCTGGCCCTCATCCGACCGGGCCTTCTCTGACCACCATCCCCGTGAACCTCCCCTACCCACGCACCTCCTGGAACCGGCGCACCAGACGGAGCACCAGCTCACGGGGAAGGAAGCGGAGGGCGAAGACGTGGATCCGGTTCAGGAGACCTTCCACGGCGATCCCCTTCCCTCGCATCATGGCGCGGATGCCGTACTCCGCCACCTTCCGGCCGTCAGGCCGGGGGACCTTGTCCAGGAAGACCGAGTCGCCGAAGCCGGCCTCCTGGCCGAACTCCGTACGGGTGGGACCCGGGCAGAGGGCGGTAACCGTCACCCCCGTGCCCCGGAGCTCCTCCCGGAGGGCCTCCGAGAAGGAGAGCAGGTATGCCTTCGAGGCGTAGTAGACCGCCATGTTGGGGCCCGGCTGGAAGGCGGCCGTGGACGCCACGTTCAGGATCCGGCCCCGTCCCGCCTCCACCATGGCGGGAAGGAGGCGGTGGGCCAGCTCGGTGACCGCGGTCACATTCACCTGGATCATGTCCAGTCCCCGGTCCAGCTCCATGGTCCAGAACCGTCCGTGGTGGCCGAAGCCGGCGTTGTTCACGAGGATCTCTACCCGGAAGCCCCGGCCCTGCACCTCCTCTACCAGCCGGGCCGCTCCGTCCGGTGCCGCAAGGTCACAGGGGATCACCACCGCGTCACAGCCGGCCTCGTCGCGGATCTGCTCCGAGAGCTCCAGGAGCCGTTCCTCCCGACGGGCGGTGAGGACCAGGTCCCATCCCTCCTCCGCCAGGCACCGGGCCAGCTCCCGGCCGATCCCCGCCGACGCCCCGGTGACCAGGGCCCGGCCGCGCTCCGATTTCTGTGTCACACCATCACTCCCGCCCTCGAGGTTTGACATGGCCGTCGAAAGCTCGAAGAAGCGACACGTGCCCGCCACCCCCGGGGCTCAGCCGCCATCCCCGAAGGAGCGGCCCATGAGGTCGGTCAACTCCAGGGCGGTGGCCAGAGGATCGGCGCCGATTCGACGCCGGAGTTCCTCGTCCATCCCGCCAGGAATTACCAGGACGGGGGTCCGGGCCTCCCGGCCGATCCCGTAGCGGGTCCGCTTCATCCGGCGCTTCAGGTCGTCGAAGGCCTGAGCTCCCACGGGGCCCTCACTCCATACCGTCTCCACGTAGCAAATCTGCCCGTTGGTGAGCCAGCTCATCACCTGGAACTCGGTCTCGCCGCCCCAGAACCCGCCTACCTGCCGACCCGCCGCCGGGAATCGCTCCTCCGCATGCCGAGCGAACCACTGTGCCGCAGCCACTGGGAGCCAGCGGGCCAGGTGCCCGGCCAACCGGGGGCGAACCCGCCGGGCCCACACCTCCTCCGGCGACTCGGTGAGGAGGTGACTGCGCACCGGGAGCACCGAGCTGAACCAGAAGGCCAGGAAGGGATCGGTGAGGCGGTAGCGGCGGTTCCGGGATCCGGCCGGTGCCCCCAGGGGCCGGAGCGTCCGGGCCATCCCCATCTCCTCCAGGCGCCGCAGGTACGGGGCCATCTGGCCACCGCTCTCGATCCCCCGGGTCCGCCGCCTCAACTCGGCCCAGTCCAGGGGACCGTGGGCCAGGGCCCGCAGGAGCGATCCGTAGCGTTCGGGGCGCTGGAAGGCCATGGCCAGCCGCCGGAGGGGCGCATCGTGGAGGTCGCCGCCGGGCGAGAGGACCCGTCGGAGGAGGGCTTCCTCCCAGTCCGACCCCGGATCTCCGGTGGGAAGGTGGTCCGGGTGGTCTCCCAGACAGGCCCATCGGAGGAAGGCGTCCCGGATTCGAGTTGCTCCCGGATACGCCGTATGTCACG
>PWLA01000066.1 GCA_003559555.1 Gemmatimonadota bacterium | reverse complement strand
GAGGGGTCCTCAGAGGGGTCCTCAGAGGGGTCCTCGGAGGGACGCCGTCCTCAGGGGTTGAAGCGGGTGTGGCTCTGGTACCGGGACCTCTCCCTGGGAACCAAGATCCTCATCTTCATGGTGCTGGGGGTCGGGCTGGGGATCGGAGCACCGGGGCCGGCCATGGCGCTGGAGCCCCTGGGCGATCTCTTCATTCGCCTCCTCCTGATGGCGGCCATCCCCCTGGTCTTCTTCAACCTCCTGGGCGGTCTCACCGCACTGGAAGACCTGGGCATCCTGGGCCGTCTGGGGGCCAAGGTCATGGCCTTCTACCTGGGCACCACCACCGTGGCGCTCACCCTGGGCCTGGTGATGATGAGCCTCATCCGGCCCGGCGAGGGGATGGACCTGACCGGAAGCGGGGAGGGGGTGGACGAGGAGTTCGGAGAGATCCCGGGGGTCGTCCAGGTTCTGCTGGACATGGTCCCCGAGAACGCGGTGCGCGCCTTCGCCGAGGGCGAAGTGGTACAGATCGTGGTCTTCGCCATCTTTCTGGGGGTGTCCACCCTGCTCCTTTCGGACGAGCATCGGGCGCCGCTGGCGCGGCTCTTCGACGCCTTCGCCTCGGCGCTCCGGAAGCTGGTGGACATCATCATGCGCTTCGGTCCCATCGGGATCGGGGCCCTCACCGCAGCCACGGTGGGAGAGTATGGTGACCAGATCTTCGGCCCGCTGGCCCTCTTCCTGATCGGGATCTGGATCGCACAGGCGTGCATGTTCGGGCTTCAAATGGGGATCCTGGCGGCCTTCACGGATTTCAGGCCCCGGGAGTTCCTGGGGCGGACCGGCCCCCTCTATGCCACGGCAGCCGGCACCTGCAGCAGTCTGGCCAGCCTCTCGGTGGCGCTCCAGATGGCGGAGGAGCGGCTCCGCTTGCCGGCCAGCGTCTACAGCTTCACCCTTCCCCTGGGGGCCCAGCTCAACAAGGACGGGACGGCCATCATGCTCTCGGCCATCCTCCTCTTTACCGCTCAGGCGGCCGGCGTCGATTTCACCCTGGGTGAGGTGCTGGTGATCCTCCTGGTGGGACTCATTCTCTCGGAGGGATCCGGAGGCATCCCCGGGGGAGGCCTGGTCATCGCCCTCATCTTCGTGCAGGCCTTCAACCTGCCGGTGGAGATGGCGGTGATCATGGGCGGCATCTACCGGTTGATCGACGTAGGCAACACCACCATCAACGTGACCGGAGACATGGTGGGGACCACTCTCATTGCCCAGAGCGAGGGTTGGCGAAAGGACGTGGCCTTCGCCTCCCCGTCCGCCTCCTCGTCGGCCACCATTTCGGAAGAACCGTCTGGAGGGACACAGTGAAGGAAGACCTGAACGGTACGAGACGAGGGATCGCCCAGCGCGTCCAGGCGGCGCCCTCGTCCGCGACGGTGCGGATCGCGGATCTGGCCAAGACACTCCGCCGCAGGGGAGAGGACGTCATCGACCTCTCCGCCGGACGGGCGGCCGAGCCCACCCCCCCCTCCATCTGCGAGGCCGCTTCCGCTGCCCTCCACAGCGGGGACACGCACCAGACCATGGCCCGGGGAAAGCCCGAGTACAGGGAGGCCTGCGCCCGGAAGCTGTCTCGGGAGAACGGGATCCAGGCCGACCCCGAGCGTGAGATCATCGCCACCTTCGGGTGCAAGAACGGGCTGACCCTCGCGCTGCTGGCCACCCTGGAGCCGGGTGACGAAGTGATCCTGGAGGACCCGGGATTCGTGAGCTACGCGCCCACCATCCGCTTCTTTGGAGGGGTGCCGGTTCCGGTCCCCCTGGATCCAGAAACGGGGTATCGGTGGAGAGAAGGCCCTCTCGAGGCGGCGGTCACCGAACGGACCCGGGCGATCCTCTTCTGCTCGCCCCACAACCCCACCGGGACCGTCCACCGACCCCAGGAGCTGGACGTGATCGCCGGCGTGGCCCGCAAGCACGATCTCTGGGTCATCTCGGACGAGATCTACGAGCGGGTGGTCTGGGACGGACGGACCCACACCTGCATCGCAACCCGACCCGGGATGGAGGGACGGAGCATCACCCTCATGGGACTCACCAAGACTGCGGCCATGGGAGGCTGGCGAATCGGTTTCGCCTACGCGCCAGAAGAGGTGGTGGCTGCCATGGTCACCCTCCAGCAGCACCTGGCCACCTGCGTGGGTTCGTTCACTCAGGTGGGCGGGGCGTTGGCCTTCGGTCAGGAGCCGGGCCCGGAGCTGACCGAGCTCTGGGAGGAGTGGGAAGCGCGGTGCGACTTCATGACCCGGGAGCTGGACGCCCTCCCCGGGCTGTCGTGCCGGATGCCGGAGGGGGGCTACTACGGCTGGGCCGACATTCGGGAGACTGGAGAAGGCTCCGTGGCGCTGGCCGAACGACTCCTGGCGGACCACCACGTGGCCGTGGTGCCGGGTTCGGCGTTCGGTCCCCAGGGGGAGGGCTTCCTCCGGATCACCTGCGTGAAATCCCGGGATGACCTGGAAGAAGCGCTTCGTCGCATAAGGGAGGCACTGGAATGATGAGAAGATCCATCTTTGCCCTCGTCACCTCGGTCATGGCCCTGGCGGCCTGCGGGACCGAGGGAGGGGAGACCCCGTCGGCCCGGGATGACCAGCCAGAACTGAACGAGCAGCCGGATCCGGAGCTCACTTTCGATGTAGGGACGCAAGCGGACCGGGAGGCCCTCTTCGACTTCCTGGTGGAGAGCACCATGGAGTGGGACGCGTTCGCGGCCCTGGCCGACCACCCGACCCACCGGGCGCACCCGGCGGGGCTCGACGTGCCTGCGGCGATGGAGGTCTACCGGGACGAGCTCCTGGCTGCGGACTCGGATTCGGCCTTCTACTATGCGCTTCTCAAGATCTCAAACGCCAGAAAGGACCGGCACCTGCGCCTCGGCCCGGTGGACGGCGGGCTCACCTTTCCCGATACGGTGGGGATCCAGGAGTCCCAGGCCAACACGCCGGTGGAGGACAGCCGTGTGCCCCGGGCTCCGGTTCGTCTTCGAATCGACTACGGAGACCTTGACGATCCGGTGCTCTTCGTGGGTGATCGGTCGGTATCGGCGGCGGCGGGAGCGTACGGTGCCGAGCCCGGTCTCGGACACCGGGTGCTGGCGATCAACGGGATGGCGGTGGACGAGTACCGGGAGGCCGTCCGCCCCTATCACCGGTACTCCACCGAGCCTTCCTTTCTCTGGTGGTTCGGGTTCTGGGTCCCCCAGCGGAGCGTCCAGTTCCCGGCCCGCTTCTACGGCGAGGCGCTGACCCTGGTGCTGGACGATCCCGAAGTCGGCGAGTACCAGGTGGAGCTCCCGTACCTGGACCCCGGGGAGATCCAGTGGGAAGGAACCGGGGAGCCCAGCTATCCGGGTTTCCGCCAGGTGCCGGAGGTGAGCGACAACGAGACCTTCGCGCTCTACCTTCCAGAGACCGATGGTCCCGAATTGGTGATCCTCCAGTGGAAGGGGTTCCGGCGGGACTTGCCCGAGGCCATGGACACCCTCATGGAGTTCGCCGAGGCCGAGGGGCTCCTGGACCATCACGTGGTGGTGGACGCCACCCGGGCCGGAGGGGGATCCCGGGGCTCCTATGCGGTGGCCCGGCTCCAGCCCAGTCCCCACAAGGGCACCTTCGGAAACCTCATGGTGAGCGAGGCCATGGTTCGATGGGTGGACGACCAGATCGCCGGACTTCGTTCCGGCGAGATCTCACCTGCGGTGGAAGATGACGGGAGCTGGCAACTGGAATGGCTCGAGGAGGACGTGCAGCAGGCCATCGAGGCCGGACGTCGCTTCACCAATGACGTCCCCTTCAAGGGGGCCCACGCTCCCAAGTGGTCCGACGGCATCATCGAACCCGCCGATGTCCACTTCCGGGGCGGCCTCACCGTCTGGCTAGGGCCCAAGGGAGGCTCCCACCTGGATCAGTTCGCCGCCCAGGTGGTGGACAACGGCCTGGGGCACGTCATGGGCATGTCCGCGGGGGGATACAGCAACACCTGGCAGGCCACCGAAATCCTCAGATTTCCCACCACCGGCCGGCCCATCGTCACCCACCAGTGGTCCATGGGCCACTCCATTCGGCCCAACGGGCAGATCGTCCAGTACAACCCGGCGGAAGTCCACGAGTACTTCCCCCAGACCCGGGAGAACTATCGGGACTACCACGCCCGTCTCCTGGCCCGTACGGTGGATCGGTTGGACCTCCGGTGAACCGGGGTGGCCGGCCTGATCTCAGGCGGAGGCTTCCGGCTCGGAGGCGTCGTCGGAAGGACGCCCGCTCGAGATGATCCACTGAAGCTCCAGCGTCGTGGCCCAGGCCATCCCCAGGGCCAGCCCCAGGGCGATCCCCGACGGTGCCGCCCATCCGGCCACGATCGTACCCAGGGCGACGGCAAAGACCACGAAGGAGCCCACCGCCCCAGCCGTCACCCCCGGGCCCCAGCCCGCCCGGGCGCCGGTGGACACGGTGGTGTGGACCAGGAGGGCGGCAGCCACCGCCACCGGAACCGAGGGGAATTCCGCCCTGGGGACCACGCCCTCCAGGACATGGCGATCCAGCCCGTAGGCTCCGAGGCCGGCGCCCACCACACCCAATGCTGCCCTCACGGCGGCCCAGATGCTCACCTTCCAGGCCAGGACAGCCACCACGGGAAGGGCCAGAAAGAGGAACCCGGGCCAGTGAAAGGCCTGGAGGCCCGTCCGGGCGATCCGGACGGCATCGTCGGTCCGGGTGGCCCCCATCCACTCCAGGACGGGGAAGTCGATGAGGGCGAGCCCCCATACCGCCCGAGTCTGACTCAGGACGAGACCCACACTGCCCGCCGCCGCCACGAGGACGATGAAGCCAAGGGTCAGGTTGAGTCCCCGGGCCAGACGGGGGTCGAAGCGTCGGCCGACCCACTGAAGGGCGGGGGCCACGCGGCGGGCCAGGGGGCGCAGGCCCGTCACGGTCAGGACCAGCCGGACGGCAGCCCGGACCCGCTGCTGATTGGCCGCCAGCAGTTTCGCGATCCAGCGGATCACCAGGGCGGCGACGCCCAGGATCAGCACCAGGAAGGCCGCCTCCCCGGCCCGGTCCATCAGAACCGTCCAGGACTCGCCCAGGATGAAGCCCACCATCACCCACGCGGCAGCCCATGCCGCGGCGGTGGGTATATCAAAGGCCAGGAACCGGCGGTACCGAAGGCCGGAGGCTCCCACCATGAAGGGGATGGTGATCCGGGTGACGGTGGTGAGACGACTCAGCACGATGGCCCACTGGCCCCTCCGTTCCAGAAAGGACATGGACTTGTCGATGGGTCCGCCCAGCCCCCTCTGCAACGGGCTCCAGGCCAGGAGTCTGCTGCCCCATATCCGGCCCAGCCAGTACCCCGTGGTGTTTCCGGCCACCGTGCCCACCGTGGCGGCCAGGATCAGCCACTCTACTGACACCGGCCCGCGGGAGGCCAGAATGCCCCCGGTGGCCACGGCGATCTCGCCGGGGGTGACGAACCCCAGGAAGAAGGCGGCCTCGGCCCAGCAGAGGAGGCCGATGAGGAGGTAGATGGTGGTTTCAGAGAGCCCGAACAGGAACTCCAGGGCCCGTTCCATGAGCTCATCCACGACCGGCCCCCCGGCGAAAGGTGCTCACCCGGATCCGGTGGCACCTGCGGTCACCGCCTGAGCCACCACCCTCGACTCAACCCGGCGCCGGTGCATTCGTCCCCTGAATGGCGCGTCCGCGACGAGCCCGGCCGAGGAGGACCAGGCCACCTCCGGCCAGCGCGCCTGCACTTCCGAGAAAGGGAAGGAACCACGCCACCCACACGGGTTGGCGGGCCTGAATCGCTGCTTCGAAAGCCGTGAGGTCTGCAGAGCTGGAAAGGACCCCATAGCCGACCGGAGCTCCGGTCTGCGCCAGGGCCGCGGCGACCCCCAGGACCAGGATGAGCCCCGCCAGGCCAAGGATGCCGGCGAGGGCTCGGCTCCGAGCCAGCCATGCGGCGACGATCCCTCCGATGATGGCCGCCGCCAGGTTCAGGGGCAGGGCGGCGGCAAGCCAGGTGCCGGTGACTTGCGTCGTGCCCGGGTGGAAGGCTGCCGCCTGCCCCAGCAGCGCCCAGAGGAGGGTGAAGCTGCCCATGATGACAACCACCACGGTCAGATAGCCGGCGACAACCGAGAAGAGGGCACGGAGCATGGGGCATCCCTTGGGTTCGGAGCCGGTCCGAGGGCCGGATTGCGGCCGATGCACACCTGCACGGCGCACGGGACATCCGGTGACGTCCTGCAGGATACCGGAACTCAGTCCCCTTGGTTCCTCCCGCGGTCGCGGGGATCCCCGCTCATCCCACCGGCGTGAAGCGAACGGTCACGTCGTCCACGAAGTAGGTCCGGGGCGTCTCCCAGGTCCCCCATACGCCCAGCGCCACGTACAGGGTGCCTGCGCCCGAAGCGGTGGCCGTGAAGGAGTAGGACTTGTCGAGCCAGACGAGTCCGGCATCCTGGGACTGGCCGTGTCCGGTGTCGCCCTGAAAGCTGAGGTCTTCCGCCTCGCGGGGCGGGCTCGAGTGCACCCCTGCGATGATGGTGAAGAGGTTCACGTCTCCCCAGTCGGTGGTACCAAAGGCGTAGTCCACCTCCACCTCGTAGGTGGTTCCGGCCTCCAGGTCGAAGGGCCTCTCCATCCAGATTTTTCCGGCGTCGTTGTAGTTCGCCAGAAACAGCTCCACGGCGCCGGCTCCGGTGTGCGAGGGTTCGGCGGTGTGCTCGACGTGCCATTCGATGGGGGGCGAGAGGGTGTCGGTGGCGACTGCGTACCAACCCTCCATGCCGTCCTCGAAGGCAAAGTTCTCTGCGATGGTCTCGCCAGGCGGGGGAAGGGTGGGATCGCTGTCGTCGCACCCTCCCAGGGCCAGAAGTCCACATGAGAGGAAAAGGACGAGAGTGGTGGCGGTCGTGGTTCGTATCCCGTCGATCATCTATAGCTCCTGCAGGTTCACTGCGCAGTCATCGAACGATGGAAGGACTCCCTTCCATTCAGTCGTACGAACGACTCGGGGGGCGTGTTTCTGACAGCCTCCCGGGAGTTTGACCCGGACGCTGTCGTCCAGGGAGGTTTGATCATGGAGAGATTGCTTGACATGGCAAGTAAGTGCGCATACACGTCAGTAGCGAAATGCCACCATCCGTCTGGTCGGGGATCCGAGCTGGAAGGACAGGAACGGTGGACCGGAAAGCCCCGGCGCCCGATGCACCAGGGGGGGATGGGCTCCGGTCACGGGCCGGTGGCGAACACCGGTGAACCTCAACCGAGTCAAAGGAGGCCGGCATGTCCCGAGTCCGAGTCCTGGTGGGAACCAAGAAGGGCGCCTTCATCCTCACCTCCGATGGGGCCCGACGCCAGTGGCGCATCGAGGGCCCCCACTTCGGCGGCTGGGTGGTCATGCACGTGCAGGGCGCCGCCACGAACCCCGACCGCCTCTATGCCGCCCCCTGGACCGACTGGCATGGCCAGGTGGTGCAGCGTTCCGACGACGGCGGCCGGACCTGGGAGCCGGTGGGCAACGAGTTCGCGTATGTCGGTGAACCCGGGACCCACCAGTGGTATGATGGTACCCCCCACCCGTGGGATTTCAAGCGGGTCTGGCACCTTCAGCCCTCGCCCTCCGATGCCGACACCGTCTTCGCGGGAGTGGAGGACGCCGCCCTCTTCCGCTCCACTGATGGTGGGCGGACGTGGAACGAGGTGGAGGCGCTCCGACAGCATTCCACCGGTCGGACCTGGCAACCGGGGGCCGGTGGAATGTGCCTCCACACCATCCTCATCGATCCCGGCGACGAAGACCGCATGTACGTCGCAATTTCGGCGGCCGGGGTCTTTCGCACCGATGACGGAGGCGCATCGTGGGCGGTGGCCACCGGAGGGCTCCGGTCGGAGTTTCTGCCGGAGCCGGAGGCCCCGGTGGGTCACTGTATTCACAAGCTCGCCATGCACCCGTCCCGCTCCGATACCGTCTTCATGCAGAAGCACTGGGACGTGTGCCGATCGGACGACGCCGGCGCCAACTGGACGGAGGTGAGCGGGAACCTTCCCTCCGACTTCGGCTTTCCCATCGTCGTGCATCCCCAGGAGCCGGAGACCATCTATGTGGTCCCCATTCTGAGCGACTCCGAGCACTATCCGCCCGAGGGCAAGCTGCAGGTATACCGGAGTCGGACGGGCGGTGGCGAGTGGGAGGCGCTCACCCGAGGCCTTCCGCAAGGAGACTGCTTTCAGAATGTCCTGCGCGATGCCCTGACCGTTGATGCCATGGATCCCTGCGGACTCTACATGGGCACCACGGGCGGGACCCTCTTCGCCTCGGCCGACGAGGGCGATAGCTGGCGACCCATTGCCGAGCATCTGCCCCGCATCCTCTCGGTGGAGGCGCAGACGATCCCATGATCACGGTGAGGGTGGAGCTCCCGGCCCACCTGCAACGCCTGGCAGGCGTGTCCCGGGAGGTGTCCGTGACGGTGGGCGACCACGCCACCCTGGCCGATGTGCTGGATGCCCTGGAGGCCGAGCATCCGGTATTGAAGGGCACGGTCCGGGAGCACGGAGCCGAAGGGCGCCGGGCCTATGTCCGTCTCTTCGCGGAGGGGCACGATCTGTCCCATGATCCCCCGGACACCCCTCTTCCCGGTCGGGTGATGACCGGCGAGGAGCCCCTGAGGGTCGTGGGCGCCATCGCCGGGGGGTGACCGGCCTCCTCCTGGATCAGGTGAAGATTCGGCCGATTCGGCGGAGGAGCCATTTGAGCAGCTTCGCACCCAGGGCGAGGACCACGGTCTTCAGGAGCCAGCGGAGAAGGTGCATGGCGTGCGGGGGATGGGAGTGGCATCGAAGCACGCGGCCGGTGTGCCACGCATCCCCGACTACGTAGGTGCGGGTGCCAGGGTTTCCGCGAGGAAGGTTCGGTCCCCGCCGCCGGACCCGACGGTCAGCGCAGGAGGTGCGGAGCCTGCCCTCCGGTCTGGACCACCGGGATCCGGGTCAGCCGCTCGACGTACTTCGGATCGATTCCGTGGCTCCGTGCTCCTGCCACCACGAACCGATGGTACCAGTCGAAGGGGCGCAGTTCGGGATCGATTCGCTCAGGCCGAGCGTGGTAGGTCCAGGCACGGACCCTTCCTCCGGTTTCCTCCCCACCCTCTGGCCGGAATGGGTGCAGCTGCCGGGTGTAGCCCCCCTCGTAGTGGTCCAGGATCGACAACTCGGCCGGGGAGATCCGATAGAGGACACCTGCGACCCGGTGGGTCGGGTCGTCGGTGCGGTAGGCGTCGGCCTTCGCCGAGCCATCGGTGGACTGCATGTGGAAGCGGAGCTCATGGCCCGGGAGGACGGCGGGGCCCAACACGGTGGCCGAGGGGATCCGTCCTGCCATTCGTTTCTGAAAGAGGTTCGACCCATAGGCGAAGACGATGCACGGGGCGCGGCGGTTTCCCCTGGGTACGGACGTCCCGAATGTCGGGGTCCCCTGCCGGTCCGGCCTCGGGTTCGGTGCGTGTTGCGTGCTGCGATGCTGGTTTGACATGGCTGACTGGGACTACACGCGTCCGGGGGGTGATGCTCCATGGTGGCTACGCACCATGGCGCCCGATGCTGCACGGAGCACTGTCCTGGTTCCGGCGTCCCTCGGTGTCAGGCGGCCTGGTGGATCGTCTCGGCGCCGGCATTGACCGGCGCGTCCCCAGGATGATTGACTCCGTTCCCCTTGATGGCCAGGTAGACGACGATGAGGAGAAGGGTGACCTGAAACTCCATACCGCCCATGGGATGGGTCTCGGTGGCCATGAAGCTCCACTGTCCCCAGTGGACCATGAAGATGGCGCCCAGCATGACCGGCATGATGGCCAGGGCTCCCAGGCGGGTCATCCAGTCCTTCAGAAAGCCGCCCAGGAAGACCAGGAGGCCGCCGCCGGCTTCGGCCAGTGCCACCAGAAGTGCCACGACTACCGGCAGGCCGGTCATCTCGGCGAATCCCCCCAGGTTGCCGAACTTGTCCAGGCCATGGTAGAGGAATACGCTGAGGATGGCCAGGCGAAGTGCCCAGTGAGCGTGGCGGGCCAGAGGTTTGAGTGCGTTCATGAAGCTTTCCTCGTGAGGGTTGATCTCGACTTTCAAGTATCTGCTTCTGTCCTTCGCCCATGGGAATGCCGGGACGCCGCAGAAGGGTTCCCACCTCCCGAGCCCAGACTGATGCGCAAGGCGGATTTCGGTGGGCCCGGGAACTTCCAGCGGCCGCGGTGTCTTCGCAGAAGTGGCCACCCGCGAGTTGCCGGGCGGGAGTCCTTTGGCACCGCATGCCTCTGCGCGGCCGAGGGAATCGGCCGGCTACCG
>PWLA01000284.1 GCA_003559555.1 Gemmatimonadota bacterium | reverse complement strand
CCGGGTTCCACCACCAGTACACCGATCCGGGGATCGGAACCGGGATGAAGGCGCTCCACGCCACCCTCACCTTCGGGGTCTTCTTCCCCTCGCTGGTGACGGCCTTCAGCGTCATGTACGCGCTGGAGATCGGGGGCCGGCGGCGCGGCGGCACGGGTCTGGTGGACTGGTTCACGAAGCTGGACTGGAAGAACCCGGCGCTGGTGGCCCAGATCCTGGCCATGCTCACCTTCACCCTGGGAGGCGCCACCGGGCTCATCAACGCCTCCTACAACCTGAACCAGGCCATCCACAACACTGCCTGGGTGCCGGGGCACTTCCACATGACGGTGGGCTCGGCGGTGACCATGTCGTTCATGGGGATTGCCTACTGGCTCATCCCGTACCTGACCCGCCGCGAGCTGGTGGGCAAGGGGATGGCGGTGCTCCAGTCGTGGATCTACTTCATCGGGGTCCTGGTCATGGCCCGCGGGCTCATCTCCGGAGGGCTCGACGGGATGCCCCGGCGGACGCTGATCATCGAGGCGCCCTACTCCAAGCCGGGGTGGGAGCTGGCCGGTCTGCTCACCGGGCTGGGCGGCACCCTCATGTTCATCGGCGGTGCCCTCTTCTTTGCGGTGCTGGTGGGGACCGTGCTCTTCGGCAAGAAGGTGGACAAGCCCGACGACATCCCCTTCACGGTGACCCACGAGGCGCCGGCCGAGGGCGGCTGGGAGCTCCACCTGGACCGGCTGCGCTACTGGTTCATCGCGGCCGTGGTCCTGATCCTCATCGCCTACGGGCCCTTCATGGTGGAGTACCTGCCGGGGAGCTTCACCTCGCCGCCGTACAGGTTCTTTTAGCAGTCGCCTGGTAGCCCGCTACCTTTTTGCACTGCTCCGGACACTCCGGTTTCGCCCCTGGGCCTTGGCCTGGTAGAGGGCCTCGTCGGCGGCGCTCATGAAGGATGAAGGACGGTCCCCCGAACGTGGTACGGTGTCGGCCACTCCCAGGCTCACCGTAAGGGTGGAGGGTGGAGGGGCGTCCGGGTTGGGGATGTTCAGGCGGGCCACCCCGTCCCGGATCCGCTCGGCCACCAGCATGGCCTGCTCGCCGGTGGTGCGGGGAAGGAGGAGCGCGAACTCCTCGCCTCCAACCCGGGCCGGAAGGTCGTCCTCGCTGCGGGCCGTAGCCCGGAGCACACCGGCCACCTGCCCGAGGGCCACGTCTCCGGCGCCGTGACCCCGGGTGTCGTTCAGGAGCTTGAACTGGTCCAGGTCACAGGTGACCACGGCCAGGGAGGTCTCCTCCTCCACGTGTCGGTCCCACTCCCGCGCCAGCCGATCGTCGAAGGCCCGACGGTTGGCGATACCGGTGAGCCCGTCCAGGTGCGCCAGGTCGTCCAGCTCCAGGTTCAGGTGCTCGAGCCCCACGAGGCTCGCCACGTGCATGCGGTAGACCACGACCGCCACCAGGAGCGAGAGGAAGACGCCGAACCCGAAGTGGAACCAGTCGCCGCCGTTCTCCACGGCCAGGAGGGCCACGACGGCCCACCCTCCCACGGCCATGGCCTGGGTCAGGACCAGCCACTTGAGCCTGAGCACGATGGCCCCCGTGGCCAGGATCACCAGCATGACGTTGGTGGTGTGGATGGCGTCGCCGGTGAGCCCCATGTGGAGAAGGCTGTTGGCCAGGGGAATCATGATGGTTCCGAAGGCCAGCAGGTGGGCCCACCGGGAGGGAACTCTGATGCGCCGAAGGGTCAGGGTCAGGGTGCCCAGCAGGGCCGCTGACAGGAGGGCGCACGCCACGACCACGTCCCGCTCCAGGCCGGCGGGCATCACCGCCAGGTGCGTGGGAACCAGGACGGAAAAGAAGAGAAAGAGGAAGCCCGAGATGGGAAGGAGGTAGAACGAGACGTGCTCGTCCAGGCGTTCGCGGATGGAGCCGGCCTGCTCGGGGAGGAGCCGGCCCGCTGAAAGCCGGTCCATGAGCTCGCGGACCTGGGGGTTTCCCTGTCCCACGAGTCCCATGGCGTTGAGGGTTGAGGGTGGAGTCATACGTTGAGGGTTGGGGTACGATAAGGCGTGGTGGGTTTCGACACACCCCCCATCGGGGTGGAAGGTGGGGAAGGCGCCAGGAAACCTGAACCCACCCCGCGCCGTATTAGGAGAGGGCAGGGGAGAGGCCCGGGTCGTTCGGGCCCGACCTCCGGTCCAGTTGAAGTTTCACGAGGCACGCCATGCCAGACCAGAATCGAGAGCCTGAAACGGCGGAGGAGGGTGCGGAGGAATCCGGCGTCCTCTCCGTTCGAGACCGGCGCAGGCGGGAGCGGGAGATCTGGCGGGCCGCGTTCGTGATCTCGGTGGGGCTGCACGTGCTGCTCTTCCTCCTCTGGCCTTCGGGTGGAGGACCGGAGTCCCCCTTCGCCGCTGCGGGTCCACAGGCGCAGGATGACCAGGCGGCCGAGGGGTTTATGCAGGCGGTGGCCCTCAGCTCGGCGCCCCCCGACCCCATCCAGCCTCCGCCGATTCCCACCATCGAGGCCGATCTGCCCGAGCCCGTGGACTTCGAGCCCGACGCCACCCCCGAGGTGGATCTCACCGAGCCCGACGT